>RXIX01000024.1 GCA_003989075.1 Candidatus Competibacteraceae bacterium | reverse complement strand
TTTGATCTAAGCGGGCGACAACGGTCGCTACCCCAAACGAGGCCCAACCCATCACATCGAGCGCTTCAACAACACCCTGCGCCAACGCCTGGGCCGCTTTGTTCGTAAAACACTGTCCTTCTCCAAATCCCTTCAACTGCATGAGAGTGTCATCCAACTCTTCTTGCATCAGTACAATTTAACCTGCTCTCCTCAGTGAGCCACTACCTAATTTCTTCCCAATGCTCATCCACATAAAAGTCCTCCTGCTCCCATTTTTTGGCATCGGATTTTCTGAAAAAGAAAATCTTGTGTGCCGACGGGCTCCAACAGCCAATAACGGTAACGGCATATCCATCGCCTCTAACATACCATGCATCCTCTTGCCGTTTTAAACGCTCGGCTGGTATCATTGAATAAGATAAAAACTCGAAACTTTTGCCTATTTCTTTATCCATGTTTTTTTGCCATATCGGCAAATATAAACACGGACGGGTTGTGACGACACCCACAATACCTGATCCCCAATCTTGTTTCCATACCTGTATTTCATTCGTTGGCGTCACGGTAGAAATCAATGAACTAGGTTGATGACTTGTTCCCGGAGCATCCAGTTGTTGTTCAGCCAAACGCCGCGCCGCCTCAGCCACTTTGGCTTGCTGTTCAGCTTGTACTCTATTAGCTTCAGCCCGTCGTGCGGCGGCTTCTGCCACTTGTCTGGCTAATTCGGTTTGTAGCAACTGTTGCTCCGCATCCTGCTGGCGTTTTTTGATTTCGGCCAACCGTGTGGTCTGCTCTTCATGTTGTTGGTGCAGATCATACGATGGAGAAGGCGATACTATTACTATTTTTTCGTTACCAATGAGATGCTTGGATACTAACGTAGCAAGCCCTACAAACGCAGTCAGAAGTGCGGTAATTACAGCTAGTTTTGCCCAAAAGGATTGCGATTCGTCAGGCATATGTCTGGCCAAAATCATTACATTTCATTGGCATTCCTTATGCTGTCGCAGACTAACATAAATTAGATCTCCTAAACGACGCCTTATTTTACGTCAGTGTTGACATATAATCACGGCAAGCCTTAATTAACTTGCTGTTAAATATGACAAGTTTTGTTCTGACAACAACTCGAATAGGCTTATCGAAAGCGGCACTTATGGAATTCCAAAATCCAACCTTTTGAAAGGTTTCGCTATCATTCTCCTGCTTTACACTGTCACACTTCAATCCCCCTTTTTGCAGAAAAAACCCGAAAAGTGTGTCCTGAATTACATCACTTTCAGTTCTATACTGTCTCGTCCTGATACAGTCTTTTCCCAACACTGCCCACAAAAAAGCCCGCACTATGCGGGCCTTAGCGTGTGGTGCTGCACCATCACCGGTATGAATTTCGCCTCATTCTGCCTTTTCCCATTCCATGCATCCCGCATTCTGACCCTGTTCCGCAGTGTTCCCGGCAATGGCGCGTATCGGATGCCAAGCTGCCGCACTAATCGCCGGTCATTTCATCCCACTACCCGTGTTGGCGCGCCACTGTAATA
This sequence comes from Candidatus Competibacteraceae bacterium, assembly GCA_003989075.1. Classification (GTDB taxonomy): domain Bacteria; phylum Pseudomonadota; class Gammaproteobacteria; order Competibacterales; family Competibacteraceae; genus RXIX01. Next base: position 34,190 of record RXIX01000024.1, on the reverse strand, counting down.
GCCGCTGACATTCTCCACCAGTTGTTCAATCATGCGCTGGCGCGATTCCCGACTGCCCCAAGCGCTATGCGGGGTCACAATCAAATTGGGAATATCCGGCGCCAGCAGTGGATTGCCCCGCGTCGGCGGTTCCAGACTCAATACATCGATTCCAGCGCCACCGAGCGCACCCTGGCGCAAGGCATCGGCGAGCAGCGCCTCATCGACCAGCCCGCCGCGCGCGGTATTGATCAGAATCGCATCACGGCGCATCAACGCCAGTTCCCAGCCACCGATCAGGCCGCGCGTCTCCGGCGTTAGCGGACAATGCAGGCTGAGCACATCCACCTGCGGCAACAGCAGCGGCAGCGGCACGCGTCCATTCTGCTCATCCACCGTGCCGGGGCGCTGGGCGATCAGCACCCGCATACCAAACGCTTCGGCGATACGTGCCACACTCTGGCCCAGTTCGCCATAACCGATAATGCCCAGGGTCTTGCCAGCCAGTTCGCGGATCGGAAAATCCAGCAGACAAAACTGCGCCGCCTGTTGCCAGCGTCCGGCGCGCACCGCCTGCTGATACTCGGGCAGGCGGGTCATCAGGCTCAGCAGCAGCGCGAACACATGCTGCACCACCGCTGCCGTGCCGTAACCGCGACAATTGCAGACCGTGATGGCCCGCGCCGCCGCCGCTGCCAGATCCACATTATTGACCCCGGTGGCAGCCACGCAGATCAGCCGCAGATGCGGTGCCTGGGCGATGGCAGCAGCATCAAGCAGCACCTTGTTGCTGATCACCACCTCGGCTTCGGCGATGCGCGCGGCAATCTCGCTGGGCGCGGTAGCCGGGTAATAGCGCAATCCGGGCAGCGCATGCTCCAAAGCGCTGAAATCAAGATCGCCGCGATCAAGCGAGTCGCGGTCAAGAAAAACAGCAGGCATGGCGCGGAACCTCCGAGCGTGGTCTATTTCCAGAGATATAAATCACCAAAACCGCAGAATAGGACGACGATGGCCTCGACCGCTACTGATACCCTGAGCCCTGATCTGGCCCACCAGCAGGCCGCATGCCTGGGCGTGCTGCTGACCAACCTGGGCACGCCCGACGCCCCAACGCCGGCAGCATTGCGCCGCTATCTGGGCGAATTCCTCTGGGATCCGCGCGTGGTAGAACTGCCCCGGCCCCTGTGGTGGCTGATTCTGCACGGCATCATTCTGCCCTTGCGCCCGGCGCGTTCGGCGCGCAAGTACCAGACCATCTGGACCGAGGCCGGCTCGCCGCTGCTGGCCATCAGCCGCCAGCAGAGCACGGCACTGGCCGATACCCTGGCCCGGCGGTTTCCAGGGCCGGTGCGCGTGGCGCTGGGCATGCGCTATGGCACCCCATCGATTGCGGCAGCCTTGGCGGAACTGCGCGCGGCCGGCGCCCGCCGCCTGCTGGTGCTGCCGCTGTATCCACAGTATTCCGCCGCTACGGTCGCCTCGACCTTCGACGCGGTCAGCGCTGAGCTGCAACGCTGGCGCTGGCTGCCGGAACTGCGCTTTATCACCCACTACCACGACGATCCCGCCTATCTGGATGCACTGGCCACACATATCGCAGCGGCCCGTGGCGAGCAGCCGGCGGAACGGCTGCTGTTTTCCTTCCACGGCTTGCCGCAGCGCAATCTGCTGGCCGGCGACCCTTATCACTGTCAATGCCACAAGACCGCGCGGCTGGTCGCGGAACGGCTGGGGCTGTCGGCGACGCAATGGGCGGTAGCGTTCCAGTCGCGCTTTGGTCGCGCCGAATGGCTGCAGCCTTATACCAGCGAGTTGCTGGCGGCCTGGGCCAGGGCCGGAGTGAGCAGCGTCGATGTGGTTTGCCCTGGGTTTGCCGCCGATTGCCTGGAAACGCTGGAGGAAATCGCCCTGGAGAACCGGCAGGTGTTTTTGGAAGCCGGCGGCACCACCTACCGCTATCTGCCGGCACTGAACGACGATCCGGGGCATATCGCTGCCCTGGCCGGACTGGTCGAGCGCCACGCGGCCGGCTGGCCGGAGCTGGACGCGGCTTACGATGCGGACGCAGTCGCCGCCGAGCGTGCGGCGCGCGTGCAGCGGGCGCGGGCGCTGGGCACTACAGACTGAGCGGCAACATCGGCGCGTGCCGACCTGCTTTCCTGAAGGTGCCTTCTATACTCACTGAAGCGGTGATTAGCACCGCGGCGTGTCAGATGACGCGGCGCGGTCCCGAATCCGATTCAGTGGGAACGTTCATGATCCACGGCGTCTTGCTCGACCTCGAAGGTGTTTTATACGCCGGGGGCTATCCATTGCCGGGTGCCCGCGAGGCGCTGCTGAGCCTGCGTGCGGCCGGGATTCCGATCCGCTTCGTCACCAACAGCACCCGGGTGACCCGTGCCGCGATTGTCAATCGCCTGGCGCGCATCGGTCTGGATGTGCCGATCCAGCACCTGTTCACCCCGGCGGTAGCGGCGCGCCAGTATCTGATCGAGCGGCGATTGGTGCCGCATCTACTGGTGCATCCCGATCTGCGTGGCGAATTCGCCGATCTGCTCGGCGCCGGCCCGCCCAGTGCAGTGCTGCTCGGCGATGCCGGGCCAGAGTTCAGCTACGCCGCGCTGAATCAGTGTTTCCGCCTGCTGCTGGACGGCTTGCCGCTGCTGTCGATGGGCGCCAACCGCTATTTCCGCGAGGGCGAGCAATTAACTCTGGACATCGGCCCGTTCATGGCGGCGCTGGAATATGCCGCCGAATTGGAAGCGGTGGTGCTGGGCAAGCCAGCCGCCGCGTTTTTTCAGGCCGCCGTCAACAGCCTCAATCTGCCGGCGCATGACGTGGTCATGGTCGGCGATGATGCCGAAATGGACATCTGCGGCGCCCTGTCCGCCGGTCTGCGCGGTGTACTGGTGCGCAGTGGCAAGTATCGTCATGGCGATGAACGCCGCGTCGAACCTCTGGGCGGGCGGGTGTTCGACGATCTGGATGCGGTGGTGGATTACATTCTCTGAACGACGTGCTCCGGGCCGAGGCGTGATTGCGGTTAGAATCAGCCGTAATGACAGCGACACCCCCCTTGCCTGCTGAACCGGAGTTTTCCATGCGCGTCCTGTTTCCCGATATCAAGCCCTATGCCACCTCGCGCCTCGCCGTCGATGCGCGCCATACCCTGTACATCGAGGAATGCGGCAATCCCGAGGGTCTGCCGGTGCTGTTCCTGCACGGCGGGCCGGGTGGGGGCTGCGAACCGCTGCACCGGCGCTTTTTCGATCCGCAGCGTTATCGCATCGTGCTGTTTGATCAGCGTGGCAGCGGTCAATCGACACCCCATGCCGAGCTGCGCGACAACACCACCTGGGATCTGGTGGCGGATATCGAGCGGCTGCGCACGCACCTGGGCATCGAGCGCTGGGTCGTGTTTGGCGGTTCCTGGGGCTCGACCCTGGCGCTGGCCTATGCCGAAACCCATCCGCAGCAGGTGCTCGGCCTGATTCTGCGCGGCATCTTCCTGTGCCGCGATCAGGATATTCACTGGTTTTATCAGCAGGGCGCCAGTCGCCTGTTTCCGGACCTGTGGGAGCATTTTCTGGCGCCGATTCCCCTGGCGGAGCGCGATGATCTGGTCCAGGCCTATTACCGGCGATTGACCGGCGCCAATGAGCTGGAGCGGTTGCGCGCCGCCAAGGCCTGGTCGGTGTGGGAAGGCTCAACCCTGAGTCTGGAGCACAACAGCCATACCATCGAGCAGTTCAGTGAGGCGCGCCGCGCGCTCAGTCTGGCGCGCATCGAGTGCCATTACTTCGTCAATCAGTGCTTCCTGGAGCCGGATCAACTGGTCCGTGATGCTGGGCGGCTGCGCGGCATTCCTGGGGTGATCGTGCATGGCCGCTACGATGTGATCTGCCCGCTGGATGGGGCCTGGGCGCTGCATCAGGCCTGGCCGGAAGCGGAACTGCGCATCATCACCCCGGCCGGCCATGCCGCCAGTGAGCCGGGCATTGTCGATGCGCTGGTGACTGCCACCCAGGCTTTTGCCGACCGGCTGGCATGATCGGGCTGCTGCAGCGGGTCAGCGCGGCACGGGTCGAGGTCGAGGGTGCGGTGGTGGGCGCGATCGGCCCGGGGTTGCTGGTGCTGCTGGGCGTGGAGCGCGGCGATGGCGCACGCGAGGCGGATCGGCTGCTGGAGCGGCTGCTCCGCTATCGGGTGTTCGCCGATGCCGAGGGCAGGATGAACCGCAGCCTGCGCGACTGTGGCGGCGGCCTGCTGCTGGTGCCGCAGTTCACCCTGGCCGCCGATACCCAAAAGGGCCTGCGCCCCAGTTTCACCCCGGCAGCGCTGCCCGCTGAGGGTGAACGCTGGTTCGGCTACCTGGTCGAACAGGCGCGCAGCCAGTATGCACCGGTCGCTACCGGCCGCTTTGGCGCGCATATGCAGGTGAGCCTGACCAATGACGGTCCGGTGACCTTCTGGCTGCGGGTCGCGCCGGGCGCGATCATCTGAACGTCTCCCGAGCCGTTTCGAAAACCAACAGCACAAGACGCGAATTGGCGATGACTCTGGCCGTTTCTGCCGTGAAAAATCCTGTCTGGATCGTATTGACGCTGCTGTTGGCGCTGGGGCTGGGCGCACCGGCCTGGGCGCAGTCCACGCCGCCGCTGGTGGCACCACTCGATAGCGCCAAGGCCGCTGAGCAGCAGGCGACGCGCAGTCAGGTGCTCGACCGCGACCGTGACAGCATCCGGCGCAGCCGCGCCACCTTCGAGCAGCAACTGGTTGATCTGCCACAGCAGCTCGAAGCGCTGCGCCCCGAGCAGCTCGATGAGACCCTGCTCGAACAGACGCGGGTGGACGTGGAATCGGCCCGGCTCAGTCAGGACAGTAACAGCTCGGAACTGGCCAACACCGGGCGCCGCATCGACGAATTGCAAAAAAGCATCAGCGATCTGGAAACCCGCGAGCAGTTGCTCAAGAACCCGGTCAAGGGCCAGACCGATGGCACGGCGGATCGGGTCGCACAGTTACAGCAGGTCAGCACGGCGTTGATGCAGCAGCGTGGCGAACTGGCTCTGGAAACACGCCATCTGGAGAATCTGCGCGAGCAGGCCGAGGTGGTCAAGCTGCGTCTGCAGGTGGCCGAGCAGTGGCGCCAGCGCGTCGAGCAGATTTTCCAGCAGCGTCAGGAACAGGCCCGACAGAGCAGCCAATCGGATCTGGTTGATCGCCTGCAGGCCGATCTGAGTGCGCAGCAGGACCGGGCCAGTGCCCTGCGCCAGCGCCTGGCACAGCCGCCGGGCGATCTGTCGCTGGCAGCTTGGCAGCGCATGGGTGCTGATCTGCGCATCACCGAGGAGCGCATCAGCCTGCTGAATCTGGAGCGGCATCTGGGTGAGCTGGGCAATGAACTGGCGCGGCTTGGCGATCTGTTGCAGGAGAGCGGCGTTGATCCGGACACTCTGCACGAGGCGCTCAAGCGTTTTGATGCCATGCGTGAGGATCTGCAGCGCAATGCCGAACTGCTGCAGCAGCGCAGCGCGATCTATGTGCAGCAGCGCCAGGTGATTGAGCGGCGTGAGCCGGTGGCTGGCAATGATCGTCGCCAGCGCAACGATGAACTGCAACAGCTCAACCAATTGCTGGATGAGCTGGGCCAGCGCACCGGTCAGGTGCAGGATCTGCAGCAGCAGGTCAGTGCCATCGAAGCGCGGCTGGAAATCTACTACCAGGAGCGGCTGCGGCAGGATTTGTTGACCCGCAAGCCCTATCCGGACAGTGTCGATGCCTGGCAGCAGTTGCTGCGGGGGCTGGCGATCGTGCCGCAGGTGCTGCTCTATCAGATCCGGCTGAGTGTTGAGGCGGCGTTCAAGGCCATGCTGGAGGCTCCGGCGCTGCGCTGGGTGATGCTGGTGAGCCTGCAGGGGGCGCTGTTCTGGCTGCTAGTGCTAATTGGGCGTGGCCTGCGCCGGGTCTTGCAGATACAGGCTGAGTCGCGCAATTTGGCTGATAACAGCTTTTTGCGCCAGTTGTTCATCGGGACGCTGTTGCTGGCGCGGGTGAATCTGCCCAGTGCCGGCTTTGCTGCTGCGCTGCTGCTGCTGCTGTGGCTGGTTGAGGCGCCGCCGCCGGGCCTGAGCATTTTGATGACTCTGGCGCTGGTCTGGGTGGGTATTCGCCTGCCGGTGAGCCTGGCCTGGTTGCTGCTGGCTGCGCCGCGTCTGCCGGCTGGGCAGCAGCATCTGCCGCTGTATCGGCAACTGCGCTGGACTCTGGGTCTGGGCGGTCTGCTGGTGGCGCTGGTAGTGCTGGCGCATCTGAGCGATCTGCCCGAAAACGTGGTCACCGCCTTTGATCGCGTGTTCATGCTCTACTGGTTCTGGGCCTTTGTGCCCGGTGCGCGCATCCGCCGTCTGGTGGTGGAACGGATCGGCGCGGTATATAGCGATCGCTTCTGGTTCGTGCTGCTGCGTTTTGGCAGTCTGCTGCTGCCTTTGTCGCTGCTGGGTGCGGCGGTGCTGGGTCTGCTCGGTTATCTGCGCCTGGCCTGGCTGGTGGCGGGCAATCTGCTGATCTTCCTGGCCGTGCTGGTCAGTTGGCTATTGGCACGCAGCCTGCTGAACGATCTGGTGGTGGCCCTGAAGAACTATGCGGTGACCCATTCGGGTTATGGCCTGCTGTGGACGCAGGACATCATTGCGCCGCTGCACCGTATCCTGAATCTGCTGCTGTATGGGGGGGCCTGGGTGGTGCTGTTTCGCGCCTACGGCTGGACCAGCCAGTCGGCGGTGATTGCCTCGGTCTGGGGCTTTCTGGAGCGACCGCTGTTCGAAGTGGGCAATGCGGGCATCTCGCCCTGGCGGATCGCGCTGACCGTGACGGTGCTGGTGCTGGTGATCTGGCTGGGGCAATGGAGCCGGGCCATTACCTACCGCTGGATCCTGTCGCGGATCAGTGATCTGGGTGTGCGCCACAGCCTGTCGATGTTCACCCAGTACGCGGTGGTGTTGATCGGCCTGCTGACTATCCTGCGCATCATCGGCATCGATCTGACCACGCTGGCGGTGTTTGCCGGTGCGGTCGGCGTCGGCATCGGCCTGGGCATGCAGAGCCTGGCCAATAACTTCATCAGTGGGCTGTTTCTGCTCATCGAGCGGCCTTTGCGCAGCGGCGATATCGTCAAGATCGGCCCACACGAAGGTGAGGTGGCCAGTATTGGCATGCGTTCGCTGACGGTGAAAACCTTTGATAACCAGACCGTGATCATTCCCAATGCGGCGGTGATCAGCGATGCCTTCACCAACTGGACCCATGAGGATCGGGTACTGCGTACGGTGCTGATCATTGGCGCCAGCTACGAATCCAACCCGCATCAGGTGCAAAAGCTGCTGGCCGAGGTGCTGGAAGCGCATCCGGCGATTCTGCCCAAGCCCGAGCCGCTGGTACTGTTGTGGGAGTTTGCCGATTCGGCGGTGAATTTCCGCCTGCAATACTTTGTCGATATGAGCCGCGACAGCCTGTTCAAGACCCGCGCCGAGGTGCTGATGGCGATCTGGGACTGCTTCAAGGCGGCCGGGATTTCGATTCCCTATCCGCAACGTGACCTGTATGTGCGGAGCTGGCCGGGCGCGGTCAGCGATGCGCCGCCGACTGCCCCAATCGCCGCGCTAGCTGCCGCGCCGGCCGGCCGTCCGTAGCGCGCTGCGCAGTTCCTCGCGGTCGATCGGCTTGGCAATATAGCCGTCCATGCCAGCGTTCAAACAGCGCTCGCGGTCGCCGCGCATGGCATTGGCGGTCATGGCAATGATGATGGGACCCTGCGCCCCGGGCCAGCGGGTCCGGATGCGGCGGGTGGTTTCCAGACCATCCAGTTCCGGCATCTGCACATCCATCAGTACCAGATCAAAGGGTTGCCGGGCCAGCGCTTCCAGAGTCTCGAAGCCGTTGCTGGCCACCTCGGCGCGATAGCCGAGCCGTTCGAGTATTTTCAGCGCCACCCGTTGGTTAACCACGTTATCTTCGGCGAGCAGGATGCGCAGTGGTGCATGGGGGGCGCTGTCATCCGGCTCGATGGGTGCCGGTGTCGGTGTGCTGAGGGCCAATCCGCCAAACAACTGGGCCAGCGCCCGGTCAATCGTGGCGACCTTGAGCGGCTTGACCAGCAGCGCGCGCACCTGCGGTGGCAGCGGATTCTGGCGGCGAAAGCTGAACGGCACCAGCAGCACCACCGGCAGTTGTTGTGCTTCGGGCAGCGCGTCCAGTCGCTCCAGCAGCCGGCGCCCATCCAGGTTTGGCCCATGCAGGGCGATCAGGGCGCCTTCGAAGCGCTCACCGGCCTGCAGCAGGGCCAGCGCATCATCGGCAGAGGTGACCGCCTGCACCTGCAAACCCCGGCTGGTAGCCTGGCGCGTCAGGGTCATGCGGTTGATGTCGTGGGGCTCGACCACCAGCAGCCGCTGGCCTGTCCAGGGTGCGCTATCGGCGCTGCCTGATGCCTTGCCCGATGTTGTCGACACCAGCACGCTGAAACTGAAGGTGGATCCCTGCCCGGGGGTGCTGCTGACCGTCAGGCTGCCGCTCATCAGCTCGATCAGGCGCTTGCTGATCGCCAGACCCAGGCCGGTGCCGCCGTATTGCCGGCTGATCGAGGAATCGGCCTGGCTGAAGGGCTGGAACAGTCGCTCGATGCGATCGGCGGGGATGCCGATGCCGGTGTCGGTCACCGCAAAGCGCAGTTCGCAGCGCAGGCCATCGCGTGGTCCGGCGCTGACCGTCGCGCGCACCTCACCGGTCGGGGTGAACTTGACGGCGTTCGACAGCAGATTGACCAGCACCTGCCGCAGGCGGGTCATGTCGGTGACGATCCTGGCCGGCACGCCCGTGCCCATCCAGTAGGCCAGTTCCAGGTTCTTGGTGGCGGCGGCGGGCGTGACCAGATCCAGAGCATCTTCAAGGCAGGCGCGCAGGTCAAAGGGTGCGTATTCCAGTTCCAGCCGGCCCGATTCGATCTTGGAAAAATCGAGAATGTCGTTGATCAGCGTCAGCAGGGTATTGCCGGACAGGCGGATGGTTTCGACGAAATCCTGCTGTTCCGGATTGAGTGGGGTATCGAGCAGCAGGCCGGTCATGCCGATTACCGCGTTCATCGGGGTGCGGATCTCGTGGCTCATGTTGGCCAGGAATTCGCTCTTGGCGCGGTTGGCGGCTTCGGCGATATCCTTGGCCTGCTGCAGGGCCCGTGCCGCTTCCTGGCGCTCACTGACATCATGCAGGATGCCGGTGAAGCGCGGGCGATCAGCGCCGGCCACTGCGCCGACCGATAGATACAGCGGAATCGGGCTGCCGTCGCGATGCAGGCCGGTGACCTCACGGCCGCTGCCGATGATGTGCGGCTCGCCGGTGCGCAGATAGCGGGCGATGTAGCCGTCATGGGCCTGCCGGGTCGGTTCGGGCATCAGCACGCGGACATTCTGGCCGAGCAGCGCACCGGCCGGATAGCCAAACAGGTGTTCGGCCGCCGGGTTGACCGATTCGATGGCGCCGGTTTCGTCGATGACGATGATGCCATCCACGGCAGTCTCAAGGATGCTGTGGCTGAGGGCTTGGGCCTGTTCCAGGGCTGAGTATTGTTCGGCCAGCCGGGCGTTGGCATCGCGCAGGGCCTGCTGCTGGCGGGATAGTTTGTCGGTGAGCTTGCGCAGGTCGGCGACGGCAGCGCGCTGCGATTGCAGCAGTTGCAGCAGGTCGATCACCGGGTCGTGCAGGGCGAAGTCGTCGATACTCAGCCCGAGCGCCTTGATCGCGCCTGGCTCGGTCAGCCAGGGCGAGCCGAGAAACAGCAGTTCGTCGGGTTCGAGCGGCACGAGCTGGCCGCGCAGCCGGAAGCGCTGCTCGCTGTCGGCCAGGACGAACAGCAGGTGCTGGCTGGCGGCGAGGGTCTCGAAGTTCAGGTCAATGCGTGGCCGCTCCAGGCGCACGGCCTGATCCAGTCGCAGGCCCGGCCGCCAGTGCGGACACAGCCGTTGCAGCGAAGCACCGATCCGGGTGATGGCGAGGTGACGATCAAAGGCCAGATGAAAGGGAAAGATCGTCGCAAAGGCAGCCGCAGACAGGGTAGGTGCGGAATCGTCGCTCATGCGGTCGCCGGCGGTATCCAGGAGACGTGGAAGATGTCGTGGTCGGCACCGGTGGCACGATCGGCCTCCTGTTCGATGGTGATCGGGGTGGCGAACATCTGCCCCAGGCCCTGCAGCAGCCCGCGCACGAAGGGCGTCAGGCCAGCGCGATGCGAGTAGTAGTGCAGGCGCAGCGACTGTGCGCTGACATCGCTGCAGGCAAAGCGCGGCGGTTCCAGATAGGGGAAAATCAGGCTGACCCGGGTGTGGAAGTTGGGCAGGTTAAGCAGGAATTCGGGCAGGGTGCTGCCATGGGCATCCATCAGGTCGCCATAGCCTTCGCGAGCGGTCTTGAGCACCCAGTGCATGCCAAAGGCTTCCAGCAGCACCGGCACCGGCTGGCCGAGGAGGGTGCTGGCCGCCGCCGCCAACCGGTAGGTGAGTTCGTCGGGATAGCCTTCGTTGGTGATGAAGACCTCGACATCTACTCCAGCGGCCGCCTTGATTCGCTCCCAGGTGTCCTCGCCGAACTGTTCGGTGACCATATCTTCCAGAGCCCGGTTAACCATGCCGTACATACGGAAACCTCCGGCGAATGCGCGATGCGGATTGGAACTGATCGAAAGTATTATCGTTCCAAGCGGCGTTGTCACGGGCGGCAGATGTCCTTGAAATGTGTGTGTGCTATATCAGATGCTGCTGTGTGCTGCTTTCATCCAGTCCAATGACCCAACTGACGTGAACGAATGAAACTGATTGAAACCATGCTCGAACGTACCATTCTGCTCAGCCGCTGGTTGCTGGTACCGTTGTATCTGGCGTTGATCGCCTTGCTGGTCCTGTTTGCGGTGAAGGCATTCCAGGAGGTCATCCACCTGTACGCCATCATCACGACCGCCAGCGAGGTGGATCTGGTGCTGGCGGTGCTGGCACTCATCGACCTGACCCTGGTGGCTAATCTGCTGGTGATGGTGATTCTCAGCAGCTATGAAACCTTCGTTTCCAGCCTGGATGCCACCGGTGATCAGGAGAAGCCATCCTGGCTGGGCAAGATCGATGCTGCGACCATCAAGGTCAAATTGGCGGTGTCGATCGTGGCCATTTCCTCAATCCATCTGCTTAAGGCGTTCATGACCGCGCCGCCACAGGATGTCAACACGCCGGTGTGGAACAGCCAGTTGTTCTGGCTGGTGGTGATCCACCTGACCTTCGTGATTTCGGCGCTGCTGATGGCAGTGGTCGACCGCATCGCCTTCGCCCAGCATCGCAGTCATCATTAAGGGCAAGGGAACGGCGCACCGCCCGGTGCGCTGAAATGCAAAACCGTTCCGGGTATATGTGCCCGGAACGGTTTTTTTTGCGCGCTGTCTGGCGTTGCGGCAATCGGAACGGCAGCGCTCAGTCCGGCGGTGGCTTTGAATCAGTGCAATCCGCTTGCCCTTGCGCGTACTGGCGCGTGGCCTGGCGCAGGAACGTCATCTGCTGGCGAAAATTGTTGCATCCTGGGCACATCAGCAGATGGATAGTGAGCGGAATGCGTTCGCGCCAGGACAGCGGCCGATCCTGGGCTTCGGACAGCAGGTGTGTGACGTGATGGCAGGTCAACATGGGTGAGCCTCGGTGGTGAACCAACGCTGTTCCAGGCAGAGCCGCAGACGCATGCGGGCACGGTGCAGGATGACGTGGCAGTGGCTGGTGGTGATGGCCAGTTCCTGGCAGATACCCGGCGTATCAAAGTCCAGGAACTCGCGCATCATAAACACCCGGGCCACGGAGTCGGGCAGTCGTGTCAGGCAGGCCTCGAAGACCGCCCAGAACTGCTGCTGGGCCAGGGTGGTTTCGGGATCGCCCCAGGCGTGGGGCCGGTCTTCCGCCCGCCAGTGTCCCCTGGTGTTGAACAGCACCGCGAAATCGTCCTCCTCATCCTTGTCGTCGGCGACCAAGGGCGTGATTGTCGCCATGCGCTGCCGCAGCCGCAGGGTATCCACGATCTTGTTTTTGAGAATGGCAAACACCCAGGTTTTCAAAGCGGCCTGCCCGCTGAAGCGGCCCTGCCCGCTCAGGGCTGCGGCCAGGGCTTCCTGAACCGCATCCTCGGCGCCGGCCGGGTCGCGAAGCTGCAATTGGGCAAAGCGGACCATGTCGCGGCGCAACTGCGCGAGAAAGGCGGGATCCCATAAGGTTCCGGCGGTTGGCGCCTCGGCGCGCGGTGCCGTCTGTGCAGTGCTGATCACGGTTTTCCTGTATCGGCGGTGGCATGAAGGGGATGGCAGGAGCGGAATGGCACCTGCCTACCGCGCGTAATGCCGGGCAATCCAGTGATCGATGGCCAGTACGCCAGGTCCCCTGGCTACCAGATAGAGTAGTACAGCTGCCCAGACACCATGTGTGGGATAGGCGTCCGGATAGACAAAGATCTGAATCACCAGGGTCATGCCGAGCAATGCCAGGGCCGAGAAGCGGGTCGCCAGCCCGAGCAGCAGCAGGATCGGGAAAACGTGTTCCGCACTGGCGGCCAGTGGTGCGGCGAGTTCCGCTGGCAGCAGGGGCAAGCGGTATTCATCGCGGAACAGGGCGACTGCCGAGTCGGACAGGCGGGGAATGCCGAGACTGAAGCTGCCATCAACCAGATCAATGCTCAGGCCCTCGATCTTGGTTTGCCCCGACTTCCAGAACACGGCGGCGATGGAAAAGCGCCCGAGCAGCGCGATCAGTGAATCGGGAATGCGTGCGAGCAGTGGCAGGATCAGCGGGATGAAGTGTGCCCAGCGGGGAATCGGAGCGGCCGCGTCTGGTGTGGGCATGTTTGATGTGATTACGGTATTCAAGTTCAGGTCTCCACGGGTAGATGCAGCGCGGAAAAGGCGCCATGACGCAGCAGCAGCGCCAGATTGGCGGTGAGATCAAAATGATCACAGGCGGTGCTGGCCCGCGCGGCGGCTTCGCCCAGGCTCAGGCCATCGAGCAGATGGGCGAGCAGAATGTCTCCCCCGGGCGGCATAGTTATGACTTCCACCTCCAGCCCAGCCCGCACCACCAGGGCGGATTCCGGGTGATAGGGCTCGACGTCGCCGAGTGCGATCAGGCCCTGATGGGCGGCCCACAGCGACACGATGGCATACGGCGAGCACAGCAGGCGCAGCGCCGGATGTGCGATCAGGCGCAGGGCAGGCAATTGCTCCGGTTGCGCCAGCACCCGGGCCAACTGTTCCGCCGCCAGCGGCAGAGCATCGGCGGCGTGGCAGGCCTGGATGCGCAGGTATTCCAACCGGGCCACATCGGCCAGATAGGGCACGCTGGCAGCAGGGGCAAAGGTGGCGATAAAAGCCGGCATCCCGGCGCCGTAATCGACCAGTTGGGTGGAACGCGGTGGCATCTGGCGCACAAACAGGCTGGCCATGGCCCGGAAAAACTCGTCGCCAACCAGTTCCCGGGTGACCGGAAACGTATCCGCCAGTGCATCGACCAGTGAGACCAGCACGTTATTGCGATAGACGGCAAAGCGCTGCGCGGGGTCGGAACCATTCCAGGTGCGCAGACCCGGCGGACAGGGCAGATCGGGATCGAGCAGGGCTGCGGCGAAGGCCTGTTGCAATGACTCAGGACTTTCGCTTACCTGACTTTTTCCGTCATTCCCGTGAAAGCAGGTATCCATTCTTTTCAACACGCTACTGGATTCCCGCATACGCGGGAATGACGAAAAGCGCAAGTCCTGTGACTGTTGGTTGCTCAAGCTGACAGCTCCGTGACCAGCGGTTCACCACTGAGCAACCGGTCGGCATGGTGCGCCTCGGCGACCAGGACCGGCAGCGGCGGAATATTCTGGTCGCGCTCGATCAGGGTTGGCGTCGGTCCCAGGTGCTGCAGTGCGAAAGCGTAGAGTGCCCACACCGCGTCATCGACCGGCGCGCCGTGCGTGTCGATCAGCAGTTCTGCACCAGCGGCATCGTGATCGACACTGAACCCGGCCAGGTGAATTTCACCGACCTGCGCCAGCGGCAGCGCGCTGATGTAGTGCCGGGCGTCGCGCTGATGATTGACGGCGGAAACATGGGCGTTGTTGATGTCGAGCAGCAGGCCGCAGCCGGTGCGGCGCACAATCTCGCTGATGAAGCTGGCTTCGTCCCAGGTCGAGGCGGCAAATTCAACATAGGTAGCCGGATTCTCCAGCAGCAGGCGCCACTGCAGGCGCTGCTGAACCTGGTCGATATGGTCGCAGACCTGGATCAGCGTGGCGTGGTCATAGGCCAGCGGCAGCAGATCGTTGAAAAACACCCCGCCATGGCTCGACCAGGCGAGATGTTCGGAGAAAGCCTGCGGTTGATAGCGGTCCATCAGCGCCGCCAGACGGTCGAGATGAGCACTATCCAGCGGTCCTTCACCGCCAATGGACAGCCCGACACCGTGAATCGATAGCGGGTAGCGGTCGCGGATGCAGCTCAGGTGGTGATGAAAGGGACCGCCGGCGACCAGATAGTTTTCGGCATGAATCTCGAAAAAACCGACATCCGGCTGCTGTGCCAGGATGTCGGCGACCTGTTGCGGCTTCAGGCCCAGGCCGGCACGGGCCGGCAGGCAGCTATGTCGCGGTCTGGAGGGAATACCCCGCGCGGGTGTTTCGCCAGGGAAAGGCTGCATCATCGTCATCGCGGGTATTCCTCAAAGCGGTCCTGTGCGTTCAGCAGCAGCCGGGCGTGATCAGGACTGCTTATCCTTGAACGCGGCGAGCTGGCCGTAACCGGTCGGCGAGGTCGGGGAGGCGGTCTTTTCACAACTGCCCTTGGGGACGTATTTCCAGGCGCTGCCCTGATAGTCGGTCTTGGAGGTGCCGGCGCAGGAAGTGCCGGGACCGGCGGCGCAGTCGTTCTTGCCCTTGAGGGCGACGCCGAAACATTTTTCATTGTCGTCGGCGGCCGCTGCTGGCGCGGCGGACAGGGTCAACGCCGTACCGAGGGCCAGGGCCAGGGCAGTGGCGGAAAGAGTCGTCGAAGTCTGGGTCTTGCTCATGGTGAGTGCCTCATCATCAGTCGTGGATCGGGCTTGGCGATCTCCTCCCGCAGTGGAGGAGTTTGGATACGAAGCGCGTGTTGTTGCGTTCGATAGTGGGTTAGTCGAAACGCGGCGGCGTTTCTTACAGCGGTGGCGAAAAAAATCATCACGAATTTTTCCGCCGCGAAAACGACGCATCCCCGCGTGGGCGGGGATGGTGGTTTGCCGCTAGTGCTGGAGCTGGCGCGGTGGCGGGACGCGGCTACACGCTGTGCTGGCCAATCCAGTCGCGAGCAAACTGCC
This sequence comes from Candidatus Competibacteraceae bacterium, assembly GCA_003989075.1. Lineage (GTDB taxonomy): Bacteria > Pseudomonadota > Gammaproteobacteria > Competibacterales > Competibacteraceae > RXIX01. The sequence goes on along the minus strand of RXIX01000024.1, from coordinate 18,807 downwards.
AGGCGACCCGGCCACTGCGCGAACCGCGTTGCAGAGCCCATTGCAGGGCTGCGGCGCGGGTATCTGCATCCAGGCCCGCCGGCCAGTGCAGTTGCTCCAGCCAGTAGCTGACGATGGCCAGATAATCCTCCTGGCTGAAGGGATGGAACGACAGCCACAGGCCAAAGCGCTCCGACAGCGAGATTTTTTCCTCCACTGCCTCGCCGTGATGCAACTCGCCATCGATCAGTTGGCTCTCCTGGTTCTCGCGCAGGTATTCCGGCAACAGGTGGCGGCGATTGGAGGTGGCGCAGAGCAGCACATTATCGGGCGTGGCGCTGATCGAACCGTCGAGCATCGCTTTGAGCGCCTTGTAGCCGGGATCATTGGCCTCGAAGGACAGATCATCGCAGTAGAGCAGGAAGCGCTCGGGACGGCTAAACAGCGGTTCAACGATCTCCGGCAGGTCGAGCAGATCATGCCGGTCGACCTCGATCAGGCGCAGGCCCTGTCCGGCGTATTCGTTGAGCAGCGCCTTGACCAGTGACGATTTGCCAGTGCCGCGCGCGCCCCAGAGCAGGGCGTTGTTGCAGGGCCGCCTGGCCAGAAACTGGCGCACGTTGCGATCCAGCGCCATCTTCTGCCGGTCGATGCACTGCAGATCAGCCAGCCGCAGCCGGTGCGGATGACGCACCGGCCACAAATGGCCGCGCCGCCAGCGAAAGGCGCGGCTGTTGGCCCAGTCAGGCATGGTCGGCACGGTAGGCAGCGTGGCCGCCAGCCGTTCCAGAGCCACGGTCAGACGCTCGGCCAGTATCGGGTCCAGCAGCACGGGTGCAGTCATGGCGTCAGCGATTCATGACCACGGTGCCCGGTGCCTTGCCGCCGTTCAGGGCGATCAGGTCAGCGACGATGCGGACGCTTTCCTGCAGGGCGGCATCGGGGATGGCGCTCTCCTTGCCCTGCGGCAGATCATCGCCGGGCTGCAGTGGCGCCAGATTCTTGAGGGCGCGATAGCGGTTCTCGCGTTCACGCTGCCAGGTCTCGATGCGGTTCTGTTCAGCGCGGCGCTGGCTTTCGCGCAGCGATACGGTGGTTTTCTCGCGCTGTTCACGGCTGAATCGCAGATCCTGCAGATAGCTCTGGTAATCAGGATCGCTGGTCGCCCGCACCTGATGCCGTTTCGACAGCTCCGGCAGCAGTGCCAGCAGCCGCCGGTCATTGCGGAAGCGGGTCGCGGCGATTTCATCCCAGGGCAGGGCGTTCTTCTGGGCGCTCTCGCCGATCTCCTCGCTATCGAATACCGAGGGAATGTCGATATCGGGCCGGACACCGCGATGCTGGGTGCTGCTGCCGTTGACCCGGTAGAACTTGGCAATGGTCAGCTTGAGCTGGCCCTGCGGCTCGGCGGCGCGGGTCAGACGATTGAGATCGATCATGGTCTGCACCGTGCCCTTGCCGAAGGTCGGGTCGCCAATCACCAGGCCGCGGCCATAATCCTGAATGGCGCCGGCGAAAATTTCCGAGGCCGAGGCGCTGGCGTGATCGACCAGCACCGCCAGCGGTCCATCGTAGACCTGCTCAGGATCGCCGTCCTTTTCCACCTCGACATCGCCACGGGTGTGCTTGACCTGTACCACCGGCCCTTCGGCGATGAACAGCCCGGTCAGATCGATCGCTTCCTGCAGCGAACCGCCGCCGTTTCCGCGCAGGTCCAGCACCAGGCCATCGACCTTGCCGTGCAGTTCGCCAAGCAGGCGGCGCACGTCGCGGGTGGTGCTGCGATAGTCGGGATCGCCGCGCCGGGCGGCTTCAAAATCGCTGTAGAAGGCCGGAATGGTGATCACGCCGATGCGCCGCTCGCGCCCATCGCTGTCGCGCAGGGTCTTGATTTCGCTCTTGGCGGCCTGCTTGTCCAGCTTGATGGTGTCGCGGACCAGGCGCACGGTTTTTTCCGCCGCTGCCGCGCCGGCCTTACCGGGCAGGATCTTCAGGCGCACCACCGAGCCGCGCGCGCCGCGAATGCGCTCGACCACATCATCCAGCCGCCAGCCGACCACATCCACCCAGGGGCCATCATCGCCCTGAGCGACAGCGACGATGCGGTCATTGGCCTTGATCTGCTGGCTCAGATCGGCCGGGCCACCGGTCACCAGTTCAACCACGGTGACCTGTTCATCCTCCATGCGCAGCACGCAGCCGATGCCTTCCAGCGACAGGCGCATCTGGATATTGAAATTCTCGGTGTTGCGCGGCGAGAAATAGGCGGTGTGCGGATCGAAGGACTGGGCGACGGCATTCATGTAGAGCTGAAAGACGTCCTCGCTGCTGGTCTGGCGCGCCTGATTCAGGCGGTTCTCGTAGCGTTTGCGCAGCAGTTCGCGGGCGGCAGCGGGTTCCTTGCCCGAGACGATCAGGGTCAGCATTTCGTGCTTGAGCCGCTTGCGCCAGAACTCGTCGAGTTCGGCGGCGCTCCTGGCCCAGGGCGCGTTCTTGCGATCGACGTTCAGGGTTTCATCGCTGTCAAAGCGGAAATCCTGGCCGAGCAGCGCCTGGATGCGTTCGCTGCGCTCGCCCAGTCGCTGCAGATAGACGTTGAAGATCTCGTAGGCCGGCTGCAGGTTGCCGTTCTTGAGCGCATCGTCCAGGGTGCTGCGATATTTCTCGAAGGCGGCAATGTCACTGGCCAGGAAGTAGGCGTGGTTGGCATCCAGATCATCGAGATAGGTGTTGAGGATCAGCGAGGACAGCCGGTCGTCGAGCTTGCTTTGCCGGTAATGGTGTTGCGAGAGCAGGTTGGCAATGGTCCGGTCCAGGGCGTTGAGCTGCGCCGCTGGCGCCAGCGGGGCGACATCGTCCGTGACAGTCCTGGCGTTGACGCCCGGCAGGCTCGATAGCAGCAGCAGGACCAGGAGGAGCTTTAGGGTTCGGAAGCAATGCATGGACAGAACCTCGATGAAGGGATCCCGCTGCGCCGGGCGCTGGCGTCTCAGGAAGAGGGATGAATCAGCACGATGTCGGTGGCGACCGGCTGCTTGCCGTTGGGTTCGGCCAGGTTGAATTCGAAAATGTGGTTGCGTGAAGGCAGCTTCATCACGTTGAAGCCGTCCGGCAGGCTGGAATCGTGGAAGAACGCCGTCCGGTATGGGGAATCGGCATCGCGCGAGTCGGTTTTCCACAGGTAGGGCGACAATTTCACCAGGAAGCGCATGAAGCCGAAGCTTTTGTTGTCATCATGGTGATAGCAGTAGCCGCGCACCCGTGAACCCATCGCACCCCAGACCGGCGAGAAGTAGTCATCGCCCCGGGTCGGCAGCAGGCCCGGTACCAGATAGCCGGAAACGAACATGTCCGATTCGCGGCGCAGTTCCTCGGACACATTGTCGAAGGCCAGGGTTTCCACCCGGCAGCCCTTGTTCTGCAGGGCGCGCACCACCTGCACAAAATCGCCATCGCCGGTCACCAGCAGCACCCGGTCCAGGTTCTCCGACTGCAGCAGCACATCGACCGCCATGTCGAGATCGGCATTGGCTTTGCCATAGCGGTTGCCGGCCTCGTCCTGGAACCACTTGACCCGCTTCTCGATCACCTTGTAGCCGATTTCGCGCAGTGCCGACTGGTAGGCGCGGGCCTTGTCGCGATAGACCGTATTGGTTTCGGCGCGTTCCTCATCGTAGGAGAGGTAAACGTTGAGGCGCAGCGGTTCAGCATGGTCACGGCAGGCGAATTCGCGCAGAACGTCATACTGCATGCGCTGGCCGCCGTTGCGGGAAATGTTGGCGGCATCGACATAAACGCCAACTTTGGCGTGTGACTTGATAATATCGGTCATCTGTCTCTTCTATCTACTAGCTGTTTGATTTATGAAAGGGTTTTTCTTCAGGAGCCGCCCATGGCGGGCGCGATGGCCATTATGACAAAGCCACTATGCTTCGCTGTACTTTTTTTGCAGTTCTTTGCATTAAGGCAGCAGTGCGTTGAGACAAGATCTCACGCCGGGAGTGCCGTCGCGGCAGTGCTAGCGTCGGCCGTGACGTTAAAACGCAGTAGAAAGCAGGTGCCGGTGCTGCAATCGACTTCGAGATAACCCTGTAGCGGCTGGCGGCTGAGCATGCGCACCAGGCGCAGGCCCAGGGTGCGGGTGGTGGTCCAGTCCAGATTCTCGGGCAGACCGATGCCATTGTCGGCGACGCGCAGGGTGCAGGCGCCATCGTTCTGGGTCACGGTGACGCTGATCAGGCAGCCACTGGCGCCGGCGCGCGGCCGGCCATCGGGAAAGGCGTACTTGAAGGCATTGACCAGCAACTCATTGACAATCAGGCCGCAGGGGATGGCCGTGTCCAGAGTCAGCCATATGCCCGGGGCGCGGGTATCGACCTGAATCGGTTCCGACGGGGTGAAGGCCGCGCGCAGGCAGTCGCTCAGGGCTTGCAGATAGACATGAAAATCGATCCGGTTCAGCGCTTCGGCCCGGTACAGCATGTCATGTACCAGGGCCATTGACTTGAAGCGGTTGGCCAACTCGGCGAGCAGAATCTGGTGCTCGGGCGGTGTGGTCGCTGCCTGGCGTTGCAGATCGACCAGGCCAATGATGGCGGCGAGGTTGTTCTTGACGCGGTGGTGAATCTCGCGCAGCAGGATTTCCTTTTCCCGCAGCGACTGGCGCAGCGCCTGCTCGGCCTGTTGGCGCTCGGTGATGTCGTGAATGATGGAGAACAGCACCTTGCGATCGCCGAACGGAATGGGCGAGGAGTGCACTTCGACGGTGCGCAGGCTGCCATCGGCGCGGCGATGCGAAAAGATGAAGCTGTTGCAGGTTTCGTGCAGGGCACGCTCGCGTTCCCGGCGCAACTCGTCGGGCGGCAGGGTGTTGAGATCGGCGATGTTCATACGCCGTAACTGCGCCAGGTCATAGCCGTAGAAATGCTCGGCGGCGCGATTGGCGTTGAGAATGCGGCCAGTGTCGGGAGCAATCAGCAGCATTATGGCGTCATGGCGGGCGAACAGAGTCTGGAAGCGCTGCTCGCTTTCACGCAGCGTCTGCTCGGTGCACAGCCGGTCGCTGATGTCGTGATAGGTGATCACCACGCCGTAGCCGGCCAGCGGCAGCGGTGCGGCGGTGACACTCAGCCAGACGGTCTGACCGTCGGGGCGAATGACGCCGATCTCGGCATTTTCGATGCGCCGCTGTTCGCGCAGGGCGCGCACGCTGACGCGTTCGGTGGCCGGTATCGGCGTGCCGTCCAGGTGCACGATGTGCCAGGCGGGATCGGTGATGCTGAGCTGCCGATGCGTCTCGGCCGGCAGACCCAGCAGGTGCGCCGCCATCTGATTGGTTTCCAGAATCCGGCCGTCGGCATCGGTTACGGTTACGCCCAGCGGGAAGGTATCAAACAGCAGCTGGTACTTGGCCAGCGCGACCTGGGCTTGTTCCTGAAGCTGCTTGAGTGGCGTGATATCGCGGCTGCTGACCAGGATACCGGTGATGGCGCCGCTTTCATCGCGATAGGGCGTGTAGCTGACATCGAGGAAACGCGCATCCTTGCCACTCAGATTAAACCAGGCTTGATACTGGATGGATTCACCGCCCAGGCAGCGATCAAGTTGCGGCTTGACCACCTCAGCAAAGGTCGTGGTGCCCATGATCTCGGCAACCGGCTGATCCTCGATCTGCTCGCGGCGTTTGCCGGTGCGGCGCAGATATTCGTCATTCACTACCCGGTAGCGGTATTCGCTATCGACCAGCGACACGGCATCGGGCAGCGCTGCGACGATATGCTGGTACTGGCGCAGACGCTGCTCCAGAGTGCGGCGCGTGGTGATATCGCGACCGACGCACATGACCCGGTTGCGCCGCCCATGCTCATCGCACAGCGGCAGCAGATGGGTTTCGTACCAGTGCGTGGTTTCGCCCAGGCGGCGTGGTTCCTCGATGGTTGCCGTTTCGCCATGGTCGAGCAGGCGCTGCACGATCTGCAGGTTGCGGAAAACGGTTTCCGGGGGCTGTACCTGATAAAAACTCTGGCCGATCAGCGTCTGTGGTTCACAGCCGAAGGCGCGGGCGGCGGCCGGATTGGCATACTGCAGGATGCCGCGCTGGTCGAGGATGAAGATGCTATCCAGCGAGGCATCGGCGAGGGCACGATAGCGTTCCTGGCTTTCGCACAGGGCCTGACGCATCTGCTCATGGTTGGTGATGTCCTGTAGCAGCCAGATTTCGTCGCTGCCGCAGGGCGCGATCGCGAACTCGACCCACAGCACCCAGCCGTCGCGATGGATGATCGACTGGATGCGTGGATGGGTTGGTACGGTTTGCCGGTCGCTTTCGTAATACTGCCGGGCCCGGTCGCGGTCGCGGCCATGCAGGGTTGCAAACCAGGCAACTGGATTAGCCAGGGCCTGGCGGGTGTAGCCGGTCAGCTGTTCTGCGGCGCGGTTGACGAGCAGACTGTCGCCCTTGCGGTAGGCCGCAGCGATCGGCAGGCTGTCAAGCAGCGTCTGCAGATCGGGGTCGCCCCGCGTATGCGTCTGGTGCGCGGCCAGCTCGGCTTCCAGGTGTGCGCAGCGTTGCCCGAGCGCCAGCAGCTTCCAGTGCTGGGCGAACAGCGCCAGCAACAGCAGGCAGCCAATCAGCAGACCGGCAGCGGTGCGAATCAGCGCGGAGTCAACGAGAAGGGTTTCGGCAGGCATGAGTGGCGTCTGGGCAGGGTGGCAGCGGCGAGCGCGGATGATGAACTTCCAGGCATGCGTCCTGGATCCGGGCCGGGCCAGCCTGGCTCACAGCTCCCGGGCCATGACCAGAGCATCTTCGCGGCCTGTGGCAGCGGGATAGTAGCCCCGGCGCAGACCGACCTCGCAAAAGCCGGCGGTCTGATAGAGGCGCAGGGCGGGCAGGTTGGAGGGGCGTACTTCCAGGAACACGGTCTGCGCCTGCGCGGCGCGCGCCTGTTCCAGCAGGTGTTCGAGCAGTGGGCGGGCCAGGCCCCGGCCCTGCAGTTCGCGGCGTACGCATAAATTCAGTACATGCGCTTCGCCCGCTGCCGCCGACAGGATGCCATAGGCCTGGATCAGGCGATGCGGCGGCTGTGCCACCCGGCAGTGGTAGCCGGCGCGGATGCAGTCACGGAAGATATTCTCAGTCCAGGCAAAGATATAGGCCTGTTGCTCGATGGCGATGATCTCGCGCAGATCGGCGTACAGCATGGCGCGAAAGGGTCCACGCTGTACGGCAGGCGTGGTCTGCGTGACGCTGTTCATGGCGTGGCTGCCGGATTGGCCAGCGCGCGGCGTGCCAAACGCAGATCATCCCAGGCCTTGCGCTTCTCGCGCGGCGAACGGAGCAGATAGGCGGGATGGTAGGTGACCACCAGCGGGATGCGCGCCGGACCCAGGCGGTGAATCCGGCCCCGCAGCTTGCCGATCGGCGTATCGGTGGCCAGCAGATTTTGCGCGGCGATGCGCCCGACTGCCAGAATGATGCGGGGCTGGAGCAGGGCAATTTGCCGCTCCAGGAATGGCCGGCAGGTGGTGGCCTCGTCCGGTGTGGGATCGCGGTTGTCCGGCGGGCGGCATTTCAGAATATTGGCGATATAGACCTGCTCGCGGCGCAGGCCGATCGCTTGCAGCATCGGGTTGAGCAGTTTGCCAGCACGGCCAACGAAGGGCTCGCCCTGCCGGTCTTCATCGGCGCCGGGCGCTTCACCGATCACCAGCCAGCGCGCCTGCCGATCGCCGACCCCGAACACGGTCTGGGTACGGGTCGTGCACAGCCCGCAGGACTGGCACTGACGCACTTCGGCCTCCAGCGCGGTCCAGTCCAGTGTGGCAATGCGTGCCGCGCGACTGAGCGGGGCCGGGTGGGGCGCATCGTCATTCACATCCCTGTCCACATCAATATCCAGCTCCACATCAATATCCACACCCACATCCAGGCACGGTTCCCAGTCTGCATCCAGGGGGGCAATGTCCCGATCCAGGGGGCTGTCGGCAGCGACCGGATCAGGCGCTGCCGCTACCGGTTCCGGGACCGCTGGCAGCAGTGCCGGGTCACTTGCCGGCGCCGGTGTGGGCGCTTCCACCGCAGCGGTGGACAATAAGCCGTCGTGCCGCGGCAGCCACAGGGGAATGCCCAGCTCGGCGAGATACTGGCGGCGACGCTGCGGATCGGTCATCACGTGCCCTGGTCGTGCCTACAGCAGTTGCGGGTGCGCCCGCTCGCTGGGTTGCAGCACCTTGTTCAGCGCGTTGACATAGGCCTTGGCCGAGGCAATAACGATATCGGTATCGGCGCCCTGACCGTTGAAGATGCGCCCATCCTTGGCCACGCGCACCGTGACTTCGCCCTGCGAGTCGGTACCACTGGTGATGTTGTTCACTGAGTACAGCAGCAGGTCGGTGCGGGTCTGCAACAGGCTCTCGATGGCCTTGAACGCCGCGTCCACCGGGCCACCGCCGCTGGCGGCGACGCGGTGCTCCTCACCATCGACCAGCAGGGCCACCTCGGCGTTGGGCGTCTCGCCGGTTTCCGAGCAGACCCGTAGATACAGCAGCTTGACCCGCTCATTTTCCGCCGCCAGATAGGCATCGGTGACCAGCGCCTGCAGATCCTCGTCATAGACCTCGTGCTTCTTGTCGGCCAGATCCTTGAAGCGGGCAAAGGCAGCGTTCAACTCCTCTTCGGTAGCGAAGCTGGCACCGAGCTGTTCCAGACGGGTGCGGAAGGCATTGCGGCCGGAATGCTTGCCCAGCACCATGCGGTTGGTGCTCCAGCCGACATCCTCGGCGCGCATGATTTCATAGGTTTCGCGGTGCTTGAGCACGCCATCCTGATGGATGCCGGATTCGTGGGCGAAGGCATTGGCGCCAACGATGGCCTTGTTGGGTTGCACCGGAAAGCCGGTAATGTTGGCCACCAGGCGCGAGGCCGGTACGATCTGGGTGGTGTCGATGCCGGTTTCAAGCTGGAAGACGTCGCGACGGGTGCGCACCGCCATGACGATTTCCTCCAGCGAGGCATTGCCGGCGCGCTCGCCGAGACCGTTGATGGTGCATTCCACCTGCCGCGCGCCCGCCAGCACCGCCGCTAGCGAGTTGGCAACCGCCAGACCCAGATCGTTATGGCAATGCACCGAGAAAATGGCCTGATCGGCATTGGGCACCCGCTCAATCAGGCTGCGGATGGTCTGGGCAAACTGCTCGGGGACGTTGTAGCCGACTGTGTCGGGGATGTTGATGGTGCGTGCGCCGGCCTTGATCACCGCTTCAGTGATCCGGCACAGAAAGTCGATCTCGGAACGCCCAGCGTCTTCAGCGGAGAATTCCACATCATCGGTCCAGCGCCGGGCACGTCGCACAGCTTCAACCGCCCGTTCCACCACCTGATCCGGTTCCATGCGCAGCTTCATCTGCATGTGGATGGGCGAGGTGGCGATAAACGTGTGGATGCGCCCGGCAGCGGCATCCTTGAGTGCTTCACCGGCGCGGTCGATATCGGCGTCGGCGGCGCGTGCCAGTCCGCACACCCGGCTATCCTTGACCGCCCGCGCCACGGCCTGCACCGCGTCGAAATCGCCCGGGCTGGCGATGGGAAAGCCAGCCTCGATCACGTCCACCCGCATCCGTTCCAGCATCTTGGCGATGCGGACCTTTTCTTCCCGGGTCATCGATGCGCCCGGGCTTTGTTCGCCGTCGCGCAGCGTGGTATCAAAAATGATCAACTGGTTCATGCAGATAATCTCCGAGGGGTGCGGGCATCATGCCAGCGCGCGGCAATGCCGGCGGACCACAGTGCTTGATTATGAGTATTTTAGTAACTTTTTCAGCCCACACATGCACATGCTCCATCAGGATGACGGAGCATTGGCAGGATGGTCGTGGCAACGGATCGGTGCTGCCCCATGCGGTCAATCCTGGGACGGGGTGCGGTGTCAGTGGGATTCGGGCGGCTCACCCGGGATCTGGTTGCGGCGGCGGACGCGCTGGCGCAGCCGTACCAGGAACAGCAGCGGTCCGGACAGGCCATAGATCAGGAAGCCGCCAAACAACACCTTGGGCGGATCCATCGAAGTCAGCACGAATAGCAGCACCACCAGCAGCGCCGCTACGAAGGGCACTGGCCCACGCAGATCCACCTGTTTGAAACTCAGATAGAGAATGTTGCTGAACATCAGCGCCCCGGCGCCAACGGTGACCAGCAGCGCCGGTCCAAGCACCTCGTTGCCGCTCAGCCCCAGATCGCTGCAGAACCAGATCATGCCGGCGACAATGGCCGCCGCCGAAGGGCTGGGCAGCCCGATGAAATAGCGCTTGTCGGTGTGGCCGAGCTGGACGTTGAAACGCGCCAGGCGCAGCGCCGCCATCACCGTGTAGAAAAACGCCGCCAGCCAGCCAATCTTGGACAGGAATGGTCCCATCGTGGCCATGGTACCGAGCGCCCATTCATACATGATCAGCGCCGGCGCCAAACCAAAGGACACCAGATCGGCCAGGCTGTCGTACTGGGCGCCAAATTCGCTCTCGGTGTGGGTCAGTCGCGCGACCCGACCGTCCAGACCATCCAGAACCATGGCCACGAATACGGCGATCGCCGCAGGCTCGAAGCGGTTATGCAGCGCGGCAATAATGGCGTAGAAACCGCAGAACAGGGCTGCGGTGGTGAAGAGATTGGGCAGCAGATAGATGCCGCGGGGGCGGCGGACTTCGGGGGTGTCTGGAGTCATGGGATTCGCCATCGAACGCAAAAGGCAGGACACCCGCGTTGTTACGCGCTGTGCCCTGCCTCTGGGAGCACTGCCTCAGTTCTTGCTGGTATCAACCAGGCGATTCGCCTTGATCCACGGCATCATGCCGCGCAGCCGGTCGCCGACCTGTTCGATCGGGTGCTCACGGCTGATGCGGCGGCTGGCCTTGAGCACCGGCGCGCCCGCCTGGTTTTCCAGGATGAATTCACGGGCGAACTGACCAGTCTGGATCTCGGTGAGGATCTTGCGCATCTCAGCCTTGGTCTGCTCGGTGATGACGCGCGGACCGCGGGTGAAATCGCCATATTCGGCGGTGTTGGAGATCGAGTAGCGCATGTTGGCGATGCCGCCTTCGTAGATCAGGTCGACGATCAGCTTCACTTCATGCAGGCATTCGAAATAGGCCATTTCCGGCGCGTAGCCCGCTTCGACCAGAGTCTCAAAACCGGCCTGGATCAGCGCGGTCAGGCCACCGCACAGCACGGCCTGCTCGCCGAACAGATCGGTTTCACATTCCTGGCGGAAGGTGGTTTCGATGATGCCGGCGCGGCCGCCGCCATTGGCCGAGGCATAGGACAGGGCCAACTCCTTGGCGCGACCGGTGGCATCCTGGGCCACGGCGATCAGGCAGGGCACGCCGCCGCCCTGGGTGTAGGTCGAACGCACCAGATGACCGGGGCCCTTGGGCGCGATCATGATCACGTCCAGATCGGCACGCGGCACGATGCCGCCGAAATGGATGTTGAAGCCGTGGGCGAAGGCCAGCGCGGCGCCGTTTTTCAGTTGCGGTTCGATGTCGCGGTAGATCTGGCTCTGGTGCTCGTCCGGGGCGAGGATCATCACCACATCAGCGGCGGCGGCGGCTTCGCCGACCGGCTTGACCGCCAGTCCGGCCTGCTCGGCCTTGATCGCCGAGCTCGAGCCCGGGCGCAGGCCGACAATCACCGATACGCCGGAATCACGCAGGTTGAGGGCGTGGGCGTGGCCCTGCGAGCCGTAGCCGATGATGGCGACGGTCTTGCCTTTGATCAGGGACAGGTCGGCGTCTTTGTCGTAATAGATCTGCATGGGAAGGTTTCCTGAACAGTTAAAAACAAGCCGCCCCAGCCACGCGCGGCGGCGGGGACGGCTGCGGTGGGTGGTCGGCGATCAGGCGTGCAGTGCCTTCTGCCCGCGGGCGATACCGGTCGCGCCGGAGCGCACCACTTCAAGGATGGCATCCTTCTCGACCGCGCGCAGGAAGTTGTCCAGCTTCTGGCCGCGCCCGGTCAGCTCGATGGTATAGGTCGAGTCGGTGACATCCAGAATGTGGCCGTCGAAGATTTCCGCGAGACGCTTCATCTCGGCGCGCTGCTCGCCGCCGACCGCCTTGGTCTTGACCAGCATCAGTTCGCGTTCGATGGCGTCGGTCTCGGTCAGGTCGATCAGCTTGACCACGTCGATCAGCTTGTTGAGCTGCTTGACGATCTGCTCGATGATCTGCTCGTTGCCGCTGGTGACCAGGGTCAGGCGCGACAGAGTCGGATCATCGGTCGGAGCGACCGTGAGGCTCTCGATGTTGTAGCCACGCGCCGAGAACAGGTTGGCGACCCGCGACAGGGCGCCGGACTCGTTCTCCATCAGGATTGAAATCAGGTGACGATTGTTGTTGTTCACACCAGCACCATGCCTTCTTCGTGGGTCGAAACCATCTCGTCGCGCTCGGCCAGGAGCATTTCGTTCTGGCCACCGCCGGAGGGGATCATCGGGAACACGTTCTCGCTGGGGTCGGTGATGAAGTCGAGGAACACGGTGCGGTCCTTCATGGCGAAGGCTTCGCGCAGCGCGCCTTCCACGTCGCCCGGCTTCTCGATGCGCATGCCGACATGGCCGTAGGCTTCGGCGAGCATGACAAAATTGGGCAGCGCTTCGAAATAGGTCATGGAGTAGCGCTTCTGATAGAAGAACTCCTGCCACTGCCGGACCATGCCCAGATAGCCGTTGTTCAGGTTGACGATTTTGACCGGCGTGCAGTACTGCTTCATGGTCGACAGTTCCTGCAGCATCATCTGGATGCTGCCATCACCGGTGACGCAGGCCACGTCCTGATCGGGCATGGCCAGCTTGGCACCCATCGCCGCGGGCAGGCCAAAGCCCATGGTGCCCAGGCCGCCGGAGTTGATCCACTGCCGCGGCCGGTCGAACAGGTAGTACTGCGCCGCCCACATCTGGTGCTGGCCCACGTCGGAGGTGATGATCGCCTGGCCGGCGGTGACCTTGTACAACTGCTCGATCACGAACTGCGGCTTGATCACTGCGTCGCTGTTGCGGTAGCGCAGGGATTCCATGCCGCGCCACTGCTCGATCTGCCGCCACCACAGCGCTAGCGCTTCAGCGTCCGGGCGCAGCTTCTCGTCGCGGATGACGTTGATCATCGAGCGCAGTACATGCGGCACCGAGCCGACAATGGGAATGTCGACGCGCACGTTCTTGGAGATCGAGGACGGGTCGATGTCGATATGGACAATGCGCGCGGTCGGGCAGAATTTTTCCAGCTTGCCGGTGACGCGGTCGTCAAAGCGTGCGCCAATGGCGATCAGCACGTCGCAGTCGTGCATGGCCATGTTGGCTTCGTAGGTACCGTGCATGCCGAGCATGCCGACAAACTGCCGGTCAGTGGCTGGATAGGCGCCCAGACCCATCAGTGTGTTGGTGATCGGGTAGCCGAGCAGCTGGGTCAGTTCGACCAGTTCCGTGGACCCTTCGCTGAGAACCACGCCGCCGCCGGTGTAGATCATCGGCCGCTTCGCTGACAGGATCAGGTCGACCGCCTTGCGGATCTGGCCGGCGTGGCCGCGCACCGTCGGGCTGTAGGAACGCAGCTTGATTTTTTTCGGGTAGTGATACTCGGTCTTGCTGATGGTGACGTCCTTGGGGAGGTCAACCAGCACGGGACCGGGGCGGCCGGTGGTGGCGATGAAGAAGGCTTTCTTCACGGTCTCGGCCAGCTGGCGCACATCCTTGACCAGGAAATTGTGCTTGACGCAGGGCCGGGTGATGCCGACCGTGTCCACTTCCTGGAAGGCGTCGTTGCCGATCAGGGCAGTGGGCACCTGACCGGAAAAAATCACCATCGGGATCGAGTCCATGTAGGCAGTGGCGATGCCGGTGACTGCGTTGGTGACGCCCGGGCCGGAGGTGACCAGCACCACGCCGGGCTTGCCGCTGGCGCGGGCATAGCCGTCGGCGGCATGGGTGGCGGCCTGTTCATGGCGCACCAGGATGTGCTGGACATCCTCCTGGGCATACAGGGCGTCGTAGATATGCAGCACCGAGCCACCCGGATAACCGAAGATGTGCTCGACGCCTTCTTCCTTCAGGCAGCGGACCAGAATTTCAGCACCAGTGATAGGTTCCACGGTGTGTTTTCCTCATGGCATTACGGGGGTATGGACAGGGACAACGGAACAAGAACACTCACCAATGTACGGGCGGAACAGGGCCAGGTCCGGAGAGGTGGCAATGCCGGGGCCACGACAGGACGGGGTAACCGCCGCGTGGCAGGGGTAGCACCCGGCGGGCGCAACCCGCCATGCAAGCCGCCGGTACGCGCTGGGCGCGAGTCTTGCGGACCGGTTATACTACAGAACTTTCATTTCCAGCGAAATCCCCAGCGGCGGGAACGTGCGTCCCGGCGCCGGTCATCGGGAGACCTGACTATGCGGACATCCATCCTGCCGAGCCTGCTGCTGGTGGGTCTTTGCACCCTGACGGCTCATGCTGAACAGTTCGTCTACAAATGGACCGATAGCGTCGGCAAGGTTCAATATTCCGAGCTGCCGCCGCCGGCGGGTACCCCTTATGAGACCGTGCGCAAGGGCGGTGGCGCGGCTGGCGATGCCGGCGTCCCCCAGGCTCCGGCGCCCGATCAGGAAGCCCTGGCCCGCAAGCTGGCCGAGGATGAGGCGGCGCAAAAAGCCCAGCAGGAAAAGGCCCAGCAGGATGCCGAGGCCGCCCGCGCCAAAAATTGCGAAATCGCGCGCAAGAACGTTGACGTGCTGCAAAGCGAGCGCCCAGTAGTCAAGACCGATGCCGAGGGCAAGAAGGTGACTATCAGCGATGAGCAGCGCGCCCAGGAACTGCAGAAGGCGCGCAAGGACCAGGACTATTTCTGCAATCCCTGATGCCGTTATGCCCAGCCGTGGCCGGCCATGCCGCCCGCGCCCCAGTAAACCCCGCCACCCCGCGATCCTGATTCAAGGCCCTGTCCATGCGCGTATCCCGCTTTCCGCTCTTCACCGTTAAGGAAACCCCGGCCGATGCCGAGATTGTCAGTCACCAGCTCATGCTGCGCGCCGGGCTGATCCGCAAGCTCGCCGCTGGCGTTTATACCTGGCTGCCGCTGGGTCTGCGCGTGCTGCGCCGGGTCGAGGCTGTCGTGCGCGAGGAGATGAACCGCGCCGGCGCCCTGGAGCTGTTCATGCCGGCGGTGCAGCCCGCCGAGCTGTGGCAGGAATCCGGCCGCTGGCAGAAATACGGCCCAGAACTGCTGCGCATTAAGGATCGCCATGATCGCGACTTCTGCTTTGGCCCGACCCACGAGGAAGTGATCACCGATCTGTTCCGGCGCGAAGTCAAGAGCTACAAGCAGTTGCCGGTGAATTACTACCAGATCCAGACCAAGTTCCGTGATGAAGTGCGGCCGCGCTTTGGCGTGATGCGGGCGCGTGAATTCGTGATGAAGGATGCCTATTCCTTCCACCTTGATGCCGCCTCGCTGCAGGACACCTACGACACCATGTACCAGGCCTATTCGCGCATTTTCAGCCGGCTGGGCTTGAAATTTCGCGCGGTCCTGGCCGATACCGGCAGCATCGGCGGCGCGCTGTCTCATGAGTTCCATGTGCTGGCCGAGTCCGGCGAGGATGCGATCGCCTTTGCCGATGGCAGTAACTATGCGGCCAATGTCGAACTGGCCGAGGCGGTCGCGCCCGCTGGCGAGCGACCGGCCCCGGCAGAGGCGCTGCAGCGGGTGCACACGCCGGCGATCAAGACCATTGCTGAGCTGTGTGACTTCCTGCGCATTCCCGCCACGCGCACGGTCAAGGCAGTCGTGGTCGAGGGTGAGGATGAGCAGCCGGTGCTGCTGCTGGTGCGCGGCGATCATGAAGTCAATCCGATCAAGGCCGAGAAACTGCCGCAGGTGAAAGCACCGCTGGTATTTGCCAGTCCCGAGGCGATCCGCGTCGCCTTTGGCGCCAGCCCCGGTTCACTCGGTGCGGTTGGCTTCAGCGGCACAGTGATTGCCGATCGTGCGGTGGCGAACATGGCCGATTTCGTCACCGGCGCCAATCAGGATGACTGGCATCTGACCGGAGTCAATTTCGGTCGCGATTGCCCCGAGCCGCAGTTTGCCGATATCCGCAGCGTGGTGGACGGAGATCCCAGCCCCGACGGCTGTGGCACGCTGGCCATCGCCCGCGGCATCGAAGTCGGCCATATCTTCCAGCTCGGCACCAAGTACAGCGCTGCGCTGCAGGCCGAGGTGCTCAAGGAAAACGGCCAGACGGGCGTCGTGACCATGGGCTGCTATGGCATCGGCGTATCGCGGGTGGTGGCGGCAGCCATCGAGCAGAATCACGACCCGCGCGGCATCATCTGGCCGGCGGCGATGGCGCCATTCCAGGTGGCGCTGCTGCCGATTGGCAGTGGCCGTTCGGCAGCGGTGCGCGAGGCCACCGAGACCCTGTATCAAACTCTGCTGGCGGCGGGCATCGAGGTGCTGCTGGATGATCGCGATGCCCGTCCCGGCGTGATGTTCGCCGATATGGAACTGATCGGCATTCCGCATCGGGTGGTGGTCAGCGAACGCAATCTGACTGTCGGGCAGGTCGAGTATCGCGGCCGGCGCGATGCGGAAAGTCAGATGGTGGCCTGGGATGCGTTGCCCGACTGGCTGGGTGCCCGGCTTGCCGCAGAGCGCGCCGCGTGTGATCCGGAGCGGGGCGCGGCGGACTGAGCGCGGCAAAAGTTATCCACAGAACCTGTGGATAACTCTGTGGATAACTTTGGTGCGCAGCGGGTAACTGTGCGTCCTCGCTCACATAATGACAATTTGATGACTTTTTGATCATCGGTTTTTTGTGTTCTATTTCAGGTGCTTGCGTTTAAATTGCGGAATTTGGCGAAGATTTTGCGGCGAAACGGAGCACGGCGCGCACCAGAGAATGGCACTGCATAAGCCTGTGGATAAGTCAAGCCCCTGGGTGGCCGGGTCCATGTCCGGCCGGGATAATGGTCATATGATCCGGAAGCCGGACTGGGTATGCGGTGGGCATTTTTCGCAGTCAACGGCGCTGACCTGAGCCAGTGGCGGACCCTGCCAGAGCCAGTTGCGCAGGGCGAGCACGGCGCGTTCCTCGCCGCAGGCGAGCACCTCGACTCGTCGATCCGGCAGGTTGCGCACATAACCGCTCAGGCCCAGCATCTGGGCGTGCTCGGCGGTGGCGTAGCGAAAGCCGACGCCCTGCACGCGGCCGCTGACCTGGCAGCGCAGGCACAGGATGCTCATGGCGTAGACCGCGCTGCCGCAGGCGCTGCGATGCGTGCCGCCAGCATGGCCGCGTTGATGCTGCCCAGATGGGTATCGACCAGCGTACCGCTTGGGTCGATCAGGAAGGTGGTCGGCAAGCCCTGCACGGCAAAGCCGGGCACCGGTTTGGCCATGCTGAGGGCGATGGGAAACGTTACGCCCAGACGCTCGGTGAACAGGCGCAATTCGCTGGCCGGCAGGTTTTCGAAATTGACGCCGATCACCGTCGCCCGGTCAGCGTGCTGCTCGTGAAAGGTCTGCAGTTCAGGCATTTCCAGCAGGCAGGGTGCACACCAGCTGGCCCAGAAGTTAACCACCACCCAGCGGCCGCGAAAATCCGCCAGTTGCACTGCCTGTCCGTTCAGGCCGGGCAGGGTGAAATGCAGTGGCCGCGCGCTGGCGCCCAGGCTGATCAGCAACAGCGCCAGTATCCATGCGGGACGCAGACCGATGCGACCGGGATTCATGCGGAAGATGGGGGGCGACATGGAGGCGTTCTCCTGCGCGGAGGTCCGGCGGAACCCGCTCGGGCAACGATGGATCAGAGGGAACCGGAGGCGTTGGCCGGCAGGGGCGGGCTGGCCTGCTCACGGGCGCGGATGGCCTGGTCACGTGCGTCAAGAGCATGCTGGCGGGCGTTGTCATAGGCGCCGGCTTCCAGTTCGCTTTGCGCCTTCAGCAGCAGCTGGCGAGCCTTTTGCAGCGTGTCGGCGGCGGGCGGCGCAATACTGGTTTGCTCGGCGACATGAATGGCCTGCCGGGCATCGCTCATTTCCTGCACGGGCGCGCTGGCACAGGCGGCCAGCGCCAGGCAGGCAACAGCCAGCGACGAAGATCGGAGCCGCTTGGGCAAGGTCTTGAAAGGACGGCGGAACCGCTGCATTGCGTCTATCGGGATTGGAAGGAAAAGTGTCACTATCAAGCAAGCTAGCACCGGCCATTCGTATCGTCAAGCAAGCGTGATGCAGCGGTGAGCCGGGGTGTGGATTGCGCCAAACGACGGTGTGAAGGAGAAAAAATACATGGCCGATATCCTGATTTTGTACTACAGCCGGACCGGTGGCACGGCGGAAATGGCCCGACAGATTGCCCGTGGTGTTGAACAGGTGCCCGGCATGAGCGCGCGCTTGCGGACCGTGCCGGCGGTATCAAGCGTTTGCGAGGCGGTCGAGGACGATATTCCCGCTGCCGGACCTCCCTATGTGTGTGCCGATGATCTGCGTGAATGTGCAGGGCTGGCGCTGGGCAGTCCGACCCGTTTTGGCAACATGGCTGCACCGCTGAAATATTTTCTCGATTCGACCGGCGGCCTGTGGCTGGCGGGTGCGCTGGCCGGCAAGCCTGCGGCCGTGTTCACCTCGGCATCGACCCTGCATGGCGGCCATGAATCGACCCTGCTGAGCATGATGCTGCCGCTGTTGCATCATGGCATGCTGCTGGTTGGTGTGCCGTTTACCGAAGCAGCGCTGAGCGAAACACGTGCCGGTGGTACGCCCTATGGGCCGAGTCACTGGTCAG
>RXIX01000023.1 GCA_003989075.1 Candidatus Competibacteraceae bacterium | reverse complement strand
GATTCCTGAGCTGGAGGAACAGAACAGCGCCTATCGTGAAAAGCCAGCCGGGCTTTTCAAAACAAACGGTTCAGGACTTTCGCTTGGTGTTTCATCTCATTGATTTTCTAATATACGGGACTTGCGCTTTTCGTCATTCCCGCGTATGCGGGAATCCAGTAACTTTTTGAAAAGAATGGATACCCGCTTTCGCGTCCTTCGACAGGCTCAGGGCGAAGGTATGACGGAAAAAGTCAGGTAAGCGAAAGTCCTGCGGTTGTTCAGTAGCGATACTTTACATCCTTGAAGATACGAAACCTACTCAAGAGCCTGATGGGTAAAATAAAAAACACCAATGAAGTGACAACAGGCTGGCAAGTAGATGCAGATATCTACACACTCAACCCCCGCCAACACGCCAAAACGTCTACTCGGTGAGACTCCCAAAAAACCGGGAAATGGCGATATACCCCGAAGAATCAACCGCAACAGGCAAAGAGGCACCCACAAAAAAGCCGGCTTGCGCCGGCTCATACATCACCATCAAACGGATTCAAACCGCGCATCAATTCGGCAGCGACATGCCCGTCAGTTTCTTAAACAGCGCCACCGCATAGGAATCGGTCATGCCGGATACAAAATCGGTCACGGCCAATACCCGCCGATAAAGATCAACATGCGGCACACGCCCAGGACCAAGAAACTGCTCCGGCACCAGATGAATCAGCATGCGGCTCTTGGGCGACGCCTGCCCACCGCGCGCGGCGATGTCATTCACCGTGGTCACAAACGCCTCCAGCAAACCACCCAACACCTCGAAACCAGCCGCTTCCACTTCCACCACCGGCTTGCACACATACACCTGCTGCTCGCCACAGGCCTTGAGGGCACGCATGGCCTCGGCAGCGGGAATCCTGTCGAGCAACTCATCCGGAAACTGACCGGCAAGAATCGCATCCTCATGATCCATGAAACAGCAATGCACCTGATCGATGATCGTGCCAATGGCCTTGGCGCGCAGATACTCGATATGCTCCTTGGGCCGGGTGATGTGCGCCAGCTTGCGCCGGGCACGATCGGGATCACCACTCAGCGGCAACAGCAGATCGCGCACCTGTTCATAAGGCAGTTGCTGCTGGCGGAAGGCATCCTCGACATCAATGATCCGGTAACAGATATCGTCGGCGGCTTCCAGCAGATAGGCGAGCGGGTGACGGCTCCAGGCATCCGAACCGACCGGCTCCAGACCGAGCAGTCCGGCAACCTCGGTGAACAGATCGCGGTCATCCTGATAAAAGCCGAATTTCTTGAACGCGATGCCAGGCAGCCGCTCATCGGCCAGCCAGGCCGCGCGCGGATACTTGGTGAAGGTGCCGAGCGTAGCGCAGGTCAGTTGCATGCCGCCGCGATTGTCCGGACTTTGCAGGCGACTGATGATGCGGAACCCCTGGGCGTTGCCTTCAAAGCGGATGAAATCCTGCTGCTCGGGCGCATCCAACTGCTCCAGCAACGCCTGACCGTTCAGCGAATGGGTGAACCACAGCCGAATCGCATCCTCGCCCGCGTGACCAAAGGGCGGATTGCCAATGTCGTGCGCCAGACAGGCGGCAGCCACTACCGCGCCAAAGTCCTGCGGGTCAACATTCCTGAGTTCGTGGCGGCGAATCACACAATCGCCCACCAGGGTGCCGAGCGAGCGGCCAACGCTGGACACTTCCAGGCTGTGAGTCAGGCGGGTGCGGACGTAATCGCTCTGCGAGAGCGGGAAGACCTGGGTCTTGTCCTGCAGGCGGCGAAATGCCGAGGAAAAGACGATGCGGTCAAAGTCGCGTTGAAAGTCGGTGCGCGCCTCGCTGTCGGGCTGCTGATGGGACAGACCCGGGCGGGCGCGGGAGAGCAGACGGTTCCAGTCCATGCGCGGTGAGCCGGTGGCGGAGAATCGGCCAAGCATAGCCGAGCGCCACCGCTCGCGCCGGTGATTCGCCTCAGCAGACCTTGAAGCTGATCGGCGTGGTGTTGAGGATGTTGTCGGAGATCGGGCAGCGCCGGTCCACCTCGTGCAGGAACTCTTCCTTCTCCGCCTGAGTCATGTCGGCATCAATGACCACATTCACGGTCAGGCCCTGAAAACCGGCGCGATTGGCGGTGCTCTTGCCCATCAGCACCTCGCCATCCAGCTCACCTTCGACGCTGATTTCCATGCCACGCAGGGGCAGGCGGCGCTGGCTGGCAACGATACGCGCGATACTGCCGATGCAGCCGGCCAGCGATACGAACAGGTATTCCAGCGGCGTCGGACCCTTGTCATCACCGCCCGGCGTGGGCTGATCGACATAGATCAGATGATCGCGAATGCGGCTCTCGATGGTGAATTTGGGGCCGAGCGTGGACGTGACCTGGATTTTCTTCAGCGATGCCATGACAAAACCTCTGCCGAGACCGCCGCGAAGGCAGCGGATAGTGTGGAAAAACGCATAATGCTAGGGGCGTGCGGCCAATGGTGCAATGCGCAATCCACTGGACAAATGCGAAAACCGCCTAATCAGCGTCGGGGCGCTGCGCCGCAATCCAACTGCCCGGCGGCGCGTGACGATCGCAGCAGACGAGCAGGCGGCGGCGGTAATAGCGCAATGCTCCGGGCGCGCCGCACTGCTCACAAATCTGGCTGGAGCGCTGCTCCGCCGCTGCGCACAGGGCCTGGATATGCGCATCGGCAGCGTCCACATCGAAGCGCAGCGTGCCAAATGTCTGCTTGACCTGCACCGCCAGCGGATTGAGGCCGGTCGCGGCGGCATGCGCGCTGATAGCGGTGGCCAACTGCTCGATCAGGGCATACCAGCCATCCCCGCAGTCAAAGCCGAAGCCCATCAGATTTTCAGTTACCGGCAACTGGCGGCCGCGAAACAAAGCCGGAAAGGCGGCGAACAGGCGTTCAGTCAGATGCGGATTCATGCCAGTGCCTCGATGGCTTCCTGCAGTTCCAGCCACTCTCCTTCCAGATCAGCCAGTTCCCGATCCACCTCACCCTTGCGCAGCAGCCAATCCTTGAGCCGGGCCTTGTTGGCCTCTTCATAGCTGGCGGGATCGGCCAGGGCACCATCCAGCTTTTTCTGCTCGGCGTGCAGCCTGTCCATGCGCTGCTCCAGCTTTTTGAGCTGCTGTTCCAGCGGCCTGCGTTTGATAGCGAGCTGCTGGCGGCGTTCCGCCTCCTGACGTTTCTGCTCGCGCCGCTCGGCGGCGTTGTTGCCGGTGCCGGTGCCGCCGGAACCGGTATCGCGATTGCTCAGGCGCTGGCGTTCGCTGAGCCAGTCGCGATAGTCGTCGAGATCGCCATCAAACGGCTGCGCCCGGCCTTCCGCTACCAGCAGGAATTCATCGGTCACGGTGCGCAGCAGGTGGCGGTCATGCGAAACCACAATCAGCGCACCCTGATAATCCTGCAGGGCCAGGGTCAGAGCGTGGCGCATGTCCAGATCGAGATGATTGGTCGGCTCATCAAGCAGCAGCAGGTTGGGCTTTTGCCAGACCAGCAGCGCCAGCGCCAGCCGGGCCTTTTCGCCGCCGGAAAAGGGCGCGACCGGATCCAGCGCCCGATCACCCTGGAAGCCAAAACCGCCGATAAAGTCGCGCAGCTCCTGATCGCTGGCGCGCTCGCTCAGTTGCTGCAGGTGGCGCAGCGGACTCCAGTCTGGCCGCAACTGCTCCAGTTGATGCTGGGCGAAATAGCCGATTGCCAGACCCTGCCCGGCTTCAATGCGCCCGCTCAGCGGTGGCAGCAGCCCGGCGAGTAGCTTGATCAGGGTTGATTTGCCGGCGCCATTGGGCCCGAGCAGGCCGAGCCGCGTTCCAGGACCGATGACCAGGTTGACCGCGTCGAGAATCCGCCGCCCGTCATAGCCGGTAGCAACTTTTTCAATGCTCAGCAGCGGATTGGGCAAGCGGCCCGGCTCGGCGAAGGCAAAGCTGAACGGGGAATCGACATGGGCGGCGGCGATGCGCTCCATGCGCTCCAGGGCCTTGATGCGGCTTTGCGCCTGACGGGCCTTGGTGGCCTTGGCGCGGAAGCGGGTGATGAAACTTTCCAGATGGGCGATTTCACGCTGCTGCTTGTCGTAGGCGGCCTGCTGCAGAGCCAGCCGCGCGGCGCGCTGTTCCTCGAAATCGGCATAGCGGCCCGGATAGAGGGTGATGCGCTGCTGGTCAAGATGGGCAATGTGACTGACTACGTTGTCGAGCACGTCGCGGTCATGCGAGATCAGCAGCAGGGTGCCAGGATAGCCGCGCAGCCATTGTTCCAGCCACAGCACCGCGTCGAGATCGAGGTGATTGGTGGGTTCGTCGAGCAGCAGCAGATCGGAACGACACATCAGCGCCCGCGCCAGATTCAGGCGCACCCGCCAGCCGCCGGAGAATTCCGCGACCGGCCGTGCCAGTTGCTCGGTGCTGAAGCCGAGTCCGGCCATCAGCTTGCCGGCGCGGGCGCGGGCACTGTAGCCGCCGATGGCGTCGAAGTGGGCGTGCAGTTCCGCCTGGCGTGCCCCATCGTGGGCGGCCTCGGCGGCGTGCAGATCGCGTTCAACCTGACGCAGTTCGGCATCGCCATCGAGGACGAATTCCAGCGCTGGATCGGGCAGCGCCGGGGTTTCCTGGGCGACATGGGCGATGACCCAGCGCGCTGGCAGGTCGATATCACCGGCGTCGGGGTGCAGTTCGTCGCGCAGCAGAGCGAACAGGGTGGATTTGCCACAGCCATTGGCACCGATCACCCCGACTTTCCAGCCGGGATGCACAGTGAGCGAGCTGTTGTCGAACAGCGGCTTGCCGCCGCGTTGCAGGGAGAGTTGGCGAAGGCTGATCAAACCGGGCGAGTCCTTGGTGAAGGGCTGGAAAACCGGCTTATAGTACGCCCGGAACACCGGTTGCAGGGAGCGCCGTTCAGCGCCTGGCTCCGCCGGGCTGGGCGCATGTGCTGGCCTGATGGCTCACTATAATGATCACTCCTTCCCGCGTCCCCGCCGAGGCATGAGCATGACCGATGATGAACTGCTGCGCTACAGTCGGCACATTCTGCTGCCCGGATTCGATATTGCCGGTCAGGAGCGGTTGCGCCAGTCCCACGCCTTGCTTATCGGTCTGGGCGGCTTGGGATCGCCGGTGGCCATGTACCTGGCTGCCGCTGGCATTGGCCGGCTGACGCTGGTCGATTTCGATACCGTGGACCTGTCCAACCTGCAACGGCAGATCATCCACCGCACGGCGGATATTGGCCGGCTCAAGGTCGAATCGGCTGGCGATGCTGTGCGGGCATTGAATCCCGGCCTTGAGGTGATCGCCCTGGCGCGGACGCTGGACGCTGCGGAACTGCGCGAACAGGTGCGCCTTGCCGATGTGGTGATCGACGCCAGCGATAATCTGCCCACCCGGCTGGCAATCAACGCCGCCTGTGTCGCGACCGCTACGCCGCTGGTCAGCGGTGCGGCGATCCGTCTGGAAGGGCAGGTGCTGGTGTGGCGGCCGGATGGTTTGGGCGGCTGTTACCGCTGTCTGTACCGCGATCCGGCCATGCCCGCTGAAACCTGTGCCCAGCGCGGCGTGCTGGCGCCGGTGGTCGGTATTATTGGCAGCATCCAGGCTTTGGAAGCGATCAAGCTGCTGAGCGGGCTGGGCGAACCGCTCGCCGGGCGCCTGCTGCTGCTCGATGCCGCGCGCATGGAATGGCGCAGCCTGCGTCTGCCCCGTGATCCGGCCTGCCCGGTGTGTGGCCACGCGCCATGACCGCCGCCGACTGGATCGCGCATCTGCATCTGACACCGCACCCCGAAGGCGGCTATTTCCGGCGCATTTACACCGCGCCGCTGGCCTTGCATCCGCCCGATCGCCATGGACCGCGTCCGCTGCTCACCGCAATCCACTACCTGCTGCCCGCTGGCCAGCGCTCGCGTCTGCACCGCCTGAAATCCGATGAACTCTGGTTTTTTCAGCTCGGCGCGCCGCTGAGCGTGCATGTGCTCGATACGGGTGGCGATTACCGTTGCCTGCGCCTTGGCAGCGATCCGGCTGCTGATCAGCAGTTGCAGGGCGTGGCGCACGCCGGCTGCTGGTTCGGTGCTGGCGTGGAGAGCGACGATCCGGCCGCCTTCAGTCTGGTCACCTGCACTGTCGCGCCCGGCTTCGATTTTGCCGATTTTGAACTGGCCGATCGCGCCCTGCTGATCGCGCAATACCCGCGCCATGCCGCGCTGATTACCCAACTCACCTGAATCCCGAGGAGGATTGCCATGACCTTTTCCATCGTCGCCTTTGATCCCGATAACGGCGATCTGGGCGTGGCCGTGCAGTCGAAATTTCCCAACGTCGGCGTCTCGATTCCCTTCGCCAAAGCTGGTGTCGGCGCGGTGGCCACGCAATGCTATTGCAACACCAGCTACGGGCCGCGCGGGCTGGCGCTGCTGGAGAATGGCGCGTCGCCCGAACAGGCTCTGGCCATCCTGACCGATGGCGACCCGCAGCGCGATTATCGGCAGGTGGGCATCATCGATGCCCAGGGGCGCAGCGCCAGCTTCACCGGTGCGCACGGTTTCGACTGGGCCGGCAGCCTGCAGGGTCGCCATTGTGCGGCGCAGGGCAATACCTTGGCCGGTCCGGGCGTGGTGCAGGCCATGGTGCGTGCCTTCGAGACCACGCCGGGCGCATTGGCGCTGCGCCTGATGATCGCCCTGCAGGCGGGACAGGCCGCCGGTGGTGATCGGCGCGGCCAGCAGTCCGCAGCGCTGAAAGTGGTGCGTGCCGGTGGCGGCTATGGCGGTTTCGATGATCGCTACGTCGATATCTCGGTCTATGACCATCCAACGCCAATCGCCGAACTGGAGCGGCTGTACGCCATCCACCGCCTGACCTATTTTCGCAGCGAGCCGGAACAACTGGCGCGGATCGATACCGCCATCGCCAATGAATTGCAGCAGATCCTGCGCGCGCGCGGTTTCTACAAGGGGGTGGTCAATGGCCTGTGCGATGCCGAACTGCTGCGGGCGCTGCGCGACTTCATGGGCTGGGAAAACTATGACGAGCGCATCCGCGACGATGATCTGATCGATCTGGAGGTGCTGGCCGATATGCGCGTCAAGCACGCCGCCTGGCTGCGGGCGCAGGGCCACGCGGCATGAAAAAAACCGCCGCTCGTCGGGTCGGTCCCGGAGCGGCGGCTGAGAAGTCTGCCGAGGCTTGCAGGCTGGCTTATTCCGGCTCGCTGGCCGCGCTGCTCAGGTCTTCGGTCTTGACGTGGCGCACGTCCTTGCCCTTGACCAGATAGATGATGTACTCGGCGATGTTCTTGGAATGATCGCCGATCCGCTCCAGCGCCTTGATGATGAAGATCACATTGATGGCATGGCCGATAGTGCGCGGGTCTTCCATCATGTAGGTGATCAGCCGGCGCAGCGCCGACTGGAATTCCTGATCCAGCTCATCATCCCCGCGCGCGACCTGCACCGCCCGCTCAACATCCAGCCGGGCCAGCGCATCGAGACAGCCGTGCAGCATGCTGGTCGCCTGCTTGGCCATGGGCGCGATGTCGCGCAGCAGCTTGGCGCTGGGCGGACTGCTGACCCCGTCATAGGTCTTGACCGTCATCCGGGCAATTTTCTCGGCCTCGTCGCCAATCCGCTCCAGATCGGTCACCGCCTTGGACAGCGACATGATCATGCGCAGATCGACCCCGACCGGCTGGCGCAGGGCGATGATGCTGATGCAATCCTCGTCAGCCTTGACCTGCAGGCCGTTGATGATCTGGTCGCGCGACACCACCTCACGCGCTTCGCTCAGATCCTCGTCATCCAGCGCCTGGATCGCGCGCTGAATCTGATCCTCGACCAGCCCGCCCATTTCCAGAACCAGATTGCGCAGGTTGGCGAGCTGGATATCGAACTGCTTGACGGTGTGAGCGTCATGACTGATAGGCATATGCGGTACTCCCGTCGCGTCGGTCAGGAAGGCATCAGCCGAAGCGGCCGGTGATGTAATCCTCGGTCAGCTTGTGCCGGGGATTGGTGAAAATCTGGTCGGTTTCGCCAATCTCGATCAGGTCACCGAGATGGAAATAGGCGGTGCGCTGCGAGACCCGCGCCGCCTGCTGCATCGAGTGGGTAACGATGACGATGGTGTAGTTCTCGCGCAGCTCGTCGATCAGCTCCTCGATTTTGGCAGTAGCGATCGGGTCGAGCGCCGAGCAGGGCTCATCCATCAGAATCACCTCGGGATTGACCGCAATCGCCCGGGCAATGCACAGGCGCTGCTGCTGGCCACCGGACAGGCCGGTGCCGGGTTCCTCAAGGCGCTTTTCCACTTCCTTGAGCAGCCCGGCGCGCTCCAGGCTGGCAATGACCAGGGCATCCAGCTCGGCCTTGTTCTGCACCATGCCGTGAATGCGTGGCCCGTAGGCGACGTTTTCATAGATCGACTTGGGGAAGGGGTTGGGCTTCTGGAACACCATGCCGACCCGGGCGCGCAATTGCACCACATCCAAACTGCGATCGTAGATGTCCTCCTGATCGAGGCGAATCTCACCGGCCACCCGGCAGCCGGGGATGGTGTCGTTCATCCGGTTCAGGCAGCGCAGGAAGGTGGACTTGCCGCAGCCGGACGGGCCAATGAAGGCAATCACTTCATTGGCGCCGATGTCGAGGCTGACGTTCTTGAGCGCCTGCTTGGCGCCGTAATAGACGTTGACTCCGCGGCAGGTCATTTTCGGATTATCGACAGTGATCTTGCCGACGGTCTGCCGGTGGTCGTAATCGGTGATCTGGGTGCTGGAGAGCGGATTGCCCGACGCGCGGCTGGACGTGGTCGCACCATCCAGGGGCGTGTTGATTTCGAGAGGAGTTGTGCTCATATCGCAAGGCTCGTGATGGAAGTGAGGGCAGCGCAGGCTTACCAGCGGCGCTCGAAGCGCTTGCGCAGGATAATCGCCAAACCGTTCATGAGGATCATGAACGCCAGCAGCACCATGATCGCCGCCGAGGTGCGTTCCACAAAGGCCCGTTCCGGCAGGTCAGCCCAGAGATAGATCTGCACTGGCAGCACCGTGGCCGGGTCGAACATGCCCTTGGGAATATCGACGATGAAGGCCACCATGCCGATCATCAGCAGGGGCGCCGATTCGCCCAGAGCGCGGGCCATGCCGATGATCGAACCGGTCAGCATGCCCGGCATGGCCAGTGGCAGTACATGATGGCCGACCATCTGCAGCTTCGAAGCCCCCATGCCCAGCGCTGCTTCGCGAATCGATGGGGGCACCGAGGTCAGCGCGGCGCGCCCGGCAATGATGATCACCGGCAGGGTCATCAGACTCAGCACCAGACCGCCGACCAGCGGCGCCGAACGCGGCAGGCCGAAGAAGTTGATGAACACCGCCAGCCCGAGCAGGCCGAACACGATCGACGGCACTGCCGCTAGATTGTTGATATTGACCTCGATCAGGTCGGTCCAGCGGTTTTTGGGCGCGAACTCCTCCAGGTAGACCGCCGTAGCCACGCCAATCGGGAAGGACAGCAGGAAGGTGACCAGCAGGGTATAGAACGATCCCATCAATGCGCCGCGGATGCCAGCCTGCTCGGGTTCGCGCGAGTCGCCGTGATTGAACAGAATGCTGTTGAAGCGTCGCTCCAGCCGATCATCGGCGCGCAGCTTGTCGACCCAGGCGATGTCCTGGTCCTTGATCGGTCGCAGGGTTTCATCGAGAGAGCGGTCGATATTGCCCTTGACGAAGGTATCGACTGTGGCACTGGCCAGCACCCAGACCGGTTGCGTGCTGCCGATCAGCGTCGGGTTGTCGAGCACTGCGGCGCGCAGTTGCAGCGGCGCGCTGGAACTGGCCAGCGCGTACAGGGCGCGCAGATCGCGGCGGCCTTCGACCTGCGGGAACAGGCTGCGCAGGCTGGCGCGGACCAGAGCCGCGTAATCGGCATTTTCCAGCACTTTCGGGTCGCGCTTGCCTTCGGGATCGATGACTGCTGCGTCGAAGGCAACCGGCAGCTCGATATAGGTCTGCCAGAAGGCCGGGTAACCCTTGCTGATGATGCTGGCGAACATCAGCACCACAAAGGCCAGGCCGAGGCTGATGGCAACCAGGCCGTAAAGACGGAAACGGCGCTCGGCAGCGTGGCGGTGCGCCAGGCCGGCGTTGACGATGGCCTTGATATCGCGGGCCGGTGCGGCGGGGGCGATGGGCTTATTCATACTGTTCCCGGTACTTGCGCACCACATGCAGGGCGATGATGTTGAGAATCAGAGTGACGACGAACAGCACCATCCCCAGGGCAAAGGCGGCCAGGGTCTTGGCGCTATCGAATTCCTGATCGCCGGTGAGCAGGGTGACGATCTGCACGGTGACTGTGGTCACTGCCTGCAGCGGATTGGCGGTCAGGTTGGCCGACAGGCCGGCGGCCATGACCACGATCATGGTTTCACCGATGGCGCGCGACACGGCGAGCAGAATGCTGCCGACGATGCCGGGCAGGGCGGCCGGCAGCAGCACCCGCTTGATGGTTTCCGACTTGGTCGCGCCGAGGGCGTAGGAACCGTCGCGCATCGACTGTGGCACAGCATTGATCACGTCGTCGGACAGCGAGGAGACAAAGGGAATGATCATGATGCCCATGACCAGCCCGGCGGCCAGCGCACTTTCCGAGGCGACCTGCAGGCCGAGAGCCGTACCGATGTCGCGCAGCAGCGGCGCTACGGTCAGAGCGGCAAAGAAGCCGTAGACCACGGTGGGAATGCCGGCCAGCACTTCCAGCGCCGGCTTGGCCGTGGCGCGGAATTTCGGGGTGGCGTACTCGGACAGGTACAGCGCTGACATCAGGCCGATCGGTACCGCAACCAGCATGGCGATGCCGGAGATCAGCAGGGTGCCGGCGAACAGCGGCACGGCGCCAAAGGCGCCCGATGAACCGGCCTGATCGGCGCGCAACGCGGTTTGTGGACTCCATTGCAGGCCCAGCAGGAAATCGCTGATCGGCACCTTGCCAAAGAACAGGATCGACTCGAACAGCACCGACAGGATGATGCCGACGGTGGTGAAGATGGCGATGGTTGAGCTGATGACCAGGAACAGGTTTACGACCTGCTCGACGCGGTTGCGGGCGCGCAGCTTGGGCGAGATGGCGCGCCAGGCATGGGCGGCGCCGGCGATGGCCAGGCTCATCACTGCGATCCACAGCGCAGCGTTGCCAATCAGCTGCAGGTTGCGGTAGTGATCGGCAGCGGCCAGGATGGCCGGATCGGGCGCGCTGGAGACGATGTTGCCGTTGACCAGATTCTTGATGTCGTTGAGCACCAGATCCAGACGGCCTGGTGGCAGCGTGCGCAGCTCTGGCGGCAGCGCGTTGGTCACCAGTTCGAGAATGATGCTCGGCTGCAGGGCCGTCCAGGCGGCGAACACCAGCAGTGCCGGCAGGCCGCACCACAGGGCGGTGTAGGCGCCATAGTAGCTGGGCAGGGAATGCAGGTTGCGGACATGATCACCGGCGACCGTAAAGGCGCGCCGGCGACCGAGGTAATAGCAGCCAGAACTCAACAGGAGGAGGGTAAGGAACAGATAGAACGACATGGCCCGGTGATCCGTATGAAGAACGCCATCCCGGGCCGAAGAACTGCTGCTTCAGCCCAGGATGGCATTGGAAGGGGATCCCGGTTACGGGGCCAGCGTCTTGAGACTGTTGGCGTCGGCTGCGACCTGCTTACGCTTGTCCTTGGGCAGCGGGATCAGGCCCTTGTTGCTCAGATAACCTTCATCACCGGCGGCTTTTTCGCTGGTGAATTCGGCGATGAATTCCTTGATGCCGGGAATCACGCCAACATGGGCCTTCTTGACGTAGAAGAACAGCGGCCGCGAGATCGGATACTTGCCGTCGGCGATGTTCTCGAAGTTCGGCGCGACGCCGTTGACGGTTTCGCCCTGAACCTTGTCCAGATTCTCCTCCATGAAGCTGTAGCCGAAGATGCCGAGCGCATTGGAATTGGCGACCAGCTTGTTGACGATCAGGTTGTCGTTCTCGCCGGCTTCGATGTAGGCGCCATCCTCACGCAAGGTGCCACAGATCGCCTTGGCCTTCTTTTCGTCGCTCTTTTCCAGGTCCTTGATCACCGGGAATTTCTTGCAGCCATGATCCATGACCAGTTCCACGAAGGCATCCCGGGTGCCGGAGGTCGGCGGTGGGCCAAGCACTTCGATCTTGTTGGCGGGCAGTTCCGGGTTCACGTCCTTCCAGGTCTTGAACGGATTGGCGACCAGCTTGCCGGTGCCCGGTTCCGGTACTTCCTTGGCCAGCGCCAGCCACAGATCCTCAAGAGTCAGCGCCATCGGCTTGTTCTTTTTTGAGGAGGCAATCACGATCCCGTCAAAGCCGATGTTGACCTCGATGATCTCCTTGACGCCATTCTTGGCGCAGGTCTCGATTTCCGATTTCTTGATCGGCCGCGAGGCGTTGGCGATATCCGGATATTCAGTGCCGACGCCGCCGCAGAACAGCTTGAAGCCGCCGCCGGTGCCGGTCGATTCCACCTTCGGGGTCTTGAAACTGCTGTTGGTTTTGCCGAACTGTTCAGCTACGGCAGTCGAGAACGGGTAGACGGTCGACGAGCCGACGATGCTGATGTAGTCGCGGGCGGACTGCGCCTGCGCGGCACCCGCCAGGGTAAGGTTCGCGGCGAGGGCAAGGGCGATTTTCTGCTTGATCACGGAACAGCCTCCGAGTCGGTCTTGTTGTAACTGTATGGTAAAATTAAAAATCCTCGTCATCCTGAGGATTGCAATAGCAAAGACTACGCTAAAACTACTACGGAATAGCGGCCTTTATATTGCATTTGTATGTCATTTTTATTGCATCACCTCGCGGCTGATAGGCATTTTGAGTGATGTGCCAGATCGTGGTCTGGCGGTTTGTTTTCAGGCTATGCTGGATTATGGTTTGAAACATTTAAGAGACAGGAGTGGGAATATTCATGCAGCAGCATGTGGACGGGCAGGAGCGGACAATTCTGATCAGCGGCTGTTCCTCGGGCATTGGTCGTTGCGCCGCCGAAGGTTTGCGGGCGCGCGGCTGGCGGGTGTTCGCTACGGCGCGCCAGCCGGCTGATGTGGCCCAGCTCCAGGCAGCGGGGCTGGAAAGCCTGCTGCTGGATTTAAGCGATTCGGCATCCATCCGCACGGCGGTGGCGACGGTCCTGGAGCGCAGCGGCGGTCGGCTGGACGCGCTGTTCAACAATGCTGCCTACGGTCAGCCGGGTGCGGTGGAGGATCTGAGCCGCGCCGCGCTGCGTGAGCAGTTCGAGGTCAACCTGTTTGGCACCCAGGAGCTGAGCAATCAGGTGATCCCGGTGCTGCGCCGTCAGGGTCATGGCCGGATTGTTTACAATAGCTCGGTGCTCGGGCTGGTGGCCTTTGCCTACCGGGGCGCCTATGTTGCCAGCAAGTTCGCCCTGGAAGGTCTGGCGGATACCCTGCGCCAGGAACTGCGCGGCACCGGTATTCACGTTTGCCTGATCGAGCCGGGGCCGATTCTCAGCCGTTTTCGCGATAATGCCCATGTCGCCTATCAGCGGCACATCGATCCTGCCCACAGCGTGCATCGGGAGCAGTATGCGGCGATGGAAGCGCGACTGCTCAAGGAAGGACCTGCGGCGCCGTTTACCCTGCCGCCTGAAGCGGTGCTGAAGCGGCTGATTCATGCCGTGGAAAGCCCACGTCCCCAGGCGCGCTATTTTGTCACGGCGCCAACCTATCTATTTGCCCTGTTGCGTCGCCTGCTGCCCACGTCGGCTCTGGATGCGCTGCTGCACCGGGCCAGTGGCGGCGGGCGGCGCTGAACTCTGGTTAGGCTCGCGCCCGGTGTGCCGGCGAACGCCAGGAAATACCAAGAGGTCCTGCTTGATCATGCGCGATTCCTCTACTCAGGCGCACCATGCCCATATCCTGCGCGTGGTGGTGATCTACGCCATTTTCGCCGCGCTGTGGATTCTGCTGTCCGATAAGGTCGTGGAATGGTGGCTGAGTTCGCCGCAGGCGCTGACCCTGGTCAGTACTCTCAAGGGCTGGCTGTTCATCGCCGTCACCTCCCTGCTGTTGTATGGCCTGCTGCGGCGGCGCTGGTTTGGACCCGATACCTTATCGAATGCAAATACACCGTCACTGCGTCCGGTGCTGCTGTCGCTGCTGGTGCTGGCGCCGCTGATTCTGGGTCTGACGATTGCTTCGATCAGCCGGACCATCGCCGAAGCGCGCCAGACCCAGATCGCGCGCCTGCAGGCCATTGCCGATCTGAAAGCCCAGCAGGTCGCCGACTGGTTTGAAGAGCGCATCCGGAACGCGCGCATCATTCACAGCAGTGAAGCCCTGGCGGAGTTTTATCAGCGCTGGCGCGAAACCGGCGATAACGAGAGCCGCGATCGCCTGTTCAAGCGCCTGAATGAGTTTGCCAGTCTGGGTTCCTTTGAGGCGGTCACGCTGCTGGATGAACAGGGGCGGTTCCTCTGGTGCAGCGAGCCGTGCGCTGAGGCAGCGGTTTCCGATATCGATGCCAGGGTCCGCGCCGAGCGTCTGCGCGCCGCCCAGACCGGCGAGGTGCACTGGATCCAGCCCTATCGCGATGCTCAGGGCCGCGCGCATCTGGATTTCGTGGTCAGTCTGCCGATGATGGCCGGATTGCCCCGTCCCATCATCATCCTGCATGCCGATGGCGAGCATTACCTGCCCCGGCAACTCGGCGACTGGCCGGTGCCCAGCCCCAGTGGTGAGATCGTGCTGTTTCGCCGCGATGGCCGGCAGATTGTCTTTCTGAATCCGTTGCGGCATGTGCCCGATGCGTCGTTGAGCCTGAGCAGATCTGCGGATGACCCGCTGTTGCTGGCGGCGCAACTGATGCGGGGCACGGCCGGCTTGAATCATGTCCTGGAGGGCCGCGATTACCGGGGCGTATCGGTATTCGGGGTCGGGCGCGACATTCCCGGCAGCGACTGGTACCTGCTGGCCAAGCTGGACCGGGTGGAGCTGTATAACGAAGTGACGGGCAATGTCCTGTGGATTGCCTTGACGGGGATGCTGGCGCTGTTTGTGGCCGTGGCTGGCCTGTATCTGCAGCGGCAACGCCAGCAACTGGCGATTGCCCAGGGCACGCAGCAGGCCCAGGCCGAGCGCCTGCGGGCACTGCAGCTGCTGGCTGCGATTGCTAACACCTCCACCGATGCCATCTTCGCCAAGGATCTCCAGGGGCGCTACATCCTGTTCAACCGTCAGGCCCAACAGGTCACCGGCAAGGCCGAACAGCAGGTGCTCGGCCAGGATGACAGGATGCTGTTCCCGCCCGAGCAGGCGGCCACGATCATGGCCAATGATCAGGCGGTGCGCGACAGTGGCCAGGTGATCACCTGCGAGGAACGACTGGATACCGTGCGGGGTCCGGTGACCTATCTGGCCATCAAGGGTCCGCTGTACGATGCCGAAGGGCGCATCATGGGCAGCTACGGCATTTCCCGCGATATCAGCGAGCGCAAGCGCATCGAGGACACCCTGGCGCTGCAATCGCGCCGTGCCGAAGCGCTGCTGGAATTGCCACGGGTTGCCGAGGAGGTCGATGAGGTTGCCTTTTTACAGCGCGGTCAGGAACTGGCCGAGGAGCTGACCGGCAGTTGCATTGCCTTTATTCACTTCGTCAACGATGACGAGGAAACCATTGAGCTGGTCACCTGGTCGCGGCGCACCCTGCGCGACTACTGCAAGGCGGTGTTTGATCGCCACTATCCAGTCAGCCAGGCGGGCCTGTGGGCCGATGCTCTGCGCCAGCACCAGCCGCTGATCTGTAACGATTACGCCGCCGATGCGCGCCAGCGTGGCCTGCCCGAAGGTCACGCGCCCTTGCAACGGCTGCTGTCGGTTCCGGTGATCGAAAATGGCCGGGTGGTGATGCTCACCGGCGTGGGCAACAAGGCCAGCGACTACAACGAGCTGGATGTGGAAACCGTGCAGTTGATCGGCAACGAACTGTGGCGCATCGTGCAGCGCCGCCGCGCCGCTCTGCAACTGCGCAAGCTCGCGCAGGCGGTCGAACAAAGCCCCGAGAGCATCGTCATCACCGATCTGGACGCGAATATCGAATACGTCAACCAGACCTTCGTCAATGCCACCGGCTACAGTCGCGATGAAGTGCTGGGCCATAACCCGCGTCTGCTGCACTCGGGCCGGACCGCTCCGGAAACCTACGCAAGCCTGTGGACGGCGCTGAGTCAGGGGCAGCCTTGGAAGGGTGAGTTCATCAACCGGCGCAAGGACGGCAGCGAATACACCGAATTTGCCATCATCACCCCGCTGCGTCAGGCCGATGGCCGTATCACGCACTATGTGGCGGTCAAGGAGGACATCACCGAAAAGAGGCGCGTCGGTGCCGAACTCGATCGCCATCGCCATCATCTGGAAGAGCTGGTCGAAGAGCGCACCGCGCAATTGATTGAAGCGCGCGAGCGCGCCGAGGCGGCCAATCGCGCCAAGAGTGCCTTCCTGGCCAATATGAGCCACGAGATCCGCACGCCGATGAATGCCATCATCGGCTTGACTCACCTGCTGCGGCAGACCGAAAGCAATCCGGAACAGGCCGCCCGTCTGGGTCGCATCGACAGCGCCGCCCGGCATCTGCTGTCGATGCTCAACGATATTCTCGACCTGTCCAAGATTGAGGCCGGCAAACTGGTGCTGGAACAGACCGATTTTGCCCTTGGCGCGCTGCTCGATCATGTGCGCTCGCTGATTGCTGAATCGGCCCAGGCCCGGGGTTTGAGCGTGGAGGTGGAAGGCGATGATATGGTGCTGTGGTTGCGCGGTGATCCGACCCGCCTGCGTCAGGCGCTGCTGAACTATGCCGGCAACGCGGTCAAGTTCACCGAATACGGTTCGGTAACGCTGCGCGTGCGCCTGCTGGAGCAGGAGCGCGATCGGGTGCTGGCGCGCTTCGAGGTGCAGGATACCGGTATTGGTATTGCCGCCGCTGATCAGGCGTGTCTGTTCGCGGCGTTTTCCCAGGCGGATGCCACCATCACGCGCAAATATGGCGGCACCGGGCTGGGGCTGGCGATCACCCAGCGTCTGGCACAACTGATGGGCGGAGCAGTGGGTGTGGAGAGTACGCCGGGCCAGGGCAGTACCTTCTGGCTGACTGCGTGGCTGGAGCGAGGGCATCCGGTCTTGATGGCACCGGTGGCAAGCCCGGACCATGACAGCAGTACGCGGCTGCGTCAGCGCCATACCGGAAACCGGGTGTTGCTGGTCGAGGATAATGTGGTGAATCGCGAGGTGGCGCTGGATCTGCTGCGCGGGGTGGGGCTGGTGGTGGATACGGCCGCAGATGGTTGCGAGGCAGTGGCGCGGGTCCGGCAGCAGACCTACGCCCTGGTGCTGATGGATGTGCAGATGCCGGTGATGGATGGCCTGACCGCGACCCGTCTGTTGCGCGAGCGCTTCGATGCTACGCGCCTGCCGATCCTGGCCATGACCGCCAATGTGTTCGAGGAGGATCGGCGCGCCTGTCTGGCTGCGGGTATGAATGACTTTGTCGCCAAGCCCATGGATCCGGAGCAGCTGTTTGCTGCGCTGCTGCGCTGGCTGCCGGCGCGGATCGATGATGGCCCGGCACTCGCCGATCCGGTGGCGCGGCCGTCATCGCTGGATCCGCGACTGACGCAGCTGGCGAAGATCAGGGGCCTGGACAGCGCCGCCGGCCTGCGTGTGCTCAACGGTCACCAGTCCCGCTATATCGAACTGCTGCGCCGCTGTGCCCTGGACCATGCCGGGGATATGGATCTTCTGGGCCGGATGCTGGCTGAGGGCGACCGTGCTGCGGCCCGGCGGCTGGCGCACTCGCTCAAGAGCGTATTTGGCAATCTGGGCCTGCTGCCGCTGCGGGATCATGCCACGGCATTGGAAACGGCGCTGGCGACCGGCGCCGACCCCGCGCTCATTGGTGGGCAGGCCGATGCCCTGGCGGCGGAATTCAATGCGCTGGCCGGGCAACTGCTGGCTGTTCTGGATGCACCGCTACAAGAGCATGGCGTGGTGGATACGGCCCAGTTGCAGTCTGCACTCGCTGAACTGGTGTCGTTACTGACTGCTGCCGATTTGCGCGCTACACAGGTTTTCACCCAGCACCGGGCGCTGTTCCGGCTGGCATTCGGCATGCGGGCGCAACAGTTGGAGCAGCACATCGAGCGCTTTGAATATGTCGAAGCACTCGATGTGCTGGGTGCACGGCCCGTTCGCGCCCAGCCCTGAGCAGCGTGTGCGCACCCTCGACGAAAAGCCTGGGGTGCGCCTTTCGCCGCGTGCCTAGTGTTGACGTGGCCGCGCCATCGCTGCCATGACCGCGCGCAGATCCAGCCACCATTGATGCAGTGGCCGCCGGCAGCGGGTATCGGTCATGTCGGGCATCTGCTTGAGCGGGAAAGTGGTGACCTTGCCCTCGGCCAGGCCGATGAAGGCTCCGGCTGCCGTGCCGCGCTCCAGTTCGCCGGTCAGGAAATCAATGCAGTGTGCCGCCAGCCGGGTTGCCAGCACCCGATCGAAGGGCGAGGGATTGCCGCCCTGCTGAATATGGCCGAGCACCGCCTGACGCACATCGAACAGATCGCCGCCTTCCTCCTCGAACAGCCGGCACAGAAAATCGGTGGTGTAATGGTCGTTGGCGTACTCGCCGCGGATGGTCAGATACAGGCGCCGGCCCTCACGGAAGCTGGCGATCATATGCTCGACATCGGCCTGCAGACCCTTGAGAGTGATGCCTTCCTCGGGCAGGTAAATGCGCTCAGCGCCGCCGGCCAGGCCGCTCATCAGCGCCAGATAGCCACAATGGCGGCCCATGGTTTCCACTACGAAGCAGCGCCGCGCCGCCATCGCCGACTGCTTGATGCGATCAAGCGCAGCGACGATATCGTTGAGCGCGGTATCGGCGCCGATGCTCAGATCCGAGCCGGGCAGGTTGTTATCAATGGTCGCCGGCAGGCAGATGATCGGGATCTTGAACGCCGGGTAACGGTCACGCTCGCTGTACAGCCGATAGGCCGCTTCATAGGCCATCCAGCCGCCGATCACCAGCAGGCCGTTGACGTGGTGCGTTTCCAAAGCGCGCGCCACTGAATAAAGCTGCTCGACGCTCGGCACCTGGCGGGTGGTGCCCAGTTCGGCGCCGCCCGTCGCGGTCCAGCCTTCGACATCGCCCCAACTGAGCGTGCTGATCCGGCCATTGAGCAGCCCTTCAAAACCGCCATGCACGCCGAGCAGGGTATGACCACGGTCCAGGCCCAGACGCACTGCGGCGCGCGCAGCGGTATTCATGCCCGGAGCCAGTCCGCCGCCGTGCAGCACT
Organism: Candidatus Competibacteraceae bacterium; assembly: GCA_003989075.1. Lineage (GTDB taxonomy): Bacteria > Pseudomonadota > Gammaproteobacteria > Competibacterales > Competibacteraceae > RXIX01. Next base: position 17,089 of record RXIX01000023.1, on the reverse strand, counting down.
GCGATCCGCTGCGGCTGGGCCGGTGGCGCCACGCTCGGCAGCGCCTCGGCCATCGCCTGGAAAATCTGGAACATCTCGGTGAAGCTGCCGCCGCGCAGTGCCATCGCCTGGGCATAATCGCGGCGGGTAATCACCTCGGCGACGGCGCGGGTCTGCTGAACGCAGGGCATCAGCGGGATGCGGCAGACGCGGTTATAGCGCATGCCGATCAGTTGTGGTTCGCTCTCGGGTGTGGCTGTGAGCAGCTCCTGCACTGCAGCATGGCCGAGCAGGGTGCTCATCCAGCGGTCGAAGGCGCTGGGTGTGCCGCCGCGCTGCACATGGCCGAGGATGGTGACGCGGGTATCCTCGCCGAGCCGGCTTTCCAGCACCTGACGCACATAGTCGGCGCTGATCGGCTGGCCCTGACGGTCGATCGCGCCCTCGGCGACCACGACGATACTGTCGCGGCGACCGGCGGCGCGGCCGTTGCGCAGCAGTTCACACATCTGTGCTTCCCAGCCTTCGGGCGGCGGGTTCTCCGGAATCAGCACATAGTCGGCGCCGCCGGCGATGGCGCTCATCAGGGCCAGGTAGCCGCAGTGGCGGCCCATCACCTCAACCACGAAGCTGCGCTGGTGACTGGCAGCAGTACTGGTGAGGGCGTCGATGGCCTCGGTGATACGGTGCAGGGCGGAATCGGCGCCGATGGTCATGTCGGTGCCGACCATGTCGTTGTCGATGGAGCCAACCAGCCCGGCAATCATCAGCGCCGGATGGCGTGCCGCAGTATCGGCATCAATCGCGCCTTGTTGCAGCAGTTCCGCGACCAGGTCCGGCCATTCGCGGCGGAAGGTGTCGGCGCCGGTCAGGCTGCCATCACCGCCGATCACCACCAGGCGGTCGATGCCGCGCTGTAGCAGGTTGAGGGTGGCGCGCAACCGGCCCGTGCGCTCGCGAAAGGCCAGACAGCGCGCGGTACCGATCATCGTGCCGCCCCGGTGCAGGATGCTGCCGACATCGTCCCAGGACAGCGGGCGGATGCGGTCGCCGCCATCCACCATGCCCTGATAGCCTTCGTAGATGGCGTGGACGGTGGCGCCCGCGTGCAGGGCAGCACGCACCACGGCGCGCACTGCGGCGTTCATGCCCTGGGCATCGCCACCACTGGTGAGGACGCCGATCTGGAGGGGAAGCGTGTCAGTCTCAGACATGGAAAGTGTCCTGCTTACAGGAAGTTGAAGGCGCTTGAAAATCCCCTGCCGTTTGCGAAGGCGGGACAGGGGAGCAGACTGTTATCCACGCATCACCGGCCATTCCGGCCAGGAATCAGGGTGACCTCAGGTTGCGTAAACCCAGGATGCATGAGGCATGCCGATTGTCGGGATTTTAACGATTCCAGCGACACTTCAGGGATGGCGTCTTCAAGAGGCATCACGCCAGCAGGTGAACGAGCAGCGTCTCGTAGATGCGGCTGAGCGTATCCAGGTCGGCGACGGCAATCTGTTCATTGGCCTTGTGAATGGTGGCGTTGAGCGGCCCCAGTTCAATGACCTGGGCGCCGGTCGGGGCAATGAAACGGCCATCGGAGGTGCCGCCGCTGGTGGATAGTTCTGCGTCCTGTCCGGTTTCGGCGCGGATCGCGGCCTGGGCCGCGGCGACCAGGGTGCCCGGCGCGGTGAAGAACGGTAATCCCGACAGGGTCCAGTCCAGGTCGTACTGGAATACCTGGCCGGTTTTGATTTCCTCGTTGAGCAGGGCGGTTTCGACCAGCAGGCGGGTGCGTTCCTGCAGTGCCGCGACCGTGACCGCCGGCGAGAAGCGGAAGTTGAACAGCATCTCCAGTTCACCGGGTACTACATTGACCGCGCCGGTGCCAGAGCGCAGGTTGGAGATCTGGAACGAAGTCGGCGGGAAAAAATCGTGGCCCTGATCCCACACCTCATCGGTTAGGGCGCTCAGCAGCGCGCCGATGGCGTGGATCGGGTTCTGGGCCAGGTGCGGATAGGCGACATGGCCCTGAACGCCGCGCAGCAGCAGCCGGCCGTTGAGCGAGCCGCGCCGGCCATTCTTGATCACGTCGCCGATGCGGGCGCTGCTGGAGGGCTCGCCGACCAGGCACCAGTCGATCCTTTCGCCGCGTGCCTGCAGATGCTCGACGACCCGGACCGTGCCATCGACCGCTGCGCCTTCCTCGTCACTGGTGATCAGAAAGGCGAGGGAGCCGCGCGGTCGGGGATGCGCAGCCAGAAAGCGTTCGCAGGCCGTGATCATTGCCGCCAGGCTGCCTTTCATATCCGCCGCGCCGCGCCCGAACAGAAGGCCATCGCGCAGTTCCGGGGCGAACGGTGGCGATTGCCACTGTTCCAGCGGGCCGGGCGGTACCACGTCGGTGTGTCCGGCAAAGGCCAGCACGGGCGTGCTATCGCCCAGTCGCGCCCATAGATTGTCAACCGTGCCGAAGCGCAGCCGCTCCAGGCGGAAGCCGAGCGCTGCCAGCCGGGCGCTCAAGACATCCTGGCAACCGGCATCCTCCGGGGTGATCGAAGGCCGGCGGATCAGGTCGAGAGCAAGAGCCAGTGTGGTGGACATTGCGATCCATTTTTCAGCAGGAACAGGAAGAAGGGACGCACCCGGGCTGGGCGCGAAGCAGGGCAGTGTCACCTCGCGACCCGTGCGGGGCGGACGATAGGGATTGGGAATTTTCCTAATGGGTCTCGGCGAATACGTCGGCCAGCGTGGCGGCGGTCAGGACCCGTTCACCCCAGGATAGCCGGGTTTCCGGGCTTGCCATCATGATCCGTTGTCGATCAGCGGTCGAAAGTGGGCCAAACCTGGCCTGGAGCAGGCGTTCCAGGAACAGCGTTTCACCCTCAGTCCGGCCTTCGACACGGCCTTCGACACGGCCTTCGACACGGCCTTCGAGCTTGCCTTGTTCAAACAGCTGCTGGGCGGTGGAAATCATCGTGGCCTCCAGATCGGGTGAAAAAGGTGGATTGAGCAAGGCCTGCCATTGCGCCGGTTGCAAATCCGTCACCTGGAACAGATAGACCAGTACGGCATGGACAATCCGGGTGCTGCTGGATTCCCGCAGCAGTTGATCAGCCAACCGTAGCACGCCCGCCAGGCGCGCGGGATCGGGATCGCGTGCACTGTCCAGGGCGGCCAGGAACAGCCGCAGTGCCAGCGATTGCCAAAGATGGGGCGTAGCGCGCGCCAGATCGAACAGCACATAGCCAAAATCCGGAATGTACGGCTGATAAAGCGTCTGGCTGTGCGGTGGCAGGGAGAGTTCATCGAGAAAACGCCGCCCGGCCGGGTGTGGCGCGTCACCGTGGTAGAACACCAGACTGACCACCGGCGCCGGCTGGCTTTGTGCGGCGTAGATGCGTGCCAGATAGCCGAGCAGTTGCTGCGCCAGACGCGGATCCAGAGCCGATTTATGCTCGAACAGCAGGTAGATCTGCTGCGGTTCGCCGGTCAGGCCGGGCACGGAAAACAGCAGGTCGGATGACTGTTGCCGCAGGTTTTCGTCGATGAAGGTCGCCGCTTCGCTGCGCAGGCCGCTCCAATCCAGGGCCTCGATCAGCGGCGCCGGCAGCACGGCGCGCAGGAACGCGCGGGCGTGCGCCGGTTCACTGAGGAATTCACGCACGAAATGATCGTGCGGATGATGCACGGGCATGTGCGTGGTTCAGTCGCGCAGCAGTTCGTTCAGGCCGACCCGCGAGCGGGTTTTCTCATCGACCTGCTTGATGATCACCGCGCAGTATAGGCTGTGGCTGCCATCGGGCGCGGGCAGGGCGCCGGGCACCACTACTGAGCCGGCTGGCACCCGGCCATAGCTGACTTCGCCGGTCAGCCGGTTGTAGATTTTGGTGCTCTGGCCGATATAGACGCCCATGGAAATCACCGAGCCGCGCTCGACGATCACGCCTTCGACCACTTCGGAGCGGGCGCCGATGAAGCAGTCATCCTCAATAATGGTCGGGCTGGCCTGCAACGGTTCCAGAACGCCGCCGATGCCGACGCCGCCGGACAGATGCACATTCCTACCGATCTGCGCGCAGGAGCCGACCGTGGCCCAGGTATCGACCATGGTGCCGGAATCGACATAGGCGCCGATGTTGACGAAGGAGGGCATCAGCACCACACCGGACGCGATGTAGGAGCCGCGCCGCGCCGCTGCCGGTGGCACCACGCGCACTCCGGCGGCGAGAAAATCGTTTTCACCATATTCGGCGTACTTGGGCGGCACCTTGTCGAAGTAGTTGGTGTAGCCGTCGCGGATGATGGTGTTTTCATTCAGGCGGAAGCTCAGCAGTACCGCTTTCTTCAGCCACTGGTTGACCGTCCAGGCACCATTGCGCGATTCGGCGACCCGTACCCGGCCCAGTTCCAGCAGGCCCAGGGCTTCCTCCACCGCCTCACGCACCTCAGCCGGGGCACTGGCGGGCTCAAGCTCGCTGCGGCGTTCAAAGGCATTTTCGATAAGCTGTTGCAAATCAGTCATGAGTGCAAAATCCTCGGTGCGGGCGGCCGGCCGGGCCGACGGTCACTTAGGCACAGCCGCGAAAAACCGTCATAATAAGCAGGGATAAACAGAACAGGGCTGGCCGCGCGGACGACCTGCGAAACGGGTCGGTCACTTTACCACTGAATGCGTGTAAACGGCAGCCGAAGGGGCATGCCCGGCGTGCGCCCCATCGCGGATCAGATCAGCACAACGAGGATAGGCGAAATGAAAAAGAAGCTCGTGGCGGATGAGAAAAAGAAAGTCGCGGATGTAGCAGCAGTCACGCAGCACGCTCAACCCGCATCATCGTCCCCGCCCGCCGCAGTTTCAACGCCCATGCCGGAGCCGGTCGCGGTCGTTCCCGAGCCGGAGCCGGTCGCGGTCCCTGTCGCCGGTCCCGATGGCCGCAGGCGCGCGATCATCGAGGGGGTGACGCCGCAGCTCGATGGTGGCCGTTTCGCTATTAAGCGCACGGTCGGCGATACGGTGACGGTCGAGGCGGATGTGTTCACCGATGGCCATGACGCGCTGTCCTGCGTGCTGCAATATCGCAAGGCGGGTGCGGGCGACTGGCAGGAAACGCCGATGCGCGCCCTGGTCAATGACCGCTGGCAGGGCGAGTTTGTGGTGCTGGATCTGGGCCGCTACGAATACACGGTGACCGCCTGGGTGGATGCCTTCAAGTCCTGGCGGCATGATCTCGGGCGCTGGGTGCAGGCCGAGGACGTGGCCATTGCCCTGCGGGTGGGTGAGAAGCTGGTTGAGCAGGCCAGCCAGCGTGCTACGGGCGGCGATGCGCAATGGCTGGCCCGGCGCGCCCAGGAACTGGTGGGGCAGAAGGAGCTCGAATACCGTCGCCGGCTGGGGCTGGATGAGGATCTGGCGCGGTTGATGACACTGTATGCCGATCGCAGCCTGGCCCTGCAGTACGACAGGATCCTGGCGGTGGTGGTCGATGACGAGCGCGCCCGCTTTAGCAGCTGGTACGAAATGTTTCCGCGTTCCTGCAGTGCGGTCCCCGGCCAGCATGGCACCTTCCGGGATTGCGAAGCCTGGCTGCCGCGCATCGCCGCGATGGGCTTCGATGTGCTGTACTTTCCGCCGATCCATCCGATTGGCCGGGTCAACCGCAAGGGTAAGAACAACACCCTGACGCCCACTGCCGATGATGTGGGCAGTCCCTGGGCGATCGGCGCGGCGGAAGGTGGCCACAAGGCGATTCTGCCGGAACTGGGCACCCTGGAGGATTTCCGCCACTTGGTGCACAAGGCGAAGGAGCACGGTATCGACATCGCCATGGATATCGCCCTGCAATGCGCCCCCGACCATCCTTACGTCGAGCAGCATCCCGACTGGTTCCGCTGGCGGCCGGATGGCACGGTGCAGTATGCCGAGAATCCACCTAAGAAGTATCAGGACATCTATCCGTTCAACTTTGAAACCGCCGACTGGCGGGCGCTGTGGGACGAGATCAAGAGCATCTTTGAATTCTGGATTCAGCAGGGCGTACGCATCTTCCGGGTCGACAACCCGCATACCAAGCCCTTCGCCATGTGGGAATGGCTGATCGGCGAGATCAAGCAGAGCACGCCGAACGCGATCTTCCTTGCCGAAGCCTTCACCCGGCCCAAGGTCATGCATCGCCTGGCCAAGCTCGGCTACAGTCAGTCCTATACCTACTATGCGTGGCGCAATACTGCCGCCGAGCTTGGCGAGTACCTGACCGAAGTGTGCCAGGGCCCGGGCCGCGAGTATTTCCGCCCCAACTTCTGGCCGAATACCCCGGATATTCTCACCGAGGCGCTGCAGTTCGGCGGCCGGCCGATGTTCATGTCGCGGCTGGTGATGGCGGCGACCATGACCGCCAGCTATGGGATCTATGGGCCGGCCTATGAACTGATGGAACACGTCGCGGTCAAGCACGGCAGCGAGGAGTATCTGGATTCCGAGAAGTATCAGCTGCGCTACCGGGATCGCCAGGAACTGGACGGACCTAACAGCCTGTGCGACTTCATTGCCCTGGTGAACCGGATTCGCAAGCGCAATCCGGCCCTGCAGTCCGACTGGGGCATGCGGGTGCATCAGGTCGATAACGAGCAGATGCTGTGCTACAGCAAGGTCACCCCGGATCGCGCCAACGTCATTCTGGTGGTGGTGAATCTGGATCCGCATTACACCCAGGCCGGCTGGACTCACCTTGATCTCGAAGCACTGGGCGTGGATCCGCAGCAGCCGTTCCAGGTGCATGACCTGCTGACCGGCGCGCATTACCTGTGGCATGGGCCGCGCAACTATGTCGAACTGAATCCGCACCGGATGCCGGCGCATGTGTTCCGCATTCGCCACCACCTGCACACCGAGCGCGACTTCGCCACGTTTGAAGGCTGAGGCGGGAGGACAGCGTGGAACCAGGCGACAGGATCATTGATCTGGCTGGCGCCGAGGGGTGGCGCGACCCGATCGTGTCCGTCGCCCTTGCTCAGGCGCTGTCCATGTTCCTGTCGACGCAGCGCTGGTTCGCCGGCAAGGGCGGGTGCATCGAGCGGGTGGAATGCGACTGCCATGACATCGGGTTCGATCAGGCCGGGTGGCTGCTGGCGCGCATTCGGGTCTGGCTGGCCGGCCAGGCAGAGCCGCAGGATTACGGGCTGCCGCTGGCACTGGCCTGGGATGATGAAGGCGATGACCAGCCGCGCCCGCCAAGGTCCTGCACGCTGGCCCGGGTGCGGATCGGGGCGCGGATCGGTCTGCTCTACGATGCCTGTGCCCGTGAAGCCTTCAGCCAGTCGATTCTCAGGATGATGGCCGGCAACGTCCGCATCCCGCTGGGTGAGGGCTGGCTGAAGTTCTCCTCAACGCGCGTTTTTCGCCAGTGGGCCGGTGAGGCGCCCGGGTCCCTGTCGGTCAAATGCCTGTCCCTGGATAGCAGCAACGCTACGCTCAACATCGGTGGCCGCATGCTGCTCAAGGTTTATCGACGCCTGCGGGCGGGCATCAACCCCGAACTGGAGATGGGCCGTTTCCTGAGCGATGTCGCCGGATTTGGCAACGTCGCGCCGCTGGCCGGCGCCCTGGAATACGCGGACGGCAACGGTACGGTCATCGCGCTGGCCCTGGTGCAGGGCTTTATTGACAATCAGGGCGATGCTTGGAGCTACACCCAGGACTATCTGCGGTGCTTCCTGGGTGACTGCCTGCAGCAGCCGGATGCGCTGCGCGCGGCGGACGGGCAGGTGCATGGCCGGTATCGGCGCTTCGCCGCGACCCTGGGCCGCCGCACGGGCGAGCTGCACCGGGTTCTGGCGCTGCACACGGGTGATCCGGCCTTTGATCCCGAGCCGATCACGGTGGCGGATCTTGAGGCGTGGAGCACGCGGATTCGCAGTGAGTTGGCCACGACGCTGGATTGGCTGGAGTTGGCGCGGAGCGGGCTGCCGGAATCGATGCGGGTTCTGGCTACGACAGTGCTGGATGCGCGCGAGGCTGTGCTGGCGCGCTGCGTGGCCCCGGCGATCAGTGATCCGCTGCCTATGAAAACCCGCTGCCACGGTGATTATCACCTCGGCCAGGTGCTGCTGGTCGGGGATGATGTCATCATCATTGATTTCGAGGGCGAGCCATTGCGGCCTTTAGAGGAGCGGCGCGCCAAGCACACGCCGTTGCGCGATGTGGTGGGTCTGTTGCGCTCGTTCAATTATGCCGCGCACGCTGCGCTGCGCCAGGCGACCACTGCGGGCATGGGCCAATGGCAACTGCTCGCGCCCCATGTCCGGGTGTGGGAGGAGCAGGCCCGCAGCGCGTTCCTGGAAGGCTATGCCCAAGCCGCGCGGGGTTGCGCCAGCGATCCGGACGATCCCTGGCAAGTCCAGGCCCTGCTGGAGCTGCTGACCCTGGAAAAGGCCAGTTACGAACTGCGCTACGAATTGGATAACCGCCCCGACTGGCTTGTGATTCCTCTCGGGGGATTGTGTGAACTGCTGTCCCTGACAATGAAGGAAGTGCCGCGATGAAACAACCCAAAGTTCTTGCGTTTGTAATGGCCGGTGGCGAAGGCTCGCGCCTGCAGCCGCTGACCACCGCCAGTTCCAAGCCGTCGCTGCCCTTTGGGAGCCGCTATCGGATCGTCGACTTCGTGCTGAGCAACCTGCTCAATGCCCGCATCCAGTCGATCTACCTGCTGGTGCAGTACAAGTCCCAGTCGCTGATCGAGCATGTGCGCAAGGCCTGGGTGGTATCGCCGATGCGCAATGAGGAATTCGTGACCGTGGTGCCGCCGCAGATGCTCAGCGGTGGCGACTGGTTCCAGGGTACTGCGGATGCCGTCTACCAGAACCTGAACCTGATCCAGTTGCACGATCCGGATCTGGTGCTGGTGTTTGGCGCCGACCATATCTATCGCATGGACATTCAGCAGATGGTGGATTTTCATCTGGAGCGCGAAGCTGACGTCACGGTCGCGGCGCTGCCAGTGCCGCTGGACGAGGCCAAGTCCTTTGGCGTCATCGCCGCTGACCACGCCGGCCGGGTCAACGAATTCCAGGAAAAGCCGCTCAACCCGGCGCCCATGCCCTCCGATCCGACGCGCGCCTACGCTTCGATGGGCAACTACCTGTTCAACGCCAAGGTGCTGGTCGATGCCCTCAAGGAAGCCAATCGTCGTGGTGAACACGACTTCGGCCACCATGTATTGCCCAAGCTCAAGGACAGTCACCGGCTGTTTGCCTACGACTTTGCTACCAATCGGGTACCGGGGGTGAAGTCCTACGAAGAGCCGGCCTACTGGCGCGATGTCGGTACCCTGGACGCCTATTTCAACGCCCATCAGGATCTGCTCGGGCTGACGCCGCGCTTTGACGTGTTCAACCCGCAGTGGCGGATTTTTTCCAGTAATTATCAGGGACCGGTGGCGCGGATCATCGACGCCCATATTCACAACAGCGTGATCGCCGCCGGCTCGCTGGTGCATTCAGCCTCAATCCGCAACTGCATGATTCGCCGCGAAGTGATCATCGAGGACGATGTTGAGCTGGAGGATTGCGTGATTCAGGATTATGTCTGGATCAAGCGCGGTGCGCGGCTGCGGCGGACCATCATCGGTCAGTACAACATCATCGAGGCCGGTGCGCGCATCGGTTATGACCCGGAGCAGGATCGGCGCCTGTACCAGGTCACCGAGGGTGGCATCACCGTGATCGGACCCGGCGAGGTCAGCACGACGATGCGCGCGTTCAGCGAGTAGGATCGATCTTCACCCTTTAGCTGCTGGTCTGTGGTTCATGCTCTCTTCCCCTGGGGAGAGGGCGGCCAATGCCAACGGAATCAGCGATCCCGCTTGGGGACCAGCAGTTTCAGTGAACACGGTCGCTCGCTCCAGCGGAGAGGACTGTTATTGATGCTGTGATCCCGACCGGGAGGGCAAATGGCGACAAATCCAGCGACGATGGCGATATGGCCGGGCCGGCCATATCCGCTGGGCGCACACTGGGATGGCGAGGGCGTCAACTTTGCCCTGTTTTCGGCGCATGCCGAGCAGGTGGTGCTGTGCCTGTTCGACGCCAAGGGCAAGCACGAGGTGGCGCAGATTCCGCTGCGCGAGCGCAGTGGTGGGGTATGGCACGGCTATCTGCCCGAGGCGCGCCCCGGTCTGCTGTATGGCTACCGGGTGCACGGTCCTTACCGGCCCGAAGAGGGGCAGCGCTTCAATGCCCACAAGCTGCTGCTTGATCCCTACGCCAAGGCCATCGCTGGCGCGCTGCTGTGGAGCGACGCGCAGTTTGGCTACCGGATTGGCGGTCGCGGCGAGGATTTGAGCTTCAACACCCGCAACAGCGCCCCAGGCATGCCCAAGTGCCAGGTGGTCGATACCGCCTTTCACTGGGGCGATGACCGGCCGCCGCGGGTGCCCTGGTCCGACACCATCATTTATGAACTGCATGTGCGCGGCTTTACCCAGCGCCATCCCGAGGTGCCCGCACAGCTGCGCGGTACCTACGCCGGGCTGGCCTGCGGGCCGGTGATCGACTATCTCAAGGCACTGGGCATTACTGCAGTCGAACTGTTGCCGATCCACTATTTCCCCGAGGAGCGCCACCTGCTCGACCGGGGGCTGAACAACTACTGGGGCTATAGCACCCTGGGCTATTTCGCGCCCAATCCGCGCTATGCCGCCACCGACAACCCGGTAGCCGAATTCAAGAGCATGGTCAAGGCGCTGCACTCGGCCGGCCTGGAAGTGATCCTCGACGTGGTTTACAACCACAGCGCTGAGGGCAATCACCTCGGGCCGACGCTGTGCTTTCGTGGCATCGACAACGCCAGCTATTACCGGCTGGTGCCTGGGCAGCCGCGCTACACCATGGACTACACCGGGTGTGGCAACAGCCTCAACACCGCTCATCCCCGGGTGCTGCAACTGGTGATGGACAGCCTGCGCTACTGGGTGCAGGAGATGCGCGTCGATGGTTTCCGCTTCGATCTGGCCGCGACTCTGGCGCGCGATGCCAAGGGCGTGGTGGATCAGGACGGTACCTTCATGGACGTCATCCAGCAGGACCCGGTGCTGGCACAGGTCAAGCTGATCGCCGAGCCCTGGGATCTGGGTGAGGACGGTTATCAGGTCGGCCGCTTTCCGCTGGGCTGGAGCGAGTGGAACGGCAAATACCGTGATGTGGTGCGTGATTACTGGCGCGGTGAGGGTGGGCTGATCGGTGAACTGGCCTATCGGCTGACCGGCTCAGCCGACCTTTACCAGCACAACGGTCGCCGGCCGCACGCCAGCATCAACTTCGTCACCGCTCATGACGGTTTCACGCTCTATGATCTGGTCAGCTACAACGAGCGCCACAACGAAGCCAACGGCGAGAACAACCACGACGGCGAATCGCATAATCGCAGTTGGAACTGTGGCGCCGAGGGCGATACCGAAGATCCAGCGGTGCTGGCGCTGCGCCTGCACCAGCGGCGCAATTTCCTGGCCACACTGCTGCTGTCGCAGGGCGTGCCGATGCTGCTGGCCGGCGACGAGGTCGGCCGTACCCAAGGCGGCAACAACAACGCCTATTGCCAGGATAACGCCATCAGCTGGCTGGACTGGGATCTGGCCTGGCTGCAGGAGAACCGCGAGCTGCTGGCGTTTACCCAGCGCCTGATCGCGATTCGCCGCCAGCATCCGACTTTTCGCCGCCGGCATTTTTTCCAGGGCCTGCACGGCGACGGGGTGCGCGATATTCTCTGGTTCAATCCCGATGGACGCGAGATCGACGACGATGAATGGAGTCACGACTATGCCCGCTGCCTGGGCCTGTACCTGCCGGGCGCCGGTCTTAAGGAAGATGATGAGCGTGGCCATCCGCGGTGCGATGATGATTTCCTGCTGCTGTGCAATGCTCACCATGAAGACATTGCCTTCGTGCCGCCGCCGTTTCCCATCGCCGACAGCTTCGAAGTGCTGATCGACACCGCGTTGCCACTCGGTGCGCCGGCCAACGGCAACCTGCATCCCGCCGAGGAGCCTTATCCGGTGCGTGGCCGCTCGCTGGTACTGCTCCAGCATCGGCGCAGTTCTCCGGCAACGTGATTCAAGAACTGTTCAGGGGATGTCGCAGTTCATGCGGCGGCAGGATGACCAGACGGCCGTGGCAGCGGACGTTGCCGGCAATACGGGCCTGCGAGGAGCAGGGATGTATCCGGGCCACCGCTATGTCATGGCAGCGCTGAAGGAAAGTCCTGGCGGGCTGTCAACGCTTGAGCCACAGATCGAGCTTGGCCCATAGCTCCTTGGCGGTAAACGGCTTGGCGATATAGTCATCCATGCCGGCCTCCAGACAGGTTTCGCGATCGCCGACCATGGCATTAGCCGTCATGGCGATGATTGGGACTCGCCGGCTGCTGCGTTCGTGTTCCATCTCCCGGATCAGGCGGGTGGCATCCAGCCCACCCATGACCGGCATTTGCATATCCATCAGCACAGCATCGAAGCTCTGATCGGCAAATGCCCGGATGGCCTGCGCACCGTCCTCGGCCAGTGTAACGCGGTAGCCTTGCCCCTTGAGCAGGCGAATGGCCACCTTCTGGTTGACGGGATTGTCTTCCACCAGCAATAGATGGGACGCGAAGGTGGACTGACCGGGCAGTGTCACTTCAGTCGCTGCTGGTGGCGTAACGCGGGTTTGCGCAGGCATGGCGGATTCCGCAGGCATAGCGGATTCCGCAGGACTGTAAAGCGGCAGAGTCAGATGAAATGTGCTGCCCTGTCCCGGAGTGCTCTCCAGCCAGATGCGTCCGCCCATCAGCTCAACCAGCCGTCTGGAGATGCTCAGACCCAGTCCGGTGCCGCCAAAGCGGCGGGTGGTCGAAGCGTCCTCCTGCGTGAAGGCTTCAAAAATATGGGCCTGCATGTCGGGAGCAATGCCGATGCCGGTGTCACGCACAGCCACATGCAGCAGGGATTTTCGGCCATCGACGGTATCGCAGCTCATCATGGCATCGATCCGGCCTTTCTCGGTGAACTTGACGGCATTGTTCAACAGGTTCAGCAACACCTGCCGTAGGCGTATCGGGTCGCCCTGAAGGGTGTCGGGCACATCGGCATCCATGTGACGATGCAGCGCTAACTGCTTGGCCTCACTGAGTGGCGCGATCACGCTGCAGGCTTCCTGCAGGACCAGACCGGGCTTGAAGGAAACCCGCTCGATGTGCAGCTTGCCAGCCTCGATTTTGGAGAAGTCGAGGATGTCGTTGATGATGGTCATCAGCGCGCTGGCGGATGACTGGATGGTGGCGATGCAGTCCTGCTGCTCGCTGGTCAGCGCGGTGTCGAGCACCAATTCGGTCATGCCGATGATGCCGTTCATCGGGGTACGGATCTCATGGCTCATGTTGGCCAGAAATTCACTCTTGATGCGGTTGGCGGCCTTGGCGGCATCAAGGGCGCGTTCCAGGGCATGGCGGCTGGCTTCGCGTTCCGACACCAGGCGCGCTACCGTAGCCGACAGCCGCGCCAGATCGTCCTTGCCGCCTGCGCTACTCTCTTCGGGGGTCCCTTGCAGGTCGGACAGCACTTCCCGCAGTGACACCAGCGCCTTTTCCCGGGTTTGCAGTTCGTTACGCAGGTTGCTGGCCGTCTGGTTCAGCGCCAGCACCATGGGCCGGAACTCCAGCGGCAACTTGCCGAGCAGTCGCTCCACTTCGGGCGCCTGCTCGGGTGTTGTGCTGTGTTGAACCTGCAGAGCGCGATCCAGGGTGCCCAGCCACAGCCGGAGTGGAAACCAGATCAGCAGCATGCCGCCGAGCAGCGCGGCCAGCGCCAGCCCTACTGCCGATTGTGTCAGGCGCCACAAGCCGGCGGCCAACTCATCGACGTCGAACCTCAGGCGCAGCACCCCATAATCGAGCCCGCCTACCTTGATGATCTGATTGACATCGGACAGATGGTCCGCGACCGTGTCCTTCAGCCAGGCTGGTGATAGCCCGGTCGGATCGGGTGGTGCAACCGCGTTCAGCTTTGCCCCACCCACGGCAATGTAGTGGGCGCTGGCAAAGGGAGATCGGGAAATCAGCCTTTGCAGGGTACGTTGGATGGTATCGTAATCACCGATCACCGCGCTTTCGGTGATCGTCTGCGCGCTCACTTCGGTCAGCATCAGCGCGGATTGCTGGGCTTCCTCCAGGGCCTGTTCAAACTGGTAGTGATAAAACAGCCCCATCCCCAGCCCGACAAAAATCAACAGGGTCACCGCATACAGGTAGAACACGCGCCATACAAGTGCCTGAGGTAACCAGCGGCTGTAGTCAAGCAGGCGGCGCATGTCCGTAGTCAGTCAAGTCAGCGCAGCACGGTCGGAGCCGTCTGGTAGAAATGGCGGTACGATACATAATCGGCTGCCGTGGCCGGGACGAAGTAGGCGTCGCTGCTCAGGCCCACGGTTTCAGAAGCCTTGCGCAGAATCTCCTGACCCACCGGATCATTGTGCATGCTGAAAAAGGCCTGGGCCACGGCCTGCACATCCTTTTCCGGCACCTTGCTGGATGCCATCAGCGCCAGATCGTGGTAGCCCTCGGACGTCCACAGGATGCGGAACTGCTTGTTCTCGCGTTTGGCATAGCCCTCGATCAGCATCGAATTGCTGCCCGTGGCATCGGCCTTGCCGGAAAACATCTGGGCAAAGGCTGCGTTCTGGTTGCCGCCGAAGCTGGTTTTAACCTGGATGCCGCGCGAGAGCAGTTCGGCGTAGGTCACCTTGTAGCCGATGAACGCCTCGGGGCCGGCAAAAACGACCGTCTTGTCCTGCAGATCCTCCAGTTTGCGGATTGGAGAATCCTCGGGTACGGCGATTTGTCCGTACAATTGCGGCATGTTGCGCCGCCCGAATACCTTCCAGCCCAGCGCCTCGCGTTCTGGCGAAAACAGGTGATTGGAAAATACGAACTCCACTTCCCCTGCCAGCACATAGCTGGTCGTGTCAGCAGAAGTGCGGCCGATCTTGAGTTCCAGCTGTACCCCGCTTTTTTCTTCCACGTATTGCACAATCGGGTTCCAATAGGACGCTGTTTTGGTTATATCCCACTGATTGACCGGAGAAAATCGGTATGTGACGCTGGCTGCCAGTGTAACCGTCGAGCCCAGCGCCATAATGGCCAGAGCCATGAATAATCTTTTCATCAGAATGCTCCCAGAATCTTTCTGTCACGATGTCCAGCGTTGTTTGATGGTAGAGGAAAGCATAGTTCAGTACGGTATGGCGGTTGCGGCCAGTCTGCACAATGAGCAGCTCCAGGCTGTGGGCATCGCTATGCTACTGTAAGGTCTGGTTATGGGCAGTAACACTCGCGCTGGAGATTTATCAGCCTGGCAAATTCCAAATTCAATGTAGGCCAGAGTCGCGGGCCGTTTCCATCCGACCCGGTCTTTTGCCGAGTACGGTACCAACAGGATGTTCCGCTGCTGACGGGGCATCTACGGTAAGTTAAACATTTCCACCAGCCTGCCGGGGAATTGGCCCTGTTGCGTGTGTCGGCGGATTACTGTTTCCTGCTGCATCGGGCTCAGCACGCCCGGTCATGGTGAGTTGATTGACAGATGCCACTTTTGAGTGTTGACAACGTTTCCATTGCCTTCGGTGCCGAAGCGCTGCTCGATCAGGCCAGCTTCCAGATTGATCCTGGCGAGCGGGTCTGTCTGATTGGTCGCAACGGCACGGGCAAGACCACCCTGCTGCGCCTGCTGGCTGCCGAGATTCAGCCTGACAGTGGCGAGATCTGGCGCCAGCCCGGCCTGCGTCTGGCCACTCTGTCCCAGGAATTGCCCGCTGACACCACGGCGACCGTGTTCGAAGTGGTTGCCGGCGGTCTGGAAGGGCTGGGCGCGCTGCTGGCGGAGTATCACGAGGCGGCTACCGCCCTGGTCCACGATGCCGCGCCGGAGCGGTTGCGCCGGGTGGAACGCCTGCAGCATGAACTGGAAGCGCGCGAGGGCTGGCGCTGGCAGCAGCGCACCGAGGCCATTCTCAGCCGTTTGCGCTTGCCGGCGGATACGCCGCTGGCCGAGTTGTCCGGTGGCTGGCGGCGGCGGGTGCTGCTGGGCCGGGCGCTGGTCAGCGAGCCGGATCTGCTGCTGCTTGATGAACCGACCAACCATCTGGATCTGGACACCATTCAGTGGCTGGAAGAGGAGTTGCTACAATTTCGCGGCGGTCTGCTGTTTATCACCCATGACCGGGCCCTGTTGCAGCGCTTGGCCACCCGTTTGCTGGAACTGGATCGGGGCGTGCTGACCTCATGGCCGGGTGATTATGCCCAGTTTCAGGAGAAGAAGGCGGCCCTGCTGGAGATCGAAACCCGCCATAACGCCAAGTTCGATAAGGTTCTGGCCCAGGAAGAGGTGTGGATTCGCCAGGGTATCAAGGCGCGGCGGACCCGTAATGAAGGCCGGGTGCGCGCCCTGTTGGCCTTGCGCGATGAACGTCGCCAGCGGCGCGAACAGCTCGGCAAGGCCAGTTTCGAGCTGGAACAGTCCGAAGCGTCCGGCCGGCTGGTCATTGAGGCGCAGGATGTCCGCTATGCCTGGCGCGACACGCCGTTGATTCGTGATTTCTCGGTGCGGATCATGCGTGGCGATCGCGTTGGCTTGATCGGTCCGAATGGTTCCGGCAAGACCACCCTGTTGCAGTTGCTGCTGGGGCGGTTGACGCCGGATAGCGGCACGGTACGCCTTGGCACACGGCTGGAGCTTGCCTATTTCGATCAGTTGCGCGAGCGTCTCGACCCTGAGCGCAGTGTGCTCGACAACCTCGCCGAAGGTCGGGAAACCCTGGAGATCAACGGCCAGCGCCGCCATGTGATCAGCTATCTGGGTGATTTTCTGTTCAGTGCACAGCGGGCGCGTTCGCCGGTCAAGTCGCTGTCCGGCGGTGAGCGCAACCGCCTGCTGTTGGCGCGGCTGTTCAGTCAGCCGGCCAATCTATTGGTGATGGACGAGCCGACCAATGATCTGGATCTGGAAACGCTGGAACTGCTGGAGGAATTGCTGCTGGAGTACAGCGGCACGCTGCTGCTGGTCAGCCATGACCGGGCGTTTCTCGATAGCGTGGTGACCAG
>RXIX01000022.1 GCA_003989075.1 Candidatus Competibacteraceae bacterium | reverse complement strand
GACAATGTCGTCGAATCCGCTACCGGGCGGTAGCTACACGACAGACTGCAAGGATATAAAATGGAACGGATCAACACTGGAAGCTACATGCAAAACCGACTTGGTGGGCGTCGATACTCAAGTTTCGCTTGATTACTACAATAAGTGTGGCCCTTATTCAGGGGTTAGTTATGACGGTCAGCTAGTATGCGACTCATATAAATGAGGCCAAGTCTTCGGCCCAATCCGTTGCCGAAAAGCCCTGATTGCTCGATTCCAGCCAAGAGGATTTTACTCATGAAACTAAATTCTTCAGTTTTTCCGATAAACCGCATTACCCTGTTATTAATGGGCTTGTTGGGCAGTCACACCGCTTTGGCCGCTACCATTCCACATGTAGCAAACTGTTATAGCAAGGACAATGGTTATGATTTCTATATCGCCAACAATTCACCTTTCGGCAGCCTGCAGGCTAATAACATATATTCCGGGACATATTACGAAACCGGAACAGGGACTTTCCGGACTACGCCCCCGTCCAGTGTAGACGTCCTGAGTACTGGTTCGTTTTGTTATTATGACAAATCGGATTATTCTGGAAACTGGCTATCCTACAAAATAGGAGGCTATGCTTTTGCACTGCAATTCTGGGGTAGCGGCGATAATTATTTTCTAAACCTGAGTACCATTGACACATGGACCACATCCGATGACACAAAATGCCCCGGCGAAACCGGTTGGGGATCGGCCATTTCGGCGACCGATACGAGCAACCATCAAACCATTTGTAATGATGATTATGTTGTAAATATCGCCACAGCCGGTTTAGGCGGCTCCGATAACGGCATCATCATGACCATTATCGACAATCCAGCGGGTAATGCCGGCGGATCGCAATCCGTTAGTACCAAGAGCAGCACAGCATCGGTAGCCTCATCAAATCAGGGACGCAGTATTTCCATAGCATCCACAGCCGATGAAAACGGACGTTATGCATTGGCGAGCCGCATCTATAACAAGACACGCTGGTCAGTGGTGCGCAATCCGGAAACATTGGCGCTCAGCGGTGTGAGCTATGACGAGAATGGCTTGAAATACAGCAAGTTTGTACACTGCACCTTTGTCAGCGATGATGGCAATCCTGATGCCTATAATCGCCAGTCGACTTATGACTGCAAGGTTGCTGAACCCTGCTCAAATCAGCAGTGCGATCCGGAAAACTGGCAGTTCATGAACGAATCGGTCACGCTGCCGGGAACATTCTTTAATCGTCCATCGGCTGATGACCCCAAGGCGCAGCTGTCAGTCCCGCCGGCCGGTGGCGATGCCGATATTCAGAAGGCATTGCAGCTATTGCCGGAGAGTACGGCTCAGCGCAAGATCCATCAGACACCGGATGGCAAGGTCAAACTGATCAGTGTCAATCTGCTCGATCAGGACTGGGCATTGGTTTACAACGATCAGCACCTGTTTGCTGCCGTGCCGCGTGGCGCCATGGGCCAGCCGCGCTTTGTACATTGCCGGCAAACGGCTGCCAATGATCAGGACGTGACGATGGCTTGTTCGGAAGCCTATCGCTGCCATGTCGGCCCTTGCACGGATGATCAATGGGTTGCGGTGACGTCGATTAAACTGCCGCAGAGCTTTTTCAGCCTGCCACAGCCCTCGTCATCAGATGGTGGCGGTTGCGTGCTGACGCCCAATGCGCCTTTCGACCCTCTGTTCCCGGTACTGAGCCTGGGCGCGCTGTGGTATGTGGTTCGGCGGCGGCGGCAGGTGTAAGCCCGTCCATGGTGGACTGAATAGCCCCCCCGGCGTGATTGCCCAATGCAGATAAACGGGGCGTCGGGGGGATTCAGCCGCGATTTACAGGTTCAGCGCCGCAGCCAGAGATTGCCCATCAGGCCAAACACGCCCAGCCCGATAAACAGCAGCAGCGTCCACCACGGCATGCTCAGGCCAAGCAAGGTCCAGTCAATCTTGGCGCACTCGCCAGACCCGGTCAGCACATCGCGGATAACTTCGTTCAAGGGAAACGCCTGCAGCATATAATCCAGCCCCGGCCCGCAGCGCGGCACTTCATCCGGCGGCAAATGCTGCAGCCAGACATGCCGCGCGGCGATCGCGGCACCCGCTACATTGCTCAGCCCCAACAGCCCGGCATAGCTCCAGACGCCCCAGCTACGCGGGTTGTGCAGCGCTGCAGCCAAAAACACCAGACCCACCGCCAGTAGCGCCACCCGCTGGAAGATGCACAGCGGGCACGGCTCCAGCTTCAGCACAAACTGGGCATATACGGCAAAACCCAATCCTGCAATACAGGCCAGAAAACCCAGCCCATTCACGATCCGGCGCGACAGCCTGTCCTGAATACAGGCCATGCCACCCGCGCCGTTCAGTTGTGAATCCTGCATATCCCGTCCCAACCCATGAAGTTTTGCGTTGTCAGTCCGGCGAAAAAATTCGCCCGCTTCAGCGATCCGAGTGCCCGAGGCTGCGCTCCGGCGCGATCCGATCCCGCAGCCGCTGCTTGATGTCCTTGGCCTCGGGAAAGCGGCCCTCCTGCTGGCGCGACCAGAGCAGCTCATCACCCAGCCGAATCTCAAATACCCCGCCCGTACCCGGCTGCAGGGCTACCTCGCCCAGATCCTGTTCGAAGGTAGTCAACAGCTCCTGCGCCAGCCAGGCGGCGCGCAGCAGCCAGCGGCACTGCGTGCAATAACGGATACTGACCCGGGGTTTCGGTTCCATGACCACTCCTACAAGCTGTCAAGATAAGTCGTGCCACCCAGCTGACGCATCTGCTGTTCGATCCAGCGCTGCCGCGCCCGCACATAGGCCGAGGGCTGCTCAACCCGGTAGCGCAATGGACTAGGTAGCACCGCCGCCAGACGCGCCGCTTCCTCGTTGCTCAACCGTGCCGCCGGCTTGGCGAAAAAACGCAGGCTGGCGGCACCCACGCCAAAGGTGCGCTCGCCAAATTCGGCGATATTCAGATACACCTCAAGAATGCGCTGCTTGGACCAGAACAGTTCCAGCAGCACGGTAAACCATGCCTCCAGCGCCTTGCGCAGCAGACTGCGCCCCGGCCAAAGAAACAGATTCTTCGCCACCTGCTGACTGAGCGTGCTGGCGCCGCGCAGGGGCTTGCCTTCATCCTGATCTTCCAGCGCGTCCTGGATTTCCACGAAATCAAAACCGTGATGCTCGGGAAAGCGCTGATCCTCGCCGGCGATCACCGCCAGCGCCGCCGCTGGAGCGATGCGGGCATAAGGCGTCCATTCATAACGCAGCGTAGCGCCCTGGCCCGACCACCAGGCACTGATAGCCGTCTGGAGCATATAACTCGACCCTGGCAGCGGCACCCAGCGCAATACCAGTACCAGTAGCATCGAACCCAGCACGAACAGCCCGACCGCCTTCCCGGCCAGCATCGCGATTCTCGGTAACCGCTGCCGGACGGATGAGGAGTGCAGCGCCCACCACGCCCTGCTTTTCAGAAAATACCCCACGCCACCCCCGATGCCATGGTTTCGCCCAGTTCCTCGCAGCGCTGCAACATCGCCTCATCCAGCTCGCCACGGGCAATAATCGGCTCGCAGACCGGCTTCAGTGGATACCCGCAGGCGATGCGCTCGATGCTGCGCAGCGCACCGCTGCCGTCATTACCGGCGCTGATGAACACCGCATAAGGCAAGCCGCTGATTTTGCCTTGCGCGGGATAGTAGGTGCGATCCAGGAAATTTTTCAGCGCCCCGGACATATAGCCAAAATTTTCCGGCGTACCCAGCAGCAAACCGCGTGCCTGCAGCAAATCATCCAGCCCGGCGTACAAGGCCATTTTCATTCGCGTCTCGACCTCCGGCACCCGGCGCGCACCGCGCAATACCGCCCGCGCCATGGTCCGGGTATGACCGGTCTGGGAATGATAAACGATCAGCAGGCGCGCGGCCGGTATTCCGTTTTCACCGCGCGCAGACATTGCCCCGCTTGCCGTACCGCGCGTCTTTGCTTGCCGCGCCATGGGATTTTCGCTATGGTTGCGAGTCTTTTCAAAAGACCAGAGAATGGTTTTTCAGCGAGAGGTTTTATGTCAAAAGAAGATCATATCGAAATGGAAGGCACCGTGGTCGACACCCTGCCCAATACCATGTTCCGGGTGCAATTGGAAAATGGCCATGTGATCACTGCACACATTTCCGGCCGGATGCGCAAGAACTACATTCGCATCCTCACCGGCGACAAGGTAAAAGTGGAACTGACTCCCTATGACCTGAGCAAGGGTCGCATCGTCTATCGCGGGCGCTGAGCGACCGCATCCGCCGCTCCAGTCGCTCCCCTGCCAATCATCACGTTTCCCGACGCGCGATCGTCGCCAGCTGCCGGGTAGCGTGTGCCGGCGACGATCCGACGTTCCGTTGTCTGCGCCTCAGGGAACCGTTTCCTCCTCGGCAATTTCCACCCGCAGGCCATCGTCCTGCACCGTCACCACCACGTGCCCGCCGTTCACCAGCCGCCCAAACAGCAGCTCCTCGGCCAGGCGGCGCTTGATATTTTCCTGAATGATCCGCGCCATCGGTCGCGCGCCCATGCGCGGGTCGTAGCCGTGCGCGGCCAGCCAGCAACGGCCTTCGTCGTCCACTTCCAGGGTGACCTTTTTCGATTCCAGTTGCGCTTCCAGCTCAATCAGGAATTTATCGACCACTTGGGCAATGGTCACCGGTGTCAGCGGCTTGAACTGGACGATTGCATCCAGCCGGTTGCGGAACTCCGGCGTGAACATGCGCTTGATGATCTCCAGTCCATCGCTGCTGTGATCCTGGGTAGTGAAACCAATCGACGCCCGATCCATCTGTTCGGCCCCGGCGTTGGTGGTCATCACCAGGATCACGTTGCGAAAATCGGCCTTGCGACCGTTGTTGTCGGTCAGCGTGCCATGATCCATGACCTGCAGCAGCAGGTTGAACACATCCGGGTGCGCCTTCTCGATCTCGTCAAGCAGCAGCACCGCGTGCGGATGCTTGAGGATCGCGTCAGTCAGCAGGCCGCCCTGATCGAAGCCGACATAACCCGGCGGCGCACCGATCAGCCGTGATACCGTGTGCCGCTCCATGTACTCGGACATGTCAAAGCGGATCAACTCGATGCCCAGCACCCGGGCCAGCTGACGGGTAACCTCGGTCTTGCCGACGCCGGTTGGACCGGCAAACAGGAAGTTGCCGATGGGTTTCTGCTCGTTGCCCAAACCGGCACGGGCCATCTTGATCGCATTGGCCAGGGTATTGATGGCCTCGTCCTGACCGAACACTACCAGCTTCAGATCCCGCTCCAGATTGCGCAGCACGTCCTTGTCCGACGAAGACACGGTCTTGGGCGGAATGCGGGCGATCTTGGCGATGATGGTCTCGATGTCGCTGACACCGATGACCTTCTTGCGCTTGGCGACCGGCAGCAGCCGCTGGCTGGCCCCGGCCTCGTCGATGATATCGATGGCCTTGTCCGGCAGGTGACGATCGTTGATATAGCGCGCCGACAAATCCACCGCCGCACGCAGCGCCTTGTCGGCGTATTTGACGTCGTGGTGCTCCTCGAAGCGGGTCTTGAGGCCCTTGAGAATCTGGTAGGTTTCCTCGACCGACGGCTCGGCGACATCGATCTTCTGGAAGCGCCGCGCCAGGGCCCGGTCCTTCTCGAAGATGCCACGATATTCCTGATAGGTGGTCGAGCCGATGCATCTCAGCTCGCCCGAGGCCAGCACGGGCTTGATCAGGTTGGAGGCATCCATGACGCCACCCGACGCCGCGCCAGCGCCGATGATGGTGTGGATTTCGTCGATGAACAGCACGGCGTGGCGCTCCTTGCGCAGTTGCGCCAGCACCGCCTTGAGGCGCTTTTCAAAATCGCCGCGGTACTTGGTGCCCGCGACCACCGAGCCCAGGTCGAGTGCATAAATGGTGGCGTCGCGCAGTACCTCCGGCACTTCACCATCGACGATCATCTTGGCCAGACCTTCGGCGATGGCGGTTTTGCCAACCCCGGCCTCGCCGACGAACAGCGGGTTGTTCTTGCGCCGCCGGCACAGGATCTGGATGGTGCGCTCGACTTCCTCGCGGCGGCCAATCAGCGGGTCGATACGCCCTTGCCGGGCCAGTTCGTTAAGATTGCTGGCGAAGCTTTCCAGCGGCTTGGAACCGGCATTCTCGCCATTTTCCTCGTTCGGCGACGATGGGGATTCCTGCTGTTCGTCGGAAACTTTGGAAATGCCATGCGAGATGAAGTTGACCACGTCGAGGCGGCTGATTTCCTGCTGCTTGAGCAGGAACACGGCCTGCGATTCCTGCTCGCCAAACATGGCCACCAGCACGTTGGCACCAGTGACTTCCTTGTTGCCGGAAGACTGCACATGCAGCACCGCCCGTTGCAACACGCGCTGGAAACCGAGGGTAGGCTGGGTTTCGCGCGGGTCATCGGCGCCGAGCACCGGGGTATTGTCGCGAATGAACAGTTGCAGGTCGCGCTTGAGCCGGTCGAGCTGGGCACCGCAGGCCCGCAACACCTCAGCAGCGGCCGGATTGTCCAGCAAAGCCAGCAGGAGGTGCTCGACGGTCATGAACTCGTGGCGCCGTTCCCGCGCTTCACGAAACGCGAGATTGATGGAGAACTCCAGATCCTTGCTCAGCATTGCTCACACCTCGAATCGCGCTGGGGTTTATCGGATTTCAGACCTCTTCCATGGTGCACAACAACGGATGCTGGTGCCGGCGGGAAAATTCGTTCACTTGCGCCACCTTGGTTTCGGCAATGTCGTGGCTGTAGACCCCACACACGCCCCGGCCACGGGTATGGACGTGCAGCATCACCTGCGTGGCCTTTTCGCGGTTCATGGTGAAAAAGTGCTCCAGGATCCGCACGACGAAGTCCATCGGAGTGTAGTCGTCATTTAATAGAATGACCTTGTACAGCGGCGGCCGTTTCAGCTCGGGCTGCGCTGGATCGACGATTAAACCGCGGTCCTGATCGGGGGAATCTGGGTGTTCCTGGCTCATGGCATTGGCACTGCGTTGGGCAAGAGGTGAGGCGCGAACGGCCGGCGCCGCGCTTTTCCATTGGGCATCATGGGCTGCTTTCTTAGATATTACGCAGCCCGCAAGTTTCCTCAAGAGTTCTGATAACCACGCACCGCACAGAAAATAGCAAAAATTCAACGATTGGCCGCTGCCTGGTCAGTCGAGTCAGGCAGCGGATCAAGGCAAGCATGCCTTGCACAGGCAGATAAAAAAAGCGCCAGGTTGCCCCGGCGCTCATTTCTTCAGCCTGAACAGGGCTGAAATGCTGCGTTTTACGCCATCGCTTCGTACAGCGGCAGGGTCAGAAACTCCGGATAGTCCGGGGTCAGCGACATGCGGTCGAAGATTTCGGCGGCCTGATCATAAGTGGCGGTGTCCTCGCCCTGGGCGGTGACCGTAGCCTTCACCTTGACCAGCTCCTCGGCGATCATCGAACGCACGATGTCGGCGGTAACCTTACGACCATCATCGAGGATGCCCTTCGGCGACACCACCCACTGCCAGACTTGCGAACGGCTGATTTCGGCGGTGGCGGCGTCTTCCATCAGGTTGTGGATGGGCACACAGCCGTTACCGGCCAGCCAGCTGCCGAGGTAGTGAATACCGACGTTGATGTTGTTGCGCAGGCCGGTTTCGGTGATCGGCGTCGTCGGGCGGAAGTCGAGCCACTGCTCGGGGCCAAACTTGCCTTCAACTTGCTTTTCCCACTGGTTCGGCTTATCGCCGAGCACCTTGGTGAACTCTTCCATGGCGATGGAGACCAGACCCGGATGCGCCACCCAGCCGCCGTCGAAGCCGTCGTTGGCATCGCGGGTCTTGTCGTGGCGGATGCCAGCCAAGGCTTTTTCGTTGGCTTCCGGATCACCCTTGATCGGAATCAGGGCCGACATGCCGCCCATGGCCGGGGCGCCGCGCTTGTGGCAGGCCTGGACGAGGGCCAGTGCGTAGCCGCGCATGAAGGGCACTTCCATGGTGATGGCGCCGCGCTGGGCCAGGCAGAAATCCTTGTTCTTCTTAAACTTCTTGATGCAGGAGAAGATGTAGTCCCAACGCCCGGCGTTCAGACCGGCGGAGTGGTTGCGCAGCTCATACAGGATTTCTTCCATCTCGAAGGTGGCGAGGATGGTTTCGACCAGCACGGTGGCCTTGATGGTGCCTTGCGGCAGGCCGATGTGGTCCTGGGCCATGACGAAGATGTCGTTCCACAGACGGGCTTCCAGATGGGATTCCATCTTCGGCAGGTAGTAGAACGGGCCAGCGCCGCGCGCGACCTGCTCCTTGGCGTTGTGAAAAAACACCAGACCGAAGTCGAAGATGCCGCCGGAGACGCGCTGACCGTCGATCAGCACGTGCTTTTCGTCGAGGTGCCAGCCGCGCGGACGAATCTGCAGGGTGGCGATCTTGTCGTTGAGCTTGTATTCCTTGCCGGCTTCGTTCTTGAACGACAGTTCGCGGCGGATCGCCTTGTACAGGTTAACCTGGCCCTGGATCTGGTTGTCCCAGTTCGGGCTGTTGGAATCCTCGAAGTCGGTCATGTAGGAGTCAGCGCCCGAGTTGAAGGCGTTGATGATCATCTTGGCTTCGACCGGGCCGGTGATTTCGACGCGGCGGCATTCCAGGGCTTTGGGCAGTGGCGCGATCTTCCAGTCGCCGGCGCGAATGTGGGCAGTCTCTGGCAGGAAATCGGGCATTTCGCCAGCATCGATGCGGGCCTGGCGCTCGACGCGGGCCTTCAGCAGTTCCTGGCGACGGCCTTCGAAGGCGCGGTGCAGCTTGGCGACCAAGGCCAAGGCATCGTGAGTAAGGATGGATTCGTATTCGGGCTTGATCGGGGCGTTGATTTGCACGCCGGCAGGCAAATTCAGACTCACGGGTGACTCCTCATATCGTGGTTTAGACCGTCGGCAGGCGCCTTTCGCCACGGGCCAGCGCTGCGACGCAATGGGTAGTTATGGGTAATTTCACAACGATGTGCGCCTGCACATGCTAGCGCAAAAAACCCGGAGGGGAACTCCCTCCGGGCGGATACGATCGTCACGCCGCCCGCAGCGGGCGACGTGTAGCGCTTAGTGGAACTGCTCTTCTTCGGTCGAGCCGGTCAGCGCGGTCACCGAAGACACGCCACCCTGAATGACCGTGGTGACGTCATCAAAGTAGCCGGTACCGACTTCCTGCTGGTGACTGACGAAGGTGTAACCGCGGTCGCGCGCTGCGAACTCGGGTTCCTGCACCTTCTCGACGTAGGCGGACATGCCGCGCTTTACGTAATCCTGCGCCAGATCGAACATGTGGTACCACATGTTGTGGATGCCGGCCAAGGTGATGAACTGATACTTGTAGCCCATCGCACCCAGTTCGCGCTGGAACTTGGCGATGGTGGCATCGTCCAGGTTCTTCTTCCAGTTGAAGGACGGCGAGCAGTTGTAGGCCAGCATCTTGCCGGGGAACTTGGCCTGAATGGCCTCGGCAAACTTGCGGGCGAAGTTCAGATCCGGCGTGCCGGTTTCGCACCAGACCATGTCGGCATAGGGCGCGTAGGCCAGACCACGCGAAATCGCCTGTTCCAGGCCCTTCTTGGTCTTGTAGAAGCCTTCGACGGTACGCTCGCCAGTGCAGAACGGCTTGTCGTTTTCGTCGCAGTCGCTGGTCAGCAGGTCAGCGGCTTCAGCATCGGTACGGGCCAGGATGATGGTCGGCACGCCAAACACGTCAGCAGCCAGACGGGCGGCGATCAGCTTCTGCACCGCTTCCTGAGAGGGCACCAGCACCTTGCCGCCCATATGGCCGCACTTCTTCACCGAGGCCAACTGGTCCTCGAAGTGCACACCCGCGGCGCCGGCGCGGATCATCGACTTCATCAGTTCGTGAGCGTTGAGCACGCCACCGAAGCCGGCTTCGGCATCCGCAACGATCGGCAGGAAGTAGTCAAGAAAATCCTTGTCGCCCGGCTTGACACCCTTGGCGCACTGGATCTCGTCGGCACGCTTGAAGGTGTTATTGATGCGCTCGACCACTGCCGGCACCGAGTTCACCGGATACAGCGACTGGTCGGGGTACATGGCCATGTAGCTGTTGTTGTCGGCGGCGACCTGCCAGCCGGACAAATAGATAGCCTTGACGCCGGCTTTGGCCTGTTGCATCGCCTGACCACCGGTCAACGCACCGAGGCAGTTGACATAGGGCTCGGTGGTAATCAGCTGCCACAGCTTCTCTGCTCCCCGCTGCGCCAAGCTGTACTCGACCGGCACGCTGCCACGCAGACGCACGACATCCTCGGCGGTGTAACCGCGCTTGATGCCCTGCCAGCGAGGATTCTCGGCCCAGTCCTTTTTCAGTTCTTCAACGCTCAGAAACGCCATTTTCACAGTCCTCTTTTTGACGTCGTCAACGGGGTGATGATGAAACAAGCCCTGCCGCCCACCGGTTTCGTGAACCCTGAACAGTCCGGGTTTTTTTGCATCGTGAAAAAAACCGCATGAGAAGAAATGCGGTTTTTAATACTATGCGGCCATGCAGCATTTTTCAAGCCGATTACACCGCCTTTCCGCTGTTTTTGTGCAGCGCACTTAAACTGGGCATTTTCCATGGTTTTCCCAACAAGCAACTGTATAGCAGGAAACACTATTTTCCCGCCGAGTGCTCTTACCGCAATGCAAAAAAACCGCACCAAAAACCCCTCTTTAGCTGCCGATAGCACGGTCTATCAGCAACCGGCGCGCGCTATAATGCTTAATTAACATCCAACCATAATCCCAACAGGAGAATCCGCATGCGCTATGCCCCGTTCCTCGCTCTTGGCGCCATCCTGATCGGCGGCACGACCCTGGCCCAGCCCCCCGTGCCCGAGGTACCACCCGGCCTGTCCGCTGAGATCAAGGCAAGCCGCGCTGCGGTACAGCAGTTCAGCACCACCCTCAAGGACGCGCTGCAGACAGCCATCAAGAATGGTGGCCCGGTCGAAGGCATCGCGGTCTGCCACGACAAGGCTGGCCAGATCGCCACGGACCTGTCCACCCAGTTGAACATGATGGTCGGTCGCACCAGCCTGAAGGTGCGCAATCCTGAAAATGCCCCGGATACCTGGGAACTGGCAGTACTCAAGCAGTTCGAGGCCCGCAAGACCCAGGGCGAAACCGTCGATACCCTGGAATTCTCCGCCGTAGTGACCGATGACCAGGGCCAGAAGACCTTCCGCTATATGAAGGCCATCCCGACCGGCACGATGTGCCTGAGCTGCCACGGCACCAGCATTCCGCCCGATGTTGAGGCCAAGCTGACGGCGCTCTACCCCAAGGACACTGCCCGCGGTTTTAAGGAAGGCGATCTGCGCGGTGCCTTCACTCTCGCGAAACCGCTGCCCTGAGGAAACCCGCATGGACTGGTTACCCCGTTTGACTGTCGCCACTCTCATCGAGCGCGATGGCCGTTTCCTGCTCGTCGAGGAATACGCCGATGGCGAGGAACTGGTCTATAACCAGCCCGCCGGTCATCTGGATGAACATGAAACACTGGCGGCGGCGGCGATTCGCGAAACGCTGGAGGAAACCGCCTGGGAAGTGCGGGTCGATGCCATCGTCGGCGTGTATTACTGGACCCATCCCAAGGGCCATACCTTCGTGCGCACCTGTTTTGCCGGCACCGCCCTGCACCATCACCCTGATCAGCCGCTTGATCACGGCATCCAGCGGGCCCTGTGGCTGACGCGTGATGAGATCGCCGCGCTTGGCCCAAAGCTGCGCAGCCCGATGGTGCTGCGCTGCATCGACGACTACCTCGCCGGCCTGCGTTATCCGCTGGCGTTGTTCACCTACCTGTAAGGCGCGACCGCGCCCGACCACATTCCCTGGCGCACACCGCGCTGCCTTCAACTACAGTTGCCTGACCGGCCTGCTGCATGGGCCGGTCAGCGATCGTTCGTAGCTGCCCGCGCGGTACACCCTTTGCAAAAATCGGCAAAATCGGGCAATGTCCACGGCCAATCACTAAAAAGCCGACACATCGGCCCCCCTCCGCGCTGGCCATCCCCGAAGCGATCCCGCGCAGCGTGCGCACTCAGCACGCTGCCACTGGCTTGTTGTCGTTCAATACTCCGAGGAGCGTCCAAAATGTCTACTTTCTCCTTTACCCGCGGCCTGCTGAGCGTAGCCCTGGCTGCCGGCCTGAGCCTGAGCGGTGGCCTGGCCAGTGCCGCCGAGACCATCAAGATCGGCGTGGCCGGGCCGATGACCGGCGGCAATGCCGCATTCGGCGCTATCTTATTCCGCGACTTATTGATTATCCCTTTGGCCGGGCCGATGACCGGCGGCAATGCCGCATTCGGCGAGCAGTTCTGGCGCGGTGCCAGCCAGGCGGCTGATGACATCAACGCCGCCGGCGGCATCGACGGCAAGAAGATTGAACTGGTCAAGGGCGATGACGCCTGCGAACCCAAGCAGGCCGTAGCGGTCGCCAACCGCCTGATCGATCAGGACAAGGTTGCTGCGGTGATCGGCCACTTCTGCTCGTCATCGACCATTCCGGCCTCGGAAGTCTATGCCGATGCCAATATCGTGGTGATCACCCCCGGTTCCACCAACCCCAAGGTCACCGAGCGCAACCTGCCGACCGTGTTTCGCATGTGCGGCCGCGATGACCAGCAGGGACCGCTGGCCGCTGACTTCATCGTCAAGGAACTGAAGGCCAAGAAGATCGCCGTCATCCACGACAAGGATACCTACGGCCAGGGCATCGCCGACGCCATGCGCACCCGCCTGAAGGAACTAAAGGCTGACAACCGCGTGGTGCTGTACGAAGGACTGACCCGTGGCGAGAAGGATTTCAACGCCCTGGTCACCAAGATCAAGGCCAGCGGTGCCGATGCGGTCTACTTCGGCGGCCTGTACAACGAAGCCGGCCCGCTGCTGCGGCAGTTGCGCGAACAAGGCGTGAAGGCTGCCTTCCTGTCCGGTGATGGCAGTCTGGATCCGGCCATCGTTACCGCCGCTGGTGGCCCGCAATTCGTCAACGGTGCCTACATGACCTCGGTGCGCGAAGCGCGCAACATCGCCAGCAGTCAGGCCGTGGTCAAGAAGATGCAGGCCGCCGGTTTCGATCCGGCCGGCTTTACCCTCTATGCCTATGCCTCTCTGCAGGCGCTCGCCGATGGCATGAAGGGTGCCAAGACCAGCGACGGCGCCAAACTGGCGGCCTGGCTCAAGGCGCATACCGTACCCACCGTGCTCGGTCCGAAGAGCTGGGATGCCAAGGGTGATCTGAAGGACACCAGCTTCTCGCTGTTCGTCTGGAGTCCGGACGGCACCTACCGCGAAATGGCGCAGAAGTAAGCCACTCGCTACTGCGCCTTCCCCAGCACTGTGGAAGGCGCGTTTCCGCAAACCCCCACCTGGCGGACCGCAGCGCATGGACTGGCATATCCTTGCCCAACAACTGGTCAACGGCCTGACACTCGGCTCGATATACGGCCTGATCGCCATTGGCTACACCATGGTCTACGGCATCATCGGCATGATCAATTTCGCCCACGGCGACGTTTACATGGTATCGGCCTACCTGACCGCGATCTGCCTGGCGGTGCTGTTTTCCTGCGGAATCGACTCGCTGCCGTTCGCGCTGCTGGCTACGCTGGTTGCCGCCATGCTGATCACCGCCGCCTATGGCTGGACCATCGAACGCATCGCCTACCGGCCATTGCGCGGATCCAACCGGCTGGCACCGCTGATCTCGGCGATTGGCATGTCGCTGGTGCTGCAAAACGGCGTCCAGCTCAGCCAGGGCGCACGCACCCAGGGCGTACCGAGCCTGATCCCGGCCACGCTGCGCTTTGGTGATGAGGAAACCTTCGTGCAGATCACCCTGGTGCAGGTGATGATCGTGGTGGTCTCGCTGGCCAGCATGGCGCTGCTGCACTGGCTGATCGGGCGCACCACGCTGGGCCGGCAATGCCGCGCCACCCAGCAGGACCGGCGCATGGCAGCGATCCTGGGCATCGACACCGATCGCATCATTTCCACGGTGTTTGTGATCGGCGCGGCCATGGCGGCTATCGCCGGCGTGCTGGTGACCCTGAATTACGGTTCCTTCGATTTCTATATCGGCTTCGTCACCGGCATCAAAGCTTTCACGGCGGCGGTGCTCGGCGGCATCGGCTCGCTGCCGGGCGCGATGCTGGGCGGGCTGATTCTGGGCCTGAGCGAGGCGCTGTTCTCCGGCATGGTCAACACCGATTACAAGGATGTGTTCGCCTTTTCACTGCTGGTGCTGGTGCTGATCTTTCGCCCTACCGGCCTGCTCGGCAAACCGGAAGTGGAGAAGGTGTAAGCCATGTCCTTGACTCCGACCCCACTGACTTCTGCCGCTGGCCCGACCGCAGTGCTGCGCCAAGCTGTGCTGGAAGCCGCCGCCAGTTTCGTGCTGGCCCTGCTGCTGCTCGGCCCGATCGTCGGTCTGGTACTGGACGGCTACCAGATTAAAAACGAATTGCAACGCCCGCTGTTGATCGCCGCGCTGGTTGCGCTTGGCCGCTTCCTGTTCACCCTGGCGCTGCATACCCCCAGCGGCCGCTTCTGGCTGGAGCGCTTCAGCGCCCACCGGGGCAAAACCGCGATCCTGGTGCAGAGCGACAGCGATCGGCAGCACCATGGCTGGCTGCTGCTGCTGTTCATCGCCGGCCTGGCCCTGCCTTTTCTGGCCAACAAGTACGCGCTGACGGTGCTGATCCAGGCCATGATCTATGTGCTGCTCGGCCTGGGCCTGAACATCGTGGTCGGTCTGGCCGGACTGCTTGATCTGGGCTACGTTGCCTTCTACGCAGTAGGCGCCTATGGGCTGGCGCTGGGTGCACAGTATCTGGATATCGGCTTCTGGACCGCGCTGCCGCTGGCGGCGCTGCTGGCAGCGCTGTTCGGAGCGCTGCTCGGCTTCCCGGTGCTGCGTATGCATGGCGACTATCTGGCGATCGTCACCCTCGGTTTCGGTGAAATCATCCGCCTGGTGCTGAACAACTGGCTATCCCTCACCGGCGGCCCCAACGGTATCGCCGCACCGGCACCGCAACTGTTCGGCCTGGAATTCAGCCGCAGCGCCCGCGAGGGCGGCCTGCCTTTCCACGAATATTTCCAGCTCGCCTACAACCCGCTGCACCGCTTCATTTTCATTTATCTGGTGCTGTTCCTGGTGGTCTGCCTGATGGCGCTGGTGGTCAACCGCCTGCGCAACATGCCGGTCGGGCGGGCCTGGGAGGCGCTGCGCGAAGACGAAATCGCCTGCCGGGCGCTGGGCATCAACCACGTGCTGGTCAAGCTGTCGGCGTTCATGATGGGCGCGATGGTCGGCGGCATCGCTGGGGTGTTCTTTGCCACCTATCAGGGCTTTATCAACCCGGCCTCGTTCAACTTTTTTGAATCGGCACTGATCCTGGCCATCGTCGTGCTGGGCGGACTGGGCTCGACCAGCGGCGTCATCCTAGCGGCACTGGTGCTGACCATCCTCCCCGAGGTGCTGCGGGCCTTTGCCGATTATCGGGTGTTCGCCTTTGGCGTGCTGATGGTGCTGATGATGATCTGGCGACCACGCGGCCTGATTCAGCCACGGCGCCGCGCTTTTGATGTGGAGGGTCTCTGAATGGGTGCCGACCCGATTCATCCGCCGATCCTGCAGGTGGCCGGCCTGAGCATGCGCTTTGGCGGCATCCTCGCCCTCAACGATGTCGGCTTCGAAGTGCGGCGAGGCTCGATCACCGCCCTGATCGGCCCCAACGGCGCCGGCAAAACCACGGTATTCAACTGCCTGACGGGCTTTTACCGGGCTACCGCTGGGCGCATCAGCCTGCACGCCGGGCGTGATGCCACCGACCTGGTGCGGCTGCTCGGTCAGCCCTTCGCCGCCAGCGATTTCCTCAACCCGGCGGCTTTTGCCAACCGCCTGTACTACAAGATGTTCGGCGGTACCCACCATGTCACCCGCGCTGGCGTCGCGCGCACCTTTCAGAATGTGCGCCTGTTTCGCGAGATGACCGCGATCGAAAACCTGCTGGTCGCCCAGCATCTGCGCCTGAATCGCAACCTCATCGCCGGACTGCTGCGCACCGCCGCTTATCGCCAGTCGGAGCGCGACGCTATCGAATGCGCCTATGCCTGGCTGAAGGCCTTTGGTCTGGCCGGGGATGCTAACCGCCTGGCCGGCGAACTGCCCTATGGCCATCAGCGGCGCCTGGAAATCGCCCGCGCGATGTGCACCGGACCGCAGCTGCTGTGCCTGGACGAGCCGGCTGCCGGGCTGAACCCACGTGAAACTGACGAACTGAGCGCCCTGATTCGCCAGTTGCGCGACGAGCATGGCGTCACCGTGCTGCTGATCGAGCACGACATGGGGCTGGTGATGGACCTGTCCGAACATCTGATCGTGCTTGATTATGGCGAAGTAATCGCCGATGGCGATCCGGGCAGCGTGGCCCGACACCCGGCGGTGCTGACCGCCTATCTCGGAACCGAAACGGTAGACAGCGATGCCTGAACAGGAACCCTTGCTGGATATTCAGCAGCTCGATGCCCGCTATGGCGCCATCCAGGCGCTGCGCGGGGTATCGCTGCGGGTCGAGCGCGGCGAGATCGTGACCCTGATTGGCGCTAATGGTGCTGGCAAATCAACGCTGCTGATGAGTATTTTCGGCGATCCACGCCCCTCGGCTGGCCACATTCGCTACCTTGGGCGCGACATCACCGGCCTGCCTACTCACGCCATCGCCAAGCTCGGCATTGCCCAGGCGCCCGAGGGCCGGCGCATTTTTCCGGCGATGCGCGTTGAGGAAAACCTGCTGATGGGGGCGACGCCTCTGGGCATGCAGCACATCGATACCGATCTGATCAAGGTGTTCGAGCTGTTTCCGCGCCTGAAGGAGCGGCGCGATCAGCGTGCCGGTACGCTGTCCGGCGGCGAACAGCAGATGCTGGCTATTGGCCGAGCATTGATGAGTCGCCCGCAACTGCTGTTGCTCGATGAACCCAGCCTGGGTCTGGCGCCGCTGGTGACGCAGCGCATTTTCGCCATTCTCGGCGAGATCCGCGCCACCGGCACCACCATCTTCCTGGTCGAGCAGAACGCCCGCCAGGCGCTGAAGCTGGCGCAACGCGGCTATGTCCTGGTGAATGGCGCTATCCGCCTGTCAGGTAGCGGCGAGGAACTGCTGGCCAATCCCGAGGTGCGCCAGGCTTACCTGGGGATACGCGCCTGAGCTTGCCCCCCGACGAGCCTTCGGCCTATAGCGAGCCCTTGGCTTCCCAGGACGGGGCGATGATCTGCTCGGAACGGCGCCGGCAGACATCCTCCAGCTCCTTGAGGATGTTTTCCATGCTGATCAGCTTTTCCAGGATGCCGCGGATGTCGCGCAGGGTAAAAATCACATCGACATCCATTTCCAGATACTTGTCGCGCTCGTTCTTTTCCGCGCGCTCGATGGCGGCCTGAATGGTTTCGCCCTTTTCCACCGAAGTGCCCATCAGCCGGACGAACACCCGCAGTTTCTGTTGCTGCTGAGCCAGCCATTCGCTGTACATGTACAGCAGCTCATAGCCGTCCTCGAGCGAATAGGCCTTATAGCGGAACTTGAGCTTGAGATCGTCGAAGGTGCTGCGGCGAAACACCTTGCCGACCTTCCAGTCGTCGATGGTCTGCCGGAACTCGATCGGCAGGAAATCGACCCCGGCCTGGATGCGGTTCTTGATAAAATCCATTTCCTGCACTTCCTTCTCAACCTGCTCGGCGGTCAGACGGACCTGCTGATGAATCGCTTCAGTGCGGGTATAGGTTTTTCTGGGCGGCTTGCCCGGCATCGCTGAAGCGGCCAGACGGCTGCCATCGCGCTCGGCCTCGACCCACTCGGTGATGGCGTCTTCCACGGCGCGCATCCGCGCCTCGACCTCCTCGGCCTCGCGACGCTCGACCTCGGCGCGCTGCGATTGTACGCGCTCGGCCTCGGACTGCTCAGCCACTGCCCACTCAGCAATAGCCTGCTCCACCGCAGCCTGTTCCAGGCGCGCCTTCTCAGCGGCTGCCTTTTCCACCGCTGCCCGCTTCGCCGCCATGCGCTCGGCAGCAATTCGGGTCGCCTGCGCCTGCTCGGCCAGGGTCCGCTCAGCGGCTGCCTTTTCCGCTGCGGCCTTTTCCGCCGCCAGCCGCCGTACGGCCTCCAGCCGTTCCTCGATCAGTTGCTTGCGCTGGCGGGTATGGTGCACGATCAGCCAGCCGACCACGGTGACCATCAGCACCACGGCTACTATCACGATTACGCCCGTCAGTTGCCACATCGTCATCGCCACTGCCCCTAAAACGTCCGTGCGTCTTGTTCAGTGTTGCCGGACCAATCGTCAGGCCATCCGATCGCGGCAGCGCCCGCGGTTCAGGCCATGCCGCCGAACAGGGTCAGCAGGCGCGGCAGCAATCGGCGCAGCTCGCCGCTCATCAAGGCAAACTCGGCATCAAAAACGGCCTCTGCAGAATCGGCCTCGACCTCGCGCAGCGATTCACGCAGCACGTCGAGAAACTGCAGGCGCCGCACCACCAGCGCTTCATCCAGCACCAGGGCCACCCGCTCGCCCCAGCGCAGGCCCAGACGGGTAACCTGCTTGCCGGCCTCCAGGTGGCTGCGCATCTCGTCGCCGCACAGATCCTGACCCCGACAGCGCACCACCCCGCCCGCTTCCGCGTTCTCGCGCAGCTCACAGCTATCGCCCAGGCTGAAATCTTCGCCGACCGTGCCCGCCGCCAGCCAGGCGGTCATCACCGCAGCCACCGGCCATTGCACCCGCAGCGGCGTGATCGGCAATTCCCCGAGCGCCTCGCGCAGGGCACTGGTCATCTCCTCGACACCGCGCGGACTGGCACTATCGATGACCAGCCAGCCTTCCACCCGATCAAGATAGGCATAGCTGTTGCGGCTACGGCTCAGGGCGCGCGGCAACAGTTCCTGCACCACCTGCTCGCGCAACTCCTGACGCTCGCGCCGCCGCACCGGCACCTGACGCTGTTCTTCCAGCAGCGCAGCGCGTTCGGCAACCACCTGATTCACCACCGCAGCCGGCAACAGTTTTTCCTCGGTGCGCAGACACACCAGCAGGCAGCCAGCCACTGCATGCACCCAGTCGCTGGACTTGCGGCCGAGAGGCGGCACCCAGCCGGCTGCCCGGGGCAGATAACTCGGACAGGGTTGAAACGCCCGTGGCTCCAACTGCGCCGCCAGGCTCTCGGCAGTCCAGAGTAGCGGCTCGGCCAAGCGAAACAGCGACAGGTTCTTGAACCACATGAGGAGAATCATCCGTTTCTGCAAAGGCGCGCATTATCCGTCAATGCCCCGGACTCGCCAAGCCACGCCAACCACGTCGTACCAGGCCCGCCGATATTGCACTGCAGCAAAACCCAGGCTATTCTGTATGCTAAAATGTAGTTTTTCTATTTCAATCATCCCGCTACCGCCACACGAGGAGCCGCTCCATGACCCAAGACACCCTGAATCAGATGTCCGCGCAGTACCAGGCTTTCCTGGCGCCGGTCATCAAGGCCAACAAGCTGTCGGCTGCCAACCTGGAGGCACTGGTCAACTTTCAGATGAATGCCCTGCAGTCCTACATCGACATGGCGATCAGCCGGATGAAAGCCGCCGCCGACATCAGCGATCCGACCAGCCTGCAGACCTTTCTGTCCAGCCAGTCGGACAGCATCGCCAGCCTGCACCAGAAGCTGATGGACGATACCAAGGCTCTGGCTGACCTCACCACCCGCTTCAAGGCCGATTTTGACAAGCTAGTCCAGGACAGCCTGTCAAACCCGCCCGCCAAGTAGGCGTCCAGCACCACGCGGCTGCGGCGTTCTGCCCACCGCCCGTTTCAGCCGGGCCGGATCGCGCCACGATTCGGCCCTGATCTTTTGCAGCACGCAAAGCGCCACCGCCGCGCCGGCTCTGTTATGATCGCACTAACAGTCCGCCGCAACCGCTGTTGCGCACCCTGATCGCCAAGCTGCTCCAGTTTACCCTGCACCCATGGCCAAGACCCGCATCGTCGTCGGTCTCTCCGGTGGCGTCGATTCCTCGGTCGCCGCCCTGCTGCTCCTTGAACAGGGCTACGAGGTGCATGGCCTGTTCATGAAAAACTGGGAAGACCGGGTCGACAGCGGCTACTGCAGCGCCGCCGAGGACCTCGAAGACGCCCGTGCAGTGTGCGTGACCCTGGGCATTCCCCTGCATCAGGTCAATTTCAGCACTGAATACCGCAACCGAGTGTTCCGCTACTTCCTCGAAGAATATCGCTGCGGCCGCACGCCCAATCCCGATATCCTCTGCAACACCGAAATCAAGTTCCGCGCCTTTCTCGATCATGCCCGCCGCCTGGGCGCCGACGCCATCGCCACCGGTCATTACGCCCGCCGCACCACGCGCCAGGGCCGTCACTGCCTGCTCAAGGGCCGTGATCCCGGCAAGGACCAGAGCTATTTCCTGCATGGCCTCGATCAGGCACAGCTGGCCAATGCCGACTTTCCGGTCGGCGAACTGCACAAGCACGAAGTACGCGCGCGCGCCGCCGCCGCCGGCCTGATCACCCACGACAAGAAGGACAGCACCGGCATTTGTTTCATTGGCGAGCGCCCGTTTCGCGAGTTCCTCGGTCAGTTCCTGCCCGCGCAACCGGGGCCGATCCTGTCGCTCGACGGCGAGCAGCTCGGCGAGCACGCCGGGCTGATGTTCCATACCCTCGGTCAACGCCAGGGGCTGGGCATCGGCGGCCGCCGTGACGGCAATGGCGCGCCCTGGTTCGTCGCCGGCAAGGATCTGGCGCGCAACGCCCTGCTGGTGGTGCAAGGCAGTAACCATCCGGCGCTACTGCACAACCGCCTGCGCGCCACGAAACCGCACTGGATTGCCGGCGAGCCGCCGCCGGTGCCGCTGGCCTGCCGGGCCAAGATCCGCTATCGCCAACCCGATCAGGCGTGCGTTCTGGAAACCCTCGACGCCAATGCGCTCACGGTGCATTTTGCCGAGCCGCAGCGAGCCATCACCCCCGGCCAGTCGGTGGTGTTCTATCAGGACGACCTCTGCCTGGGCGGTGCCGTGATCGAAGCCGCGAGCGACTGATGCCGCCTTTCCACCACCCGAACCCGCCGCCACCATGCCGCAAACCGACCATGACCGCACCATCGCCCTTGCTGGCCTGATCCAATCCGTCGATCTGGTGCGCAACATCGCCCGCCGCAGCCAGGCCGACCCCGAGGATCTCGCCACCTGTCTGGCCAGCCTGCTGCGTATCGATGCCGAAAACAGCGCCGCCGTCTATGGCAACATCGCATCGCTGCGCAGCGGCCTGCGCCTGCTCGAACAACAGCTCGACAGCCCCCAGGACATGGAGCTGACCCGCTACGCCGTGACCCTGCTGGCGCTGGAACGCAAGCTGGCGCGACGCAGCGATCTGCTCAGCCTGATCAGCGCCGGTCTGGACGAGATCAGCGCCAGTCTGGTGCACTTCCCGCTCACCCACAGCAACACCATCGCCCGCTTCGCCGACCTGTATTTGAAAACCCTCAGTACCCTGTCACCACGGGTCATGGTCAGCGGCACCCAGGCCTATCTGAACAACCCGGAAAACGCCAACCGTATCCGCGCGCTGCTGCTGGGCGGAGTACGCGCGGCGACGCTGTGGCGGCAAAGCGGCGGCAACCGCTTGACCCTGCTGCTGCGCCGCAATCCTTTGCTGCGTGAAACGCGGCGGCTGCTGGCGGCAAGCACCTGATCTGCTGCGCGCGCTCAACTCTTGCGATACACCTCGACCACGTTGTGCAACTGGCTGATCCGGTCCAGCACCCGGCTCAGCTGCACCACATCGGTGATTTCCAAGGTCAGCCCCATGCGCGCGATCGACGTAGCCCGATCGGTCAGGGTATTGGCGCCGAGCACATTGACCTGTTCATTGGCCAGGATCGAGGTGATATCGCGCAACAGGCCGGAGCGGTCATAGGCGACGATCATGATATCCACCACATAGGTGGCCGGCGTTTCGCCCCAACTGACGTCGATCAGCCGCTCGTGGTGCTGACTGGCCAGTCCCAGCAGGTTGGCACAGTCCTGACGGTGAATAGTGACGCCGCGCCCCTGGGTGATGTAACCAATGATCGGTTCAAACGGCGCCGGCTGGCAGCAGTGCGCCATCTGGGTCAACAGTTGCCCAACGCCGCGAATCTGCACGTCATCACGGCCCGCACCATCACCACTCCTGGGTCGGCGTGTGATGGGCACACTGTCCTCGGCGGGTGCGGGCGCCAGCAGCTCGGCGATGCGCCCGATCACCTGACCGATGGTCAGCGCACCGTGGCCGAGCGCGGCGTACAGATCATCGGGCCGGGCAAAGCCGAGCTTCTCGGCGACCTTTTCCTGCTTGAGGCTGCGCACACCCAGACGCTGGAATTCCCGTTCCAGGGCAGCGCGACCGGCGCTGATGCTGTTTTCCTGATCCTGCTGGATGAACCACTGGCGGATCTTGGCCCGCGCCCGGTTGCTCCTGGTGTAGCCGAGGTGCGGACTGAGCCAGTCGCGGCTGGGTCCGCCGGTCTTGGCGGTGAGCACATCAACCTGTTCGCCGTTCTTAAGCTCATAGGTCAGCGGCACGATGCGGCCATTGACCTTGGCGCCGCGACAGCGATGACCGACCTCGGTGTGGATGTGGTAGGCGAAATCGAGCGGCGTCGCTCCCTGGGGCAATTCGACGATGGTGCCCTTGGGCGTGATGGCATAGACCCGGTCCTGAAAGGCCTCGGCCTTGAACCGCTCCAGCAAGTCATCTTCATCGCTGTCATCATCGCGGTATTCGAGCATCTGCCGCAGCCAGGCAATCTGCTGCGCGGCCTCATTGCCGGGCGCATCGCCGCCTTCCTTGTAGCGCCAGTGCGCGGCAACGCCCAGTTCGGCATTGCGGTGCATGTCGAAGGTGCGAATCTGCACTTCCAGAGTCCGCCCTTCTGGTCCAACCACTGCCGTGTGCAGCGACTGGTAGCCGTTCGGCTTAGGATGGGCGATGTAGTCGTCGAATTCCTGGTGAATATGGTTCCAGTGGGCATGGACCACGCCCAGCGCGGCGTAGCAGTCGTTGACGGTCTCGACCATCACCCGCACTGCGCGCACGTCAAAAATCTGCTCGAACGACAGCCGCTTGCGCTGCATCTTGCGCCAGATGCTGTAGATGTGCTTGACCCGGCCACTGACCTCGGCGCGAATGCGGTTCTGCACCAGGTGGCCGCGCAGCTCTTCGACCACCGCAGCGATGTAATGCTCGCGATCGGCGCGGCGCTGGTCCAGGGCCACGGCGATCTGCTTATAGGCCAGCGGCTCCAGATAGCGCAGCGACAGATCCTCCATTTCCCACTTGATGCGGCCGATACCCAGCCGATTGGCCAGCGGCGCGAACAGATCCAGAGTCTCGCGGGCGAGGCGCTGGCGTTCTTCGTCGCTGGCCGGCGCCCGGGTCAGGCGGCGTAGCAGGTGCAGCTGCATGGCCAAACGGATCAGCACCACGCGCACGTCCTGAGCCATCGCCAGCAGCATCTTGCGCAGGCTTTCCAGCTGACTGCCCACATGGCGACCACTCTGGTGCAGTTCGCCGATGTCGTTGAGCTTGGTCAGTCCTTCGACCAGACGCACGATCGCCGGACCGAAGCGATCCCGGACCATTGTCAGATCGAGTTGATCGCTGGCGACTGGCTCATGCAGCAGTGCGGCCGTCACCACATCGTGGTTCATGCCCAGGCCAACCAGCAGGTCGGCAACCGCCAGTTCCGGCGCACCACCCAGTTGATAGGCCTGCCGAACCTGTTCGATCTGTTCGCGCGACCAGCGCGCCTGCAAGGTCTCCAACCATGTATCGAAATCCGCGCCGGCCAGCGCGGTCTGCCGAGAGCTGACCATGAACTATCCCCAGGACAGGAGTGAGGAGTTACGCACCCGCCGCGCTCGGCGGCGGGCGAATCATGCGGGGGTTTGTAGCGGAACGGAATGCAGGACATTAAGCCTGCGGTACCGGCCAGCGCCGCTCCCATCCTCGGTAAACCGGGGCAAAGAACCGGACGTGACAGGCGTGATCAAGCATGATCTAGTTGTTTTTGGCGCCCTGATCGACCCATTGGCGCAGAATCGCCAATTGTGACTCGGGCAGTTTAACCTTGCCATGCGGCATCCGGATGGATGGATCAACCCCCGGTCGACCCTCGGCCAGACGGTTCAGGCTGCTGTTCAGGCTCTGGCCGGGGATGATCACCGGACCCATCTTGGTTCCCTTCATCAGTTCCTCGTAGGTACCAACCGCCAGACCACTCTTCTTGTAACCCTCGCCGTCGGGCGCGGTATGGCACTCGGCGCAACTCGCCTTCAGGATCGGATACACGTCCTTCTGGAAGCTCACCGGCTTGCTGGATTGTTCTCCCGAGCAACCCGCCAGCAGAGAAAACCCTAAAATCAGCGTAGACGCCAACAGTTTATGGGTATTCATGAGATCGTCCTTTGCATGCATGATAAAGATTGGTACTGCACTTTCAATTTTATCAGACGCGATGGAAACCGGGGCCGGGCCGGCGGAATCATGTGATGAGCACGGCTGGCATAGCCCGGCCAGTATGTCCATCGATACCCCTACAGCAAATCATCCTTTAAGCGATTCGGCGTTATACTTAGATAAATAAGTGCCAATTCGCACGCGTCCCGAGGCCGGGCTTCGGGATGTGTCCCATGTCCAAGCCCCCACCGCAGCATTCGCGTTTCTCCTGCCCGCTCCTGCTACGGGTGAGAACCGCATATCGGGCCGGACATGGCATCAACCGTCAACACAACAGGATGAAAAACGTGACGAGTCCGAAACTCCACCCCGAACTGCAACGTATCGTTGAGGCCCGCCATCATGATCCCTTCGCCGTTTTGGGCCGTCATCCCCAGGACAAGCGAATGGTCACCGTGCGCGCCCATCTGCCCTACGCCCAGGAAGTCCATATTGCTGAGGGTAATCTGCCGTTGCAGCGCATTCCCAACACTGACCTGTTCGAGTGGCACGGCAAGATCGATCAGGTTCCTGAGCGCTATCGGCTGATCTGGCGTGACGCTGATCACCACGAATACATCAGCTACGACCCCTACTGCTTTCCACCGCAACTGCCCGATTTCGACCTGTACCTGTTTGGCGAGGGCAAGCACTGGCATGCCTACCGTCTCCTCGGCGCGCATCCGCATACCGTCGATGGCGTCGCCGGTGTACTGTTCGCGGTGTGGGCGCCTAATGCCGAGCGGGTCAGTGTGGTCGGCAGCTTCAACCGCTGGGATGGCCGCGTGCACATGATGCGGGTTCGCGGCGGCAGTGGCGTCTGGGAGTTGTTCATCCCCAACCTGCGCTCGGGCGACCTGTATAAGTTCGAGATCCGCAACCGCCACAGCGGCGCGGTGTTCCTCAAATCCGATCCCTATGGCCAGCAGGCGGAACTGCGCCCCAGCACCGCCTCAATCGTGACCCGCCCTAACCAGTATGCCTGGCGCGATGGCGAATGGCTGGAACAGCGCAAAGCTGCCGACTGGCTGCACCGGCCGATGTCGATCTACGAGGTGCATCTGGGCTCCTGGCGGCGCGGGCCGGAAGGTGAATTTCTGAATTACCGCGAACTGGCCCACCAGCTGGTCGATTACGTCAAGGAACTCGGCTTCAGCCATATCGAACTGCTGCCGATCACCGAGCATCCCTACGATGCATCCTGGGGCTACCAGACCACCGGCTATTACGCCCCAACCAGCCGCTTTGGTACGCCGGACGATTTCCGCTACTTCATGGACTACTGCCATCAGCACGAAGTCGGCGTGATCCTCGACTGGGTACCGGCGCACTTCCCCAAGGATGCCGCTGGCCTGGCCCGCTTTGATGGCGAACCGCTTTACGAACATGCCGATCCGCGCAAGGGCGAGCACATCGACTGGGGCACGCTGATTTTCAACTTCGGCCGCTACGAGGTGAAAAACTTCCTGCTTTCCAGCGCCCTGTACTGGATCGAGGAATTCCACCTTGACGGTTTGCGGGTGGATGCCGTCGCCTCGATGCTGTACCTGGACTACTCGCGCAAGGCTGACGAGTGGATTCCCAACAAGTACGGCGGCCGCGAGAACCTGGAAGCGATCGACTTCCTGCGCGAACTGAACACCGTAGTGCACAGCGAACATCCGGGCGCGCTGGTGATTGCCGAGGAATCGACGTCCTGGCCGCAGGTCACCCGTCCGACCTATCTAGGCGGGCTGGGCTTCAGCATGAAGTGGAACATGGGCTGGATGAACGACACCCTGCGCTACATGGCGCAGAATCCGATTCACCGCAAGTACCACCATGATCTGCTGACCTTCAGCATGCTGTATTGCTTCACCGAAAACTTCATGCTGCCGTTCTCCCATGACGAAGTGGTGCACGGCAAGGGCTCGATGGTCAACAAGATGCCGGGCGACGAGTGGCAGCGCTTTGCCAACCTGCGCCTGCTGTATCTGTACATGTTCACTCATCCCGGCAAGAAACTGCTGTTCATGGGCACCGAGTTCGGCCAGGGCACCGAGTGGAACAGCGCCACCACGCTGGATTGGTATGTGCTGCAGTACGGGTACCACCAAGGCATGCACGTGCTGGTCAAGGACCTGAACCGGCTCTACCACGACCGCCCGGAACTGTATCACCATGATTTCGAATGGCCGGGTTTCGAGTGGATCGACTGCCATGATGCCGAGCAATCTATCCTCAGCTACCTGCGCAAGAAGGATGATGACTTCCTGATCGTCATCGTCAACTTCACCCCGGTGCCGCGCCACGGTTATCGCATCGGCGTGCCGCGCCTGGGCCATTACACCGAAGCGCTCAACTCCGATTCCCACTATTACGGTGGCAGCGGCGTCGGCAATGGCGGGGTAGACCTGATCGCCGAGGAACGGCCCTGGATGGAAAAGCCCTACTCGATCAGCGTGACCCTGCCGCCGCTCGGTGGCATTGTGCTGCGTCCGCAGCCACTGCCGGAAGCCCCACCGATCGAGGCCGAGGCCGAGGTTGTCGAGGTCACCGAGATCGCCGGGACTGCTGCAGGCACCAGGAAAGCAACGGCCCCCGCATCCGCTGCGGATGCGAAACCGGCACTCGCGCAGCCTGAGTGAGCGCCTGAACACCCTCTTGCGCGTTCGTAAAAAGACCTCTATGAACGTACCTCTCCCGCTCGCGGGAGAGGCATCAGGAGAAAAGGCATCCAGACTGCTGAATTTCCGCTTCCGCCCTCAACCGGCCCGCGATCTGCCTCTCCCCGAGCACAGATGTCGCGGGCTTCCTCACAGACTCACAGATAACCGCAAGCCGCCAGTTCGGCCACGATCAGCTTTTGAATCAGCTTCTCCTTCTGCCCGGCTGGCTGATCAAGCTGCAGGCGGGCCAGATAGCGCTGGGCCGCTTGCGGCGCCGTGCCGACCGTTACCGCCTTGACGATGGTCTTCATCAAATCGCCCTTGGTTGCCAGCCGCGCCTTGAGGCTCTTCAAGACCCGGCCGAGCACGATTTCCTCCTCGGTAAAATCGCTGCCCAGTGGAAAATCAGGGAACAGACCCTGCGCCTTGTAGCGCCCGATCTGT
This sequence comes from Candidatus Competibacteraceae bacterium, assembly GCA_003989075.1. Taxonomy (GTDB): domain Bacteria; phylum Pseudomonadota; class Gammaproteobacteria; order Competibacterales; family Competibacteraceae; genus RXIX01. The sequence goes on along the minus strand of RXIX01000022.1, from coordinate 8,880 downwards.
GCCTGCACCCGCGCCGGCGTGTTCTGGCGGAACTTCTCGGGAATCTCGTAATCGCCAGGAATCTTGCCGGCGCGCTTGGCTTTCTCCAGCAGCTCCGGCTGGAAGCGCGAATCAGCGATGTTGAGCAGCGCAGTCACCACCTCGCGATCAGAACGGCCACGCAGCTCAGCAATGCCGTATTCGGTGATCACGATATCGCGCAGATGGCGCGGAATGGTGATGTGGCCGTAGTTCCAGACAATATTGGAACTGACGTTCAGACCACTCTCGCGGGTGCTGCGCAGCATCAGGATCGAGCGGGCATCGGGCATTTCGTGGGCCATGGCCACAAAGTTGTACTGGCCGCCAACGCCGCTGATCACCTGACCGTTTTCCAGGCCATCGGATACCGCTGCACCGAGCAGGGTGACCATGATGGTGGTGTTGATGAAGCGTGCATCACGCCGCTGCAGGCGCGCCAGAGCCTGATGTTCGCCGAACAGGTGGTTGACCCGCTGCACGGTGGTCATGCAGATCTGTTGGCTTTCCGCCTCGGGCATTTCGCGCAGCGCCTTGTAGAAACTCTGCGGCCCCATGAAAAAGCCACCGTGCATCACAATGCCGCCCTTAAGCCGCGTGCCCAGCCCATTCGCCACGACCGCCGCCCAGGTTTCCGGGCACGCCAGATCGGCCGGAAACGGCGTGCCCTGCACCAGCAAGGCGCCGTCCTGATAGCGCAACTGCTCGTTGAAAATGCCAAAGCGGTGCAGGAAATCCACATCGGCCGCACCGAGCCGGGCCGGCACTACCGCGTGCTCCAGCAACACCCGCAGGGTGCGCTCATCGACCGCCTCGCTGATCGCGCCTTCGTTGAGCAGCCGCTGCAGAGGCTCGCTGTCATAGACATGACGCTTGAGGATGCCATCGCGGTACAGATACAGGAACCCGTTGACAAACATCTCACTGGACCCGTACAGCCCCTGTTCAAAGGCGCTGGTGCCGCCGATGCGCTCGATCAGGGCGCTGTAGCGGTCACGGATGCGCAGTTCGGACAACAACTGGTTGTAGAGCGCGTTCTGCTGCTGGCGCAACTGGCAGGCATAGACGATGGCATCGCCGAGCGAACCGATACCGATCTGCAAAGTACCGCCATCGCGGATCAGGGCACTGGCCTGCAGCCCCAGCAGGTAATCAGCCGGCTCCACTGGCATGTTGGGCGCGCCAAACAGCTGAAAATCGTAGGCCGGATTGTCGATCACCAGGTCAAAATCGGCGGGCTCGACCACGGCGTCGTTGTACATGAACGGCATTTCCCGGTTGACCTCGGCAACGGTCACCATGGCCCGGCCCTCGGCGCGGGCGCGGGCCACCATGATCAACAGATCCAGGGTCACATCGGGGTTGCTGCCCAGACTGAAACGCAGTTCACCGTTAACCTCGCGCTTGGCCACCTGCTGGGCCAGCACGTTAATGCCGTTGTCCATCAGGTCGCGCGCGGCATAGGTATAGTTGGTGCTGATGTAGTTCTGCTGCTGCATCGGCACGTTCATGAAGCCGCCCGGCTTGAAGAAGAACTCGGCCACTTCAAAATTGGGCGGGGTCTGGCCGGTGCGCAGATCGACTGCGTATTCGAGATCGGGGTAGTTGCCAAACACCCGCTCGACGAAAGGCCCCAGGAAACGCTTTTCCAGATCGCTCGAACCTTTTGGCGTTTCGACCGTGATCGCGGTGACAATCTTCAGCGACAGTGTCGGATCGGCCTTGACCCGCCGGTATAGCGCGTTAACCAGCGGATTGGGCTTGCCGATCCCCAGCGGGATACCCAGCACGATTCGCTTGCCAACCCGAGCGATGATTTCATCGATACACGCTTCGATATCCTGGATATACGACGGGCTTTGTTGCTGCATCATCCGATCTCTCACGGTCGGTTGTTGGAGGAGCGTGCAGGTCGGCGGCACCATCCGCTGGCCTTCGCGCGCGGACTTCAATAGCGCTTTATCTTTCATATAGTTATATGGAATTCCCCGCCCGGACACGCAGCGCGATGCCGGTTTTGGGAAGGGATTAATTATAGCAGGTCTGATCCGTCCGGCTCCGTGGCAGCGCCCGGTGGAACGAACTACACTGTGATGCGCATACTCCAAAACCCGCGGCAGATAGCGCAAGCACAAACCGGTCAAGCGGCCTGGAGGGCCGGAACCGCAAGACCGTCATCCCCGTCACCTTCGCCCACTCTCGCTATGAAGGCAGGATTGTCGATGTCCGATAACAAGACACTGGAAGCTAACAAGGCGCTGGTCCGGCGCAATTTTGAAGTCATCTGGAGCGCCTGTGACCTGAAAGCGGTCGATACGCTCATCGCGACCGATTACATCGGCCATATCGCCACGTTGCCGCAACCGGTGCGCGGCGCCGAGGCGTTCAAGCAACTGGTCATGATGTTTCATATTGCTTCCCCGAACATCCGCTTCGAGATTCAGGACCAGATCGCCGAAGGCAGCCAGGTCGCCACGCGCTGGATCGCCCACGGCACCCATCAGGGCGAATTCATGGGCATCGCGCCGAGCGGGCAATCCCTGGCGGTGACCGGCACCAGTTTTCATCGCATTGAAAACGGCCTGATTCAGGAATCCTGGGATGACTGGGACGCTCTGAGCATGCTGCAGAACATGACCCAGGACGTGTTTCAGTCGCTCTCGATGCGCTTCTGAACCGCACTGCGCCACGCCCGTGCTGATCGCTTCTACCTTTCGCCCACCCTGGTGGCTGGCCAATCCGCATGCCCAGACCCTGTGGCCGGTGCTGTGCCGGCGGCGGCCGCGTCCCGCCCTGCGCCGGGAGCGACTGACCCTGCCGGATGGCGATCATCTCGATCTGGACTGGACCGGCGGCACGCAGGGTCCGCAGGTGCTGCTGCTGCACGGGCTGGAGGGTTCCAGCGGATCCCACTATGCACGTGGGCTGCTGGCGGCCTGCGTCGCCCGGCGCTGGCGCGGCGTGGTGATGCATTTTCGCGGCTGCAGCGGCATGCCCAACCGCTTGGCGCGTGGCTATTCCGCTGGCGATACCGCCGATCTTGCCCACGTTGCACAACTGCTGCACCAGCGCGAACCGGCAACGCCGCTGGCCGTGGTCGGCTACTCGCTTGGCGGCAATGCCCTGCTTAAGTGGCTGGGCGAGGCTGGCAGCTCAGCGCCAGTACAGGCAGCGGTTGCGGTGTCGGTGCCGTTTCTGCTCGACAGCGCGGCACGGCGCATGGGGCGCGGCCTGTCACGACTCTATCAGCACCACCTGCTGCATGCATTGCGGCGCAGCTATCGCGCCAAATTCCAGCAGCGCGCCGATGGGCCGGTGACGCTGGACGAACTGGCCCAGCTGCGCGATTTCTACGCCTTCGATGACCGGGTAACCGCGCCTCTGCATGGCTACGCCGGGGTTGACGACTATTATGCCCGCGCCAGTTGCCGCCCTTATCTGCGCCATATCGCGGTGCCAACCCTGATCCTGCACGCCCACGATGACCCCTTTATGCTGCCCGAGGCGATCCCGGACCCGGCTGAACTGTCTGCCTGCACCCATCTGGAATTGAGCGGCGGCGGCGGCCATGTCGGCTTCGTTGGCGGACGCTGGCCCTGGCGGGCCGAGTACTGGCTGGAGCAGCGGATTCCAGCCTTTCTAGCCGAACAGTGGTCGAGCCGGTCGACCGCTACTGCCAGCGCACGCGCCAGCGCCCCGGCGCAATGCTCAGCGGACCGCTGAAAACCGCCACCCCAGCGGCACTGGCGGTCACGGTGCGCGCCGGCCCGGTGTCGGTTTCAGCCTGCAGCGTGGCACGGGCCAGCGGCGGCAGACCGATCACCCGCAGCGTACCACTGGCTACCGGCAACTTCAGCCGCACCTCGCCGCTTGCATCATCGGCGAGGAACAGCGTCGCCGAGGCATCAGTCACGACCCCGTCGCCGCGCGGTTCCAGCGTCAATGGCAAGGCCAACAGCGGACGCGGCGCATCCACGGAGGGTGTCAGCACCACCAGGAAGGTATCGTCCTGGCGCGGTGCGGCCGGCTGAATCTCCAGCCGCCAAAAACCCACATCGAACCACGGCTTGAGATTGGATCCTTCCATGATGTTCAAACCATCCAGGCGCGTGTCATCGCCATCGGCCTCGACGTAGTACTGATAATCGCGGCCGCCGACCACGCGGATCAGCGCATCCTCGGGCAGCAGGCGCTGTATTTGCAACCAGCCACGGCCGTTATGCACCTGGGCGACTGCGGCACGACTTTGCAAAATACCGTTGTCCGGATCGCCGCGCAGCAGCTGTGCATCCGCTACCTGCGGTTGCCCGACCGTGTGCAGCAGCCACTTTTTAACATAAGCCGCCTGCACTGCGCGCACCCGGTCGCGGACCAGCAGGCGGTCCTCGCCCGGCAGGTACAGCAGTTGCCGCAGCACGCGCTCGACCTTGCCACCACGACCACCCTCATCGTGCGCCGGCGTGTTATAGGCATCGGTCAAATCAGCGGCGATATAGGCGTAATCACCGGACTGCTGTTCAAAGTGCTGCACCTGACCGCCCTGCAGATACAGGCCACGACTGCGGTTGGCCAGCCAGTCAGCGACGCTGCCGATGGCGCTGCCGGTCGGCAATACCACCCGCTGGCCACCGTCGGCGACGTTGTTGCTGAAAAAGCGGTTGGGTCGCACCGTCTCGCCGGGGCGCAGAATCAGCAGGGTGTTCTTGGCAATGCTGCGGATGGAGTAATTGAGGCGGTTGGGGCCGAAGAAATCGCCGTAGACGCTGCTGTTGATCGCCAGCGGCGCGCCCTTGTACAGGCTGAAATGACCGGCATCATAGTGACCGTGATGGGTGAACAGACCCCCGGCGCGGAAACTGATAAAGGTCGCATCCGCTGACCAGTCGGAACGCAGATAGGCCAGATTAAGGCTGTCACGGCCAAACAGCTCCGCTGTCGGCAGCAGGCCCTGGAAACCCTCCAGACGGCCGCCGCCAATGGGTTCCAGACGCGGGTCATTGAACAGAGCAAAGCCCCAGCGGTAATCACGGTAATAGCTCTCGCGACCGTGCAGGCGCTCCAGATAGCGCGAGTAGCCGGCCAGCACCGGGTCACGGGTGGCTTGGGCGATCAGGTCGATGACCCGGCGGGTTTCGTCCTTTAGATCGACGCGCGAACCTTCGTCACCGAGACCTTCGATGCGCTGATCGGGCCGGGTGGCGTATACCGTCCAGTAGCCCACCCGGCGCAGGGCATTGCGCACCCGCGCGGCCTGACGACTGTCCTCAACGCCGTTCAGATAGGCCGAGGCCGCCAGCACGACCAGGAAGGCGCGCTCCTGAATCCAGTAGTTGTAGCCTTCCGGCCAGCCCTCGGTCAGTTCCAGGGCAGCGATGGTCTCCAGGAAATGGCGCTGGGCGCGAGCCTGTAACGCGGCGCGGGGGCCATTGTTGTCCGGGTCGAGCACCACCGCGCACAGCCAGGCAATGGCCGCCAGCGAGCTGCGCCCGTGCCAGAGCGAGGCTGAGGATTCGTCCAGCACCCGCAATGTCTCACGCAGCGCTTCCTCGATGCGGGCCTCGAACTGCGCCCGGTCAATCGGCGACAGCGCCGGATACAGGCGGATGAAATCGTAGGCAAAGGCCAGTTGCCAGGCGTTACCGTAACCGTTGACTGTCGGCGTCTCCACGACGAACGCGCGCAGCGCCCGCAGCAGCGGTTCGGCCTGTTCAGCTTCACCGTAGAGCAGCCAGCAGGTGGTCAGCCCGAGGATATCACCCGGCCCGCAGGTGGACATATCGTCCATGCCACGTTGCTTGTAGAGTGCGGCGCGTTCCGCCATCAGCGGCGGCGTGCCCACGCGCGACCACTGGGCCAGCTCCGGCAGCAGGATGCGTGGATGACTGGCCCGCAGGCGACCCTCAAAGCGCACATCGGCATAGCGCGGCGCCGGCGACACCCAGCTCACCAGAGTCGGCGAGGCAATGCCGGCCTTCTCGGCGACCTTGACCAGCAGCTGGCGTACGGTCAATTGCGACTGCGCCAGAACCTGCCACAGAGCAATGGCCAGCGCGACGTGCGCCAGCAGGCCGATGCCGATCAGGTAGTATTGAGCCAGCTTGGCCAAGGCACGCAGGACTCGCATCGGGATCCCTCCAGGAAAGGCTCAGGACTCTCTTACCACGCCCGCAGCCAGTCGCGGGTCCACACCGCCACCTGGTCACGCCATTCGCACCGGGAGAAGGTATGGTTGGCTTCCGGGTAGTCGCGGATCGTCACCCGCGGCTCAGCCAGCAGGCGCCGCCAGCGCCGCGAAGCCCGGGTGGTATCGCGAAATTCCGCCGCAGTCAGGTCGTCACCGCTGAGAATGAGCAGGATCGGTCCGGTGAAGCACTGCCAGCCATCTGCCATGCGTTCGGGCAGCGGCGCCGGCGCGACCGCAGCACTCGCCGCCGGTACCAGCGCCTGCCGGGCCGACTCACGGGCCCCGCGTCCAGCCCGCATGATCAGGTCCAGCAGCCCGCGCAGCGCAGCGCCGAAGGCAAATTCACCACGGCGAATCTTGCGCCATAGATCGGGATTCAACAGCCGGGCCAGATAGTAATGGCGCAGATAGGCGCGCGCCTCGCCGGCTCCGGTGCGCAGCCACGGATTCAGCAGGACCAGCCCGCGCACCCGCGTATCGCTGCCTGCGTAGAACAGCGCCGCCGAGGCTGCATCGCACAGACCCCAGATCACTACCTCGCGCAGGCTCGGCACCTGGGTAAAAAAGGCGTCGATGGCGGCGGCCAGGTCAGCATCGAGATCCTCGAAACCGGGAAACTCACCCTCGGCATCGCCCATGCCACGACAGTCGAAACGCAGCACCGGTACGCCCGCCGCCGCCAGATCGCGGGCCAGCAACACAAACTGGCGATGACTGCCCACCCGGTATTGCGGCCCACCGACCACCACCAGCACGCCACGCGATGCGTCCGGCGCACCTGGATGCAGGATGCCGGGCAGGCTCAGCCCCTGGCAGGTGAACAGCAGCACACGTTCCGCCGTCATAACGTCACGCGCCCCCGCTCAATGCCGCGACGGTCGCGGCCAACAGGGCCGGCGCGCAACTGATGTCCTGCGTGGTCCAGAACGGATCGCCATGCACCCGTTGTGCTTCGACCGCAACCCCGTGCTGGCGCCAGTCCGCCACTAGGCGCGTGCTCAGCGGCGCCAGACTACGCGCCGGATCGCTGGCCAGCTCGAACCAGTCCACCCGCATCCCGGCCATCGGTCGTTGCAGGCGTGCCTGCGCCAGGGCCGCTGCCAGTTGCGGATGCAGCATATAGCCGGCCACCTCGACGCTCTGCCCGGCGGCCAGCAGGGTCTGCAAGCCGTCCAGGGTCTCGCTGCTGCCCTTGAGCCGCTCGGCAGCCAGACGCAGGCGCAGAAACTGGCGCAGATACTGGCTACCGTCACTGACCGGCTGCCAGAGCAGCAGGCGCGGCGCGGCCAGTTCCACCGCCAGTTCCATCGCCAGCAGCGCGCCCAGACGCACACCCCACGGCAGTACGGTCCCATAACCCCGATCATGCAGCCAGCACACCTGCGTGAGCAGGTCAGCCCGCCAGTCGTCCCAGCGCGCCGCTTCGAACTCGCCAGCACTGTCGCCGGTGCCATAGGGATCGGCGATCAGCACACCGAACCCGGCCGCCGCCAGTTGCCGGGCCTGCAGGGCCTGCATGCGCCGCGCCTTATTCATCTCTTCAGCGAACGGCGACACGCACAGCACTGCCGCGCGCGGCGTCCCGGTCGCCGGCGGGTAATGCAGGGCATACAGCGCACCCTGGCAACCGGGCAGCCAGAAGGGCTCGATCACCGTCCGCTCAGGCCGCGGCCAGCTTGGCGCACACGAAGTCATGCACGCGGCCAAAGGTTTCAAACGTCTCGGCACTGATCTCGTCGTCGGCGACCTCGATGCCGAACTGCTCTTCCAGAGCATTGAGCAGGGTCACCACTGCCATCGAGTCGAATTCGGGAATGCTGCCCAGTAAAGGACTGTCCGGGCCGAAGCCACGAATCCGGTCACCCAATTGCAGTATTTCGCCGATCAACTGTCGTATTGCTTCGAACTCGACCATCAGAAGTGCTCTCCTGGAACGGGCTGGACAGCCGCGCGATCTGTGCGATTTCCACTTGGCGACGCGGACCGTTGTCAAGATAGCCGCGTGGCGGCCAAGAATCCAGCAATCAACCCAGCGCTGCACCAGGCTTATCGGCCAGCACCAGATAACCGACCATCGGCTGGTCGTTTTCCTGGCGCAGGGTGGCATTGCTCAGACGCCGCAGCGTCAAGCCCGCCGCCGCCAGGGTCTGGCGTACATAGTCGGCACTGTGGTTGTAGCGGCCACTCGGATTGATGCGGAAACCGGTCGCCGCCGCCGGATCTTCCAAAGCCTCGACGGTAAAGGCCAGCCAGCCACCCGGACGCAGTGCGCCGGCCGCCGCCATCAGCACCGGCGACAGATCGCCAAAGTACACCAGGGTATCGGCCGAGACGATCAGCTCATAGCAGGCCGGCCGCTCGCTCAGGAACAGGGTCAGTTCGGCCGCAACCAGCTGATCATAACCACCGCGCGCGCGGGCCTTGTCCAGCATGCGCGGCGACAGATCGACGCCGACCAGTTCGCGCGCGTAAGGGCGCAGCAGTGGCCCGCACAGCCCGGTACCGCAGCCGGCATCCAGCACCGTCAGCGCGCCGGCTGGCGGCCCCAGCGCCTCGGCCAGCGCCGCAGCCAGCAGCTGCGGTGCCTGATAGCGCAACCCCTCAAGCAGGTGGGCATCGAAACCCTCGGCGTAGCGATCGAACAGATAGGTCACATAGGCATCGGAGGCGCGCGGCGG
>RXIX01000021.1 GCA_003989075.1 Candidatus Competibacteraceae bacterium | reverse complement strand
CTTTAGGGCGGGGAGGGATAGCGCGGAACGCGAAGCGTTCCCCTCTTCTCGCTCTCCTGTTAGGTCAGCTATCAGAGAGTTGAATGGGTGCAGGCTTTCCACCTGCCGGGTCGTGAGACTCTGCCCCGTAAAGGGCCTGGTGACGGAAGCCTTGCGGCTTCGCTCCCCTCGCCAATGTTGCGTAGCGGCATTACGCCCCAATCCGTTTCGTGCTTACCCTATGCGTGTCTGCAACCAGGGCTTCTAGAGCTTGGGACTGAGGAAGCATCCCAAGGTAGGTCTTGAACCTCTACGCAACGTAGCCCCTTTCAACATCCAGGTTAGGCGGGCTTAGGCTGGTCAACCAAGCCTGTTTTCACAAGCTCCCGCCTTCAGGCGGGGGTAGTTGACGGCTTAATCCAAAGCGGTTTTTTGTTTGGCTTTACTGATAAAAGCCCCATCGACATAGAGGTTTTTAAGAAGACCCTGCTTTGATTGTAGCCAGCTTTGCAAAAACCACTCGCGACCGGCGCGGTGTTCAGCAGGAGGATTCCGGGATGGTGTAACTGCTGAAAAATGCACCGGATAAATTATCCTCAGCCATCAAGCCTAGCGTATAACGTGAAAATTGCTAAAATTACTATATGATCAAAATTTCTTGTTTCTTAATGAATTTATTTTGTAACTTTTTTATTGCATAAGGTGCTGGCCCTGCTGGCCAGTGGTAGCATGAACCGCGATCCACGAATCCGCTGTTTTGGGTAAATCGTCAACGCACGACAGGAGCTTCGAGTAAATCCCATGAAAAGCTTCCGAGATATGATGGAGCCTTTCCAGCAGTACTTCGTGGTGGCGATTGCCGATACCCCGGAGCTTATGCGCAAGGTGCAGCAGGTACGCTATGAAGTGTTCTGCAAGGAATTCCAATTCGAGCGTGAGGAGGATTGCCCCGGTGGTCTGGAGCATGATGACTACGATGAGCACGCCACCCACTGTCTGATCCTGCACCGGCACAGTGGCCTGGCTGCCGGTTGTGTGCGCCTCATCCACTCCGGCGACGATGATAAGATCATCCTGCCTATCGAGCGTTACTGCGCCGCCAGCCTGCGTGATGACAATATGTATCCCAGTCGCCTGCGCCACGATGGCGTCTGCGAGATCTCGCGGCTGGCGGTGTCCAGCCACTTCCGGCGCCGCCACGGCGAACATGATTCACCGGTGGGCGCGAGCGCAGCCATCCCGCTCAGCAATGGCGATGAATACCGTGCCTTTCCGCTGCTCAGCTTTGCCCTGTTCATGTCAGTGCTGTCACTGGCGGTGATGACCCGCTGTCGCCACAGCTTCTCGATGATGGAGCCCTGGCTGGCGCGTCACCTGCAGATCATGGGCTTTTCCTTTGAGCAGATCGGCGCGGTGACCGACTACCACGGTGCCCGCGCTCCATTCCATTACACCCTGGAGCAGGCCATCGCCGACAAGGAGCGCCGCCCACTGCTGCGCGAATTGTTCAGCCTCATTGACCCCATGGTTGAAATCGAGGCACGTCGGGCACGGCTGGTGTTGCACTGAGCATGGCGGCGGGGCGAACGTTGTTTTTCCCCGCCGAGGCCATAGACTCTATAACGCGTATGCAAACGATAACGGGCCCAGCCCCGCAAGGGCCCAAACGCGATTCACCTGGCTTTACCCACCACCACCCAAGGAGTTTTGATCCGTGGAGATGAGAAATATCGCTGCCATGCTCCAGTCGTTCCGGGACGATCTGCCCGCCGACAGCAGGACCGCCGCCGCCATCGACCGGGGTGCCAGCCTGGAGGAGATTTCCGAACTGGCCGAGGCTGAGGGTCTGCACAAGCTGGCTTCGGTGCTGTTCGAGGCCGAGCAGGAAGCCCTGCGCGATGGGCCGGATGCCGTCGAGGAAGCGGGCGCAGCCACCGATACCTTTATCCAGGCGGCCCGTCAGGATTTGCCCGCCGACAGTAAAACTGCCGCCGCTATCGACCGGGGCGCCTCGTGGGAGGAAATCTCTGAGATCGCCGAGGAAGAGGGCCTGCACCAGATCGCATCGGTGCTGTTCGAGGCCGAGCAGGAAGCATTGCGCACCTCCACCAACGCCTGAACCGGCCTGCACCGTCGCCAGTGCTGGTGCTGGCGGCGATTTTCCACTGCCCATCATGGCACTCTGCCGCCATTTCGATGCCAACACGCGGCAAAAAACCTCGCTGAAAGCGCGCCGGTCGTTCAGTATCAAGACCGCCGTGCCGCGTTGCAGTAAAATGCCGTCGGTTGGCCCTGTGCTGGTCATGCTTCAGCCCAGTCCGGGTCGGTCCTTGCCGCCCGGTTGTTTGCCGAAGTGTCGGTTCCGGTCGTTCCGCCATGCCGCTGCAGGCTTGGTGTGAAAACGCCGGTTTGTTGATTTCGTGCTGTCTGGATGGGATATGAAACGTCTTGTAAAGGGTCTGCTGCAAAATCCTGGCGCCGCTTCACTGGCGCTGTTCACCCGGGAAATCTGGGCGAATCCGCGTGCCATGGGCGCGGCCTGTCCGAGTACGCCGGCGCTGGCGAGCAGCATGGCTTCGCGGGTACCGCTGGATCGGGAAGGGTTGGTGGTGGAGCTGGGCGGCGGCACCGGCGCGGTCACGATGGCGTTGCTCAAGCACGGCGTGCCGTCCTGGAAGCTGGTGGTGATCGAGCGCTCGCCGATTCTGGCCAATCACCTGCGCCAGCGCTTCCCGCAGTTGCGGGTCATTCAGGGCGATGCTGCGCAACTCGCCCATCTGCTGGAGCATGACCGGGTGCGCAGCGGCGGCATCGGCAGCATCGTGTCCAGCCTGCCGCTGCGTTCCCTGCCGCCTGCAGTCACCCGCGCCATCAGCCAGCAGTTCGAAACCCTGCTGCTGCCGGGCCATCCGCTGATCCAGTATACCTATGACCTGCGCGGTACCCAGCTGCGGCTGCTGCCGCGTTTTCGCCGCCTGTCGAGCAAGATCGTCTGGAGCAACCTGCCGCCGGCGCGGGTTGAAGTCTTCGAGCGATTCTGAGCGTCGGGCGCGCTTTTCAGCGTCCGCTGCGCTTGCGCGCCGCCGCCTGCTCGGCCTGAATCGCGGTCAGGGCAATGGTGAACACGATATCCTCGACCAGCGCCCCGCGTGACAGGTCATTCACCGGCTTGTTCAAGCCCTGTAGCATCGGTCCGATGCTGATCACCTCGGCGCTGCGCTGCACGGCCTTATAGGTCGTGTTGCCGGCGTTCAAATCCGGAAAGATAAACACCGTCGCCCGCCCGGCCACCTGACTGTCCGGTGCCTTGCTCTCGGCAACGGCCTTGATCGCTGCTGCGTCGTATTGCAGCGGTCCATCGATCAGCAGGTCCGGACGGCGTTCGCGGGCGATGCGGGTCGCGTTCTTGACCTTTTGTACATCATTGCCACTGCCCGAGGTGCCGGTGCTATAGCTGAGCATCGCCACTCGCGGGGTGATGCCAAAGGCCTGAGCGGAATCGGCGCTCTGGATGGCGATGTCGGCCAGTTCCTCAGCGTTGGGCATGATATTGATGGCGCAGTCGCCATAGACCAGCACCTGTTCGGGCAGGCACATGAAGAAGATCGACGACACCAGTTGAGCATCGGGCGCGGTCTTGATCATCTGCAGCGCCGGGCGGATGGTGTTGGCGGTGGTATGTACCGCGCCGGACACCAGCCCATCGACCTCGTCCAGATGCAGCATCACCGTGCCGAGCACCACCGGGTCATGCAACTGCTCCTCGGCCAGAGCCGGACTGAGGCCCTTGTGGGCGCGCAGCGCTACCATGGCGTCGATATGCCGCTGGGCGATGGCGGTGGGATCAATGATTTCCATATCCGGTGGCAGGCGCAAACCATGGCGGGCGGCCAGGCGCTGCATGCGCCCGGCATCGCCCATCAGCACGCAGTGAGCAATGCCGCGCTGATGACAGATGATCGCCGCTTCAAGGGTGCGCGGCTCGTTGCCCTCGGGGAGGATGATGCGCTTGCGGGCGCGACTGGCCCGCTCCACCAGCATATGGCGGAAAGCCGGCGGGCTGAGTCGCCGTTCCTCAATCTGGCTGAGCAGGGGTTCCTTCCACTCCAGGCTGACATGCGCGGCCACGATATCCACCGCGCGCTGCATGCGGTCGCGATCATCGAGCGGGATTTCCAGATTCAGATAGGGCAGGTACAGCACTGATTGCATGGTGCTGTGGGGAATGGTCAGGATCGGCAGGCCGGCCTCAAGCGCCGGCATGCACAGGGTCCAGATGCGCGGATCGGGTTTGATGCCGCCGGTGAGCAGCACGGCGGCGACATGGGTACCACCGATCGCGGCCATGCAGGCCGCCAGCAGCAGATCCTCGCGATCACCCGGAGTAATCAGCATCGCGCCGGAGCGCAGTTCCGGGCAACTGTTGGCCAGGGTCCGCGCGCCGAGGGCAACGTGGGTGACGCGCCGGTCGAGCTGCCCGGCATTGAGAATCTGCGCGCCGATCATCGGCATGATGTCGCGCACCCGTGGCGCAATCAGTTCGCGCTGCCAGGGAATGCAGCCGAGCAGTCTGAAGGTCCGTGGCCAGTGCCGGGCACATTCGGCCTGCAGTTCAGCGGTGTGGCCGGGCTGCGGGCATTCCTCGGTGCGACTGAAGTCGAAACGGATGTGGCCGACCGGGTCTACTGGCGCGTCGAGCAGGTTGATGATGCAGCCGAGCATGCGCTCATGGCGGATGCCGCCGTAGGACTGGGCGACTACTTCCACGGTGTCGGCAATCTGGCGCGGGGTGTCGCGGCCGGGGGCGGTGACGATGATGATACGTGCATCAAGGCTACGGGCGATCTTGGCGTTGAGCAGGGTGCCGAATGGCTGTTCCTCAGTGTCGACCAGGCCCTCGACAACCACCACACTGGCTTTTTGCGCGGCCTGTTCGTAGCGGGCGATCACCTCTTCAAGCAGCATATTTTCCTGATCGTGACCCAGCAGGTTTTCGGCTTCGGCGACCGGGATCGGCTCGGGCGGGTTCAGGCTGGTGACAATGCGCGCCAGCCGGGTCGAGCGTTCCGGGCCGGTGTCGGTAGCGTGTGGCTGGGCAATGGGTTTGCAGAAGCCGACCGGGATGCCTTCACGGTCCAGGGCGTGGACCAGGCCGAGAGCGACCGTGGTCAGGCCAACCCGCTTCTCGGTGGCGACGACGAACAGGGCAGTAGTCATGACCGATCCCTCGCAACGCGCGATGCTGCGCTGCAATACAGCATAGACCCGGCGGCCCTGCCGCGCACGCCGGGCTGCACGCATCAGCCGGTGCCGCCGTAGCTGGCGATGCGCAGTTCCTCCTCAGTCAGGCCGGATTGGGCCTCGCGCAGATGGCGGCGGGCTGCGCCGGCGCTTTCGTAGATGTGCGGGGCAACGTCGCGCTGTTCCAGAGCATCGCCGAGCTTCATGCGCAGGAAGGCGCTGGTGGTGTAGCGGGTGACGCCGGAATAGAAGCGGTTCATCAGATCCTTGATGATGTCGGTGTAGGGGTCGATCAGATCCGGATCGATGCTGAAATTGTCGTAGTTGACCACGGCATAGGTCTTGCGGCCGAGCGGCGTCAGGTGCCGGGTCACCTGCTGGCGAATCGCTTCGGCGTCCTCCAGGGTCTTGATTTCATAGCCTTCCAGATTGACGAAGAACAGATCGTCCTCGGCATCGTAGGTAAAGCGCTGCTCGATCGGCAGGCGCAGCAGGGCGCGGCGCAGGCCCATCGGCTCGGGCTGGAAGATACGCCCATCCATCAGTTGTGGCGGCTGCTTGAGCACCGGCTGGAAATCCATATGCGCAAGGATGTCGCGCTGCAGATCAATACCGGGGGCGATTTCCACCAGTTCCATGCCATCGGCGGTGAGCTGGAACACGCAGCGCTCGGTGATGTACAGCACCGGCTGGCCCTTGGCGACCGCGTGCGAGCCGCTGAAGGTGCGGTGTTCGACTTCCTTGAGGAACTTGCGGCCGGTGCCGGGCGTAACGACGTGCAACTGGCCCTCTTCGATGCGCACCGTGCCACCGGCGAGAAAGGTGCCGACGAACACCACCCGCTTGGCATTCTGGCTGATATTGATGAAGCCACCGGCGCCGGCCAGGCGGTTGCCGAACTTGCTGACATTGACGTTGCCCTGCTGATCAACCTGCGCCATGCCCAGGAAGGCAATGTCCAGACCGCCTCCATCGTAAAAATCGAACTGCGAGGGCTGGTCGATGATCGCCTGGGTATTGCTGGCGGCGCCAAAGTTGAGTCCACCGGCCGGGATGCCGCCGAGCACGCCCGGTTCGGCGGTCAGGGTCATCAGTTCGATGGTCTTTTCTTCATTGGCAACGTTGGCGATACCCTCGGGCATGCCGATGCCGAGGTTGACTACGCTGTTGGGCAGAATTTCAAAGGCGGCGCGGCGGGCAATGATCTTGCGCTCGGAAAGTGGCATTGCGGCGATCGATTGCAGCGGCACGCGGATTTCGCCGCTGAACGCCGGGTTGTAGGGCTGATCGAAGGTCTGCCAGTGGTATTCCGGCGGCGCGACCACGATGCAGTCCACCAGCACGCCGGGAATCTTGACGTTACGCGGATGCAGGCTGCCGCGTTCGGCGAGGCGCTCGACCTGTACGATGACCACGCCGCCGGAATTGTGCACGGCGGTGGCGATGGCCAGCACTTCCAGAGTCAGGGCTTCGCGTTCCATGGAGATGTTGCCATCAGCATCGGCAGTGGTGCCGCGGATCAGGGCGACATCGATGGGGAAGGCTTTGTAGAACAGATATTCGCGCCCGGCAAGGGTCATCAGTTCGACCAGATCCTCGGTGGTGCGGGCATTCATTTTGCCGCCGCCAAAGCGCGGATCGACAAAGGTGCCCAGCCCGACTGCGCTGAGTGTGCCGGGTTTATGAGCGGCGATATCGCGAAACAGATGCGAGATCACGCCCTGCGGCAGGTTGTAGGCTTCGATCTTGCCGCTGATGGCCAGACGGCCGAGCTTGGGTACCAGCCCCCAATGACCGCCGATCGCCCGCTTGATCAGCCCCTCATGGCCGAAGTGGTTCAGACCACGTTCCTTGCCATCGCCCTGACCGGCGGCATAGACCAGGGTGAGGTCACGCGGCTGCTGGCTGTTTAGAAAGCGCGCTTCCAGTGCCACGGCCAGATATTCGGCAAAGCCGATGCCGACAAAGCCACCGGTGACCACGGTATCGCCATCGCGGATCAGGCGCACGGCATCCTCAGCGGTGACGATTTTGCCCTTGCGGGTCAGGGGCTGCGAGGAGAGGAGAGGGTGCAGATGGGTGCTGGGCATGCGGCTGATGGCTCCAGAGAAGGCGTTGCGGGCAAGGGGGGTGGATCATGCGTGGGCGGTCAACAGCTCGGTCCGGTCAATGCGTCTCCCGATCCAGTTGTGCTGCCAGCGCGCGCAGTTCCGGAGCGATGTCTACCGGATACGGCGCATCGAGTCGATTGGCGCGCAGGGTCGCCGGCAGCGCCGCCAGTTGTTGCCGGACCCGTTCGCGAATGCTGGCCAAGGATTCCGCAGGTGCCAGCCGCTGGCCGGCGTGCATCACCGGCTGCAGGAGCGGTTCGCCGGCCTGCGGCGCGTTTTCCAGGCTGATGCAATCGCCGCTGAACAGGCCGTCGGCATCGTGCTGCCGGTAGATCTGCTTGCGGCCCGGCCAGGTGGCCTTGCCGGTCGAGCGCTTGCGCCGCGGCGTGCCGGCGTATTCCTGCAGCTTGTAGACCATGTCCAGGGTTGGGGCATCGGTGGCGGCGTCCAGGCGCGTGCCAACGCCAAAGCCATCATAGGGCGCGCCGGCGGCCAGCAGCGCCGCGATCTGTTCCTCATCGAGATCGCCACTGCCCAGAATCGTCACCTGACGCAGGCCGCCGGCATCGAGAATGTCCCGTACCCGCCACGCCTGTTCAGCCAGATCGCCGCTGTCGATGCGCACGCCCTTGATGGCGATGCCGTGCTGGCTCAAGTGCGGCGCCAGTTGCACCAGGGTCCGCGCGGCGGCCTCGGTGTCGTAGGTGTCGAGCAGTAGCACGACGTTGCCAGGCTGAGCTTCGGCAAAGTGCGCGAAGGCATCGGCCTCGTGTTCGTGGGCCTGCACCAGCGAGTGGGCCATGGTGCCAAACAGTGGAATAGCAAAGCGCATCCCGGCCAGCACCGTGGCGGTTCCGGTAAAACCACTCAGATAATTGGCGCGGGCAGCCAGCAGCGCTGCTTCAGCACCGTGGGCGCGGCGCATGCCAAAATCGACCAGCAGTTTGCCGGATGCAGCCAGTACGCAGCGCGCCGCCTTGGAGGCGATCAGGGTTTGCAGGTGCAGGATGTTGATCAGACGGCTTTCCACCAGTTGCGCCTGGGGCAGTGGCGCGATGACGCGCAGAATGGGCTCGTTGGCGAAAAATACTGTCCCTTCCGGCAGAGCCTCGACGGTGCCGGTAAAGCGGAAATCGGCCAGCGCGGCGATGAAATCGGCGCTGAATCGCCCGGTGCTGGCCAGCCAGTCCAGTTCCGCCGCTTGAAAGCGCAGGTTTTGCAGATAATCCAGCGCCTGTTCCAGACCGGCGGCGAGCAGAAAGCCACGTTGCTCCGGCAGGCGGCGCACGAACAGCTCGAACACAGCCGTTTCATGCATGCACTGGGCGTGGTAAGTCTGGAGCATGGTGAGCTGATACAGGTCGGTCAGCAGCACGCTGTCAGCAGGGTTCATGGTGGATGGCTTCTCGTCGGGCTGGCGGATAAACGCTGTGAACCTCATTTGTTATAGCTTATCAAGCGGTGCCGCGAGTGTCTGAATCTTGGGGATTCCCGCCTGCACGGGAGTGCTGCGGTGATCGCCTGGAACCGCGTGGTGGAGGTTACGATATGATTGAAAACAGCATTCCGGAAATCGTCGCCGAGCGTCGTGAAGGTGTTTTGCTCCTGCGCATTGAGCGTCCCGACAAGAAGAACGCTCTGACCCAGGCCATGTACACCGCCCTGACCGCAGCGCTGGATGCCGCCGAGCGTGATCCGGCGGTGCGGGTGGTGGTGCTGACCGGCAGCGGCGATAGCTTTACCAGTGGCAATGACATCGCCGATTTCCTGGCAGCGCCACCAACCGGTGAGGGCAGTCCGGTGTTCCGTTTCCTGGCTGCGCTGCGCCAGTTTGCCAAGCCTCTGGTAGCGGCAGTCAATGGCGTGGCGGTGGGGATTGGCGTGACCCTGCTGCTGCATTGCGAACTGGTCTATGCCCGTGCCGGGGCGCGTCTGCAACTGCCCTTTGTCAATCTCGGCCTATGCCCGGAGGCGGGGTCCAGTCTGCTGCTGCCGCGCCTGCTTGGCTATCCGCGCGCGGCGGAGCTGCTGCTGCTGGGCGAGCCGTTCAGCGCCGAGCAGGCCCTGGAATGGGGCCTGATCAATGGCGTGGGCGCCGATGCCGGGACAACGCTGGCGCTGGCGCTGGACAAGGCGCAGCGGCTGGCCGCGCAACCGGCTGAAGCCGTGCGCCTGACCAAGGCGCTGCTCAAGCGTGCTGAAGCCGATGCTATCCGCGAGACGGTAGATCTGGAAGGAGGGTATTTCATTGCGCAACTGGCGTCGCCCGAGGCCCGGGCGGCGCTGCAGGCCTTTGCTACACGGCGTAAGCCCGGCGGCTAACTGGCGTCGTTTTGCAGTGCCAGCAGGCGGATCAGGTCGGAGAGCGATTCGGCCTGCAGTTTCTCCATCACCCGCTTACGGTGAATCTCCACCGTCGACAGACTGATGCCCAGTTCGGCGGCGACCACCTTGTTGTACTGGCCAGCGGCGACCCGTTCCAGCACTTCCCGTTCACGCGGCGATAGCAGGGCCATGCGCGCTACGGCATCGGCGCGCTGCGCCTGACGGCAGCGCTCCTCGGCATCCTGCACCAGAGCCTCGCGGATGCGTTTGAGCAGCACCTGGCCCTGAAACGGCTTTTCGACGAAATCGAAGGCACCGGCCTTCATGGCGCGAATCGCCATCGGCACATCGCCATGGCCGGTGATGAAGATGATCGGAATACGATAGCCCTGCGCCTGCAACTGCTTTTGCAGATCCAGACCGCTCATGCCCGGCATGCGTACATCCAGCACCAGGCAACCGTGGCGCTCAGCCGCTCCCGATTCGAGAAAGCTGGGCGCATTGGCGAAGGTTTCCACTTGCAGACCCTCGGCGCGCAGCAGCAGCGCGACGGCATCGCGTACGGCTTGATCATCATCGATCAGAAAGACGGTGGATTGTTCTTTATTCATCGTCGACTTCAGGGGCGTGATTTGGACAGGGAGGGTAGGCCCAGATTGCGATAAACCGGCAGGGTGAAGTGCAGCGACAGGCCGCGATCCGCATTGGCCGTCGCCCAGAGCTGCCCGCCCTGGGTTTCGATGATCGAGCGGCTTGCAGACAGGCTCAGGCCCATGCCGCCGGGTTTGGTGGTGAAGAACGGCTGGAACAGGCGCATGGTCGCATCCGGACTGAGCCCCGGTCCGCTGTCGCACACGGTGACCTGGACCCTGCTCGGTTCCAGCATGCCGGTGCGCACCGCCAGGCGGCGTTCGCCGGTGGTGCTGTCGTTGTCGTGCATGGCTTCAAGGGCATTGCGGATCAGGTAAAGCACCACCAGTTGCACCTGGATATCGTCGGCCAGTACCGCGGGCAGGTTTTCATCCAGTTCCAGCACCAGCACCACCCCGGTCTGGCGCAATTCAAGCTGGGCGTAATGCAGCACAGTATGGATCAGGGCATTGAGGTCAACTACGCCCTGTGCGGCCGGATGCTTCTGCACCAGTTCGCGCAGGTGGCGGATGATCTCACCGGCGCGGAAACCCTGTTTGGCTACTTCCTCCAGGGTGCCGCCCAGATCACGTGGATCGACCTTGCCCAGGCGCAGCAGGGTCAGGCAGGCCTGGGTATAGGCGACAATGGCCGCCAGCGGCTGGTTGAGTTCGTGGGCGAGGTTCGAGGCCAGTTCGACCGCCAGGCTGAGCCGTGACATGCGCGCCAATTCGACCTGCTGCCGGCGCAACTGATCCTCGGCCAGCTTGCGGGTAGTGATATCCTCAGCCAGTCCGGCGATCCGGTAGACATGGCCGCTTTCATCGCGCACCGGAAAGCCGCGGTCCCAGATCCAGCGAATTGCACCATCCGGGCGGATGATGCGGTATTCCTCGTTGAGATAGCCCGATTCCAGCTTGCGAACGTGGGCAATGCGCAGGCGCGGCTGGTCCTCGGTGTGGATTGCTTCGAGCCAATCCAGCGGTCGTTCCAGCAGGGTCTGCGCGGTGCGTCCCCAGAGTTCTTCATAGGCCGGGCTGATGTAGAGAATGCGTTCCTCGGCCAGTCCGTACACCCAGAACACTTCGCGGATGTGCTCGGCCAGTTGGCGAAAGCGTTCCTCACTGTCGCGCAGGGCGGTTTCGGCCTGGACGCGGGCGATGATCTGCTGCTCCAGGCTGCGATTGACGTCCAGCAGCGCAGCGGTGCGTTCAAGGACACGCATCTCCAGGATATCGCGGGCCTGCTGCTGCAGATCCTCGGCCTGCTTTTGCGCGGTGATGTCGCGGGCGATGCCGATGATGCCGATGATGTGGCCGTTGGCATCGCGATAGGGCCACTTGGTGGACAGGAACACGCGGGTCTCGCCCTGTATCAGCAGGTGATTTTCGCAGTTGAGCAAAGCGCCCTGCGTGAGTACCTGAAGATCATCAGCGCAGATCCTGTCGGCCAGATCAGGCGGGAATAGGTCGTGATCGCGCAGGCCCAGGCATTCATTGAGCGGACGTCCTACCAGGCGGGCACCGGCGGAATTGAACAGCAGATAGCGCCCGTCCTGGTCCTTGATGAAGGCCACGTCGGTGATTATTTCGATGAATTCGGCCAGGCGCATGTCCTGTACCTTGTGCAGGCGGCGGGCACGGCGGGCATGCGCCTGCAGCAGTCCATAGAGCATGCCGGTACCGAGTATGACCAGGATCGCGTCCTTGAGCAGCAGCGCCAGCGGTGGCGGCGTCAGGTTGTGCAACCAGGTGTTGATCAGCAGATCACCGCCGAGCAGCCAGCACAGGCCCAGGCCAAAATAAAGCAGGCTGAGCGTGGTCGGATGGCTGCGCTGATGCCAGAGCCGCTGCAGCCAGGAGCATCGCGTCGTCTGTGCGGTGAGGGTTGCCGCATCAAGCAGGCTGTCGGGTAGCAGGTGAGGAAAGTATCGCCACAGGACGCGCCGCAGACTGAGCATCTCAGAACCTCCCGGCGAGGCTGGCTTCGAGCGCGTGTGCCGGTCGCTGTGTGCGCGGTTCGGTGCTGCTGGCGGCCGGAAGCGTGAAATGGAAGGTCATGCCGGGACCGTCGAGATTCATCGTGGCCCACAGGCGGCCCCCGTGCGCCTCGACGATGGACTGGCTGATCGGCAGCCCCAGCCCCAAGCCCTCGGGCTTGGTGGTGAAGAAGGGGTGCATCAGTTGCTCCATTTCCTCAGGCTTGAGGCCGGGGCCGCTGTCGCGCACGGCGATTTCGATCTGTGCCTCGGCGGCGCGGGCCAGGATGGTCACTGCCCGCAGGGCGGTGCTGGCGGCGGTGGCATCGACGGCATTGCGCACCAGGTTGCAGACCACCTGCTGCACCTGGAGGCGGTCGGCCAGGGCCGCAGGCAGGTCCGGAGCGATGTCATAGCCGATGCGCACGCCATGACGGCGGGTTTCCAGTTCCAGGAAATCGTTGATCTCGGTGAGCATCTCACCGACGGGATTGACCGTGTACTGTGGCTTGCCCTGGCGGGCGAAGCGGCGGATGTGCTGGATGATGGCGTTGGCGCGGGTGCTCTGGCTGGCGATCTTCTCGACCAGGTCGCGGGTTTCTTCAGGATCGATATCGCCGCGGCGTAATCGGGCCAGGCAGGCTTCGGTGTACAGGGTGATGGCGGTGACCGGCTGGTTGATTTCATGCACCAGTCCCGAGGCCATCTCGCCGAGGGTGTTGAGGCGCGAGGCGTGAGCGAGCAGGGCCTGCTGGCGTTGCGCGGCGGTGGCCATGCGCTCCTGTTCGAGGGCACCACCGACCCACTCGGCCATGAGCTGAATCAGTTCGCGATCGACGGTGGTGAACGGCGTTGGTCGCGGGCGGAAGTCGGAGAAGTTCAGCGTGCCGTAAGCGGTGGTGCCGACCCGCACCGGCACGCCGAGGTAGGCTTCCAGACGGAATTTGCGGTAGCAGGGATGGCTGTGCCAGTGGCTGGTGGCGGTGTGTTCAATACCCAGCGGCCCCTGCGTGCGCAGCGTTTCGCGACAGTAGGTGTCATCAAGACTGAAGGTGTCGCCCTGAGCGATTTCGCCGCCGGGCGAGAGCACTTGGATGATCTCGTAGCGCTCGCCCTCGATGTGCGCCAGGATGCCAATGGCCAGGCCAAAGCGTCGGCAGCCCATCGCCAGTAGCGCTTGGATCTGGTCGCTGGGGTGACGGCAGGGTGTTGAGACTACCCGGTACAGTTCGCGGATCGCCTCGACGCTGTCGCGCATTGCCGCCTGCTGTTCGGCCAGGCGGCGGTTGCTTTCCTCGACCTGTTCCTTGGCGTGGGCGAAGGAGTGCGCCAGGCCGAGATTTTCCATCGCCAGGCGCAGCGAGCGCAGGATGGTGTCGTGGTGGCGCTGGGCGGTGCCTAGCGCCAGCAGCAGATATAGCAGACCGGTCGCACCCATGGCGACATGCAGTGGATCATCCTGCAGCAGCAGCCACAGGACCGTCGGCAGGGCCAGTGGCAGCGCATAGGCGAAGTAGGTGAACAGTACCGGGGTCATGGTCAGTACCCCGCCCATGAGCACCCCGCCCAGTATCAGGGCGATGAAGGTGTCGTAGACCAGCGAGGGCGACAGTGCCAGGAACAGCGTGCAGCCGCCCCAGGCAATCCCGCTGGCGGTGCAGGCCCAGGTATAGCGGGCGATCCATCGTTCGGCCCAGGGCACGGTGGCGGTCAGATTGTCGAGGGTATCCAGCGCCGGCATCTGGCG
Source organism: Candidatus Competibacteraceae bacterium (assembly GCA_003989075.1). Classification (GTDB taxonomy): domain Bacteria; phylum Pseudomonadota; class Gammaproteobacteria; order Competibacterales; family Competibacteraceae; genus RXIX01. The sequence goes on along the minus strand of RXIX01000021.1, from coordinate 23,764 downwards.
CGCCTGACGCTCAAAATGGACAGCCAGCCCGAAGCGGACCGCCAGAGTTGTTTCCAGGATCGCCAACCAGGCCAATAGCACCGCATGCGACATCACCCCCCACAGAATCAGCGTCAGCGTTGGGGCGACCAGCAGGCTGATCAGGGTCCCCAGCGGTGCCTGCGCGTACAGCAGGCGCGCCTGCTCGATGCGGATGCAGGCAACCGGCTGTTCGGTGGATGCGGATGCAGGGGTGATGGTCACGGGCGTCACAGGGTGCGCGAGTCTGACGCTGCGGGCCGCTTCCGGGCGCGCTGATCCTCGAGGATCGGCAAGTCCCGCTCCACCGTGTACTCGGCATCGAGGATGTCCGGCGCGGCCTGTTGGGTCTGCCGGGCCAGCCGGCGCAACTGCCACCACAGCCAGCCACCAGCGGCCAGACCGGCCACCAGCAGCACGGCGAACAGCAGCGAAGCCACGGTGAAACCGGCGATCACCGCCAGTACTGAGACTGTGGCCAGGCCCAGCCGGCTCAGCCAGGTCGGAGGCGAAAAGCGTGGCAGCCTGATCATGCGCGGGCAATCCAGAACCACCAGACGATCAGGCCAATCAGGCCCAGTCCGGCGAGATTGATGAGCAGTGTCGTCATGTCGGATGACCTCCGGTTGGCGGATGTGACGTCGCGGCCGTCAGCGTGGCAGGATCGGGTGGACTCGATACAGTCGGCGCTGTGAGCATGGCCGGGGGACGGAAGCGGCGCAGACGGTTGGCATTGCTGACCACAGTAAAGGATGACAGGGCCATGGCCGCACCGGCCAGCATCGGATCGAGCAGCAGCCCGGTGGCCGGGTAGAGCGCACCGGCCGCAAGTGGAATGCCCAGAACATTGTAAATGAAAGCACCCCATAGATTCTGCCGGATATTGGTCAGAGTGGCGCGGGACAGGGCGATGGCGTCGGCGATGCCGTGCAGTGAACTGCGTACCAGGGTCATGCCAGCGCTTTCAATGGCAATGTCGGTGCCGCTGCCCATGGCCAGGCCGGCATCGGCGCGCGCCAGAGCTGGCGCGTCATTGATACCGTCACCGACCATGCCGACCACCTCACCCTGGGCCTGCAGCGCAGCGATCACCGCGGCCTTTGCCGTGGGCGGCACTTCGGCATGCACGGTGGCGATGCCGGCCTGCGCGGCGATGGCCTGCGCGGTAGCGGCATGGTCGCCGGTCAGCAGCACCAGCTTCAGACCCAGCCGGTGCAGGCGGGCCACGGCGGCGGCGGAATCAGCCTTGAGCGGATCGGCGATGGCGATCAGCCCGGCGGCCTGGCCATCGATGGCAACCAGCACCGGCGTTTGTCCCTGAGCGGCGCGCTCGGCGGCCTCGGCCTGCAGGGGCGCGGCGTCGATGCCTTCGGCCATGAGCAGGGTACGATTGCCAACGCACAGGACATGGCCGGCGACATCACCGGTGGCGCCCTGGCCGGGCTGGGCGGCGAAATTCACTACCGGGGCAGGCGGCAGGTTGCGGGCGCGGGCGGCATCGAGGATGGCGCGCGCCAGTGGATGCTCGGAGCCGGCTTCCAGAGCGGCGGCCAGACTCAGCACCGTGTCGGCATCAAAGGTGTTGACGGCGGTGACCGCCTGCACGCTGGGCCGGCCGGTGGTCAGGGTGCCGGTCTTGTCCAGTACCACCGTCGTCAACTGGCCGACCCGTTGCAGCGCGGCGCCATCGCGAATCAGCAGGCCCTGCTCAGCAGCCTTGCCGATGCCGACCATGATCGAGATCGGTGTCGCCAGGCCGAGTGCGCAGGGACAGGCAATGATCAGCACGGTCAGGCTGGTGACCAGTACATAGCCCGCCCGCGGTTCCGGGCCGAAATTGAACCAGGCCAGCGCGGTGAGCACGGCGATGATCAGCACGCTTGGGACAAAGACTGCGGCGACCCGGTCGGCGAGCCGGCCAATCGGTGGCTTGCTGTTTTGCGCCTGGCGGACGCTGGCGATGATATGCGCCAGCACGGTATCCTCACCGACCCGGGTGGCCCGGAACACAAAGCTGCCGGATTGATTCACAGTGCCGCCGGTCACGGTATCGCCCACCTGCTTGAGCAGCGGCAGCGGCTCGCCGGTGAGCATCGATTCGTCGACCGTTGAGTGGCCGCTGAGCAGTTCGCCATCGACTGGGATTTTTTCCCCGGGGCGCACCCGAATCAGGTCGCCGATAACCAGTGCTTCGATCGGTACATCGCGTTCCTGATCGGCCTCGACCCGGCGTGCGCTGCGTGGGCGCAGACCAATCAGGCGGGCAATGGCCGCTGAGGCCTTGCCACGCGCCCGGCTTTCCAGCGCTGCGCCCAGATTGACCAGGGCAATGATGGTCACCGCTGCTTCGAAATAGGCGTGCCGGGCCAGGCTGGGCACCGCCTGCGGCCACAGAGCTACCAGCATCGAGTAGAACCAGGCCGCGCCGGTGCCAAGGGCGATCAGGGTGTCCATGTTGGCGTTGTGGTGGCGGAACTGCCGCGCCGCGCCACTGAAAAAATGGCCACCGCTGTAGACCAGTGCCGCCAGGCTCAGCAGACCCGTTGCAATCCAGAATGCCTGTCCGACGGTATGGTCCAGCCCGGGCAGGAGTCCAGCCATCTCGGCGAGCATCAGCGGTACGGCCAGGGCGCCGGCAACAGCGGCATTGCGCAGCAGGCGTTGATAATGGGCCTGCTCGGCGGCGTCGCGCTCGGCCAGGGCGCTGTTATCGCGTATTACGGCCGCGTCATAACCGGCGGCGCGTACTGCTGCGATCAGGGTGTCGGCGGTCACCGCGCCGCTGACCTGGGCGCTGCGATCGGCGAAGTTGACCTGGGCGGCGACGACACCGGGCACACTGCGCAGAGTGCTTTCCACGGCAGCGACGCAGCCGGCGCAGCTCATGCCGCTGATGCTCAGATGCTGGCTGGACGGGGAAGCAGCGGACACGGACATCAAGGTGTCTCCAGTAGGTGCGGGCGATCAGTCTGTCATGCGGATGGGGCAAACCGGCTTACCTGTTAATGGATGGTGTGCAGGGTGACCGGATGGCGCTAGAATCATAAAACTATGACTTCCATTTGCCCAATTCCACTCACGGCGCCCCGTTATTTCGCGCCCTTCCCGTGCCCCCGGTGTCCGCGGTTATGAGCATGCGCATTCTGGTGGTGGACGATGACCCGAACGTGCTGCGCATTATCGCGGCCATGCTGCGGCGCTGGGATTATGAGGTGACAGTAGCGCGCGATGGCCTGGAAGCCTGGGAAATCCTGCAGCAGCGCGAGATCCGCCTGGTGATCAGCGACTGGATGATGCCCGGGCTGACCGGGCCGGAACTGTGCCGCAAGGTGCGGGCTGCCGAGTTCGCCAACTATGTCTACCTGATCCTGCTCACCGGCCGCGAGGACAAGACCTCGCTGGTGCAGGGCATGGATGCCGGCGCCGATGATTTCATGGTCAAGCCGGTCTATCGCGAGGAGCTGCGGGTGCGCACCCGTGCCGGTGAGCGTATCCTGCGCCTGGAAGCGGCGCTTGAGGAACGTAACCGTAGCCTCAACGCCATCAACCATACCCTGTCGGAAGCCTATACCACCATTCGCCACGATCTCGAGTCGGCGGCGGCAATGCAGAAAGCCCTGCTGCCGCGCCCCCTGCGCCTGCCCGGGGTTAATGTGGAATGGCTGTTTCAGCCCAGTTCCTTCGTCGCGGGTGACATGTTCGACTACTTCACCATCAACGACCGGCAGCTCAGCTTCTACCAGCTCGACGTCGCCGGGCATGGTGTGCCAGCGGCGCTGCTATCCTTTACCCTCAGCCGGCTGCTGGCCCAGGGTGGTGAGGAAAAGCGCCTGCGCCGCCAGGATACCGGGCTGGATGACAGCCAACTGCCGCCGGTGCTGGTGAGTGAACTGAACCAGCGCTTCCAGTCGGGTATTGATCCGCTTCTGTACTTTACGATGATCTATGGCAATCTGGATCTGCGCTCGGGCCGGGTGACCCTGACCCAGGCCGGCCATCCGCGACCGGTGTGGCTGCACAAGGCCCAGGGTTATACGGAAATGGTCGGCGGCGGCGGCTTTCCGGTCGGCATGCTGCCCGAGGTGACTTACGATGCCATTACCCTTGACCTGGAGCCGGGTGATCGCCTGTTCCTGTATTCCGACGGTGTCACCGAATGCGTTAATGACTCTGGTGAGCTGTTCTCCGAGCAGAAGCTGCGCCAGCTGCTGGAGGGCAGTGCCCACTTGCCGCCGGCGCAGGTTGCCGAACAGGTAGGGCGGACGCTGCGTGACTGGAAAGGCGACGACAACCACCAGGATGATATTACCTTGCTGATCGTGGAGCGTGAGTCACAACCATGACCCGGACTATCAGCCTGTCCATCGATAGCCGCCCTGAGTGCATTGAACTGCTCAGTTGCGCCTTATATGGTCTATGCCAGTTGACTGGATTGCCGGCCACCGAAGTTGCCCGGATTGATCTGGCCATGGTCGAGGCCGCCAACAACGCCGTCGAGCATGCCTATGGCGGTGAGTCCGGGCATCCGGTGGTGGTGGAATTTCACCTGACGCCAGAGCGCTTTTGCCTGGTGGTGCTTGATCGCGGCGCCGCCATGGATTCGCGGCAGCTGGATCTGGCCGGTACCTTTGGCGATCCGGACTTCAGTGATCCGGATACCTGGAGTATTCGTGGCCGCGGTCTGGCGATCATCAAATCCTGCATGGATGTGGTGGAATACCACACCCGGGATGGCCTGAATGCCCTGTCGATGAGCCGGGCACTGGGCAGCGCACATCCGGCATGAACCGTCCGACCGCTGCGCATGCAGCGATCTCCTGGTGGGCTGGCGCCTGTGCCGGTCCGCTTTCGCAACCCTTTGCTACATGAGAGCTGTCGCACCATGGTGTTAACGCATCGCACTGTCGAAAATATCGATATCGTCGCGCTGGCCGGTCGGCTGGTCATGGCCGACGTGCCCCAGGTTCGCCAGCGGCTGCTGGCCATTGTCGAGCAGGGCAGCGGCAAGCTGATCCTCGATCTGGCCGAGGTCGGCTTCATGGATTCCAGCGGTCTGTCGGTGCTGGTGTCGGTGTTCAAGGCGGCCCGCGCCAAAAGTGGCGAGGTCGTGCTGCTGCATCTGAATCCCACAGTGCGTTCGCTGATCGAATTGACCCGTCTGCAGCAGGTCTTCTCAATTTTCGACGACGAGGCTACGGCGCTGGCGCGCTTGCACTAGCCGGAACGCGAGGGTGGCGGGCAGCGGGATCGGACACCGGTTGGCCCGTAACGGTGCGGCTGCCCCGGTGAGTGCGGCGCGTGGTGCAAGGGCATGATTAAAGGCCGATGGCTGTGGATCGTGAGCGTGTTGCTGGTGCCGCTCATGCTGCTTGCCTGCGCGACGCCGGATGTCTCCCTGCCTGAGACCAAGCCCGGTACCGTGATTCCGCCGGCCAAGTTTGAAGTGCCCGAGAAGAGCGCGACCTTTTCCAGCGCCGACGCCATCCGCCAGTTTGAATCCCAGGTGCCCAATCGCTATCTGATCGGTCCGGGCGACAAGCTCACCGTGATTGTAGCCGGGCGCACCGAGCTATCAGGTCAGCACACGGTAGGTCCGGATGGCAACATCACCCTGCCGTTCGCCGGCACGGTCAAGCTGCTCGATAAGGACCGTGATCAGGCTGCGGACATTATCAAGCAGGCGCTGTCGCGGTTTTATCTGGACGTGTACATCACCGTGCGCATTGACGAGTACACCAGCAACCGCATCGTGGTTCTCGGCCGCGTTGAACACCCGGGCGTGGTGCACTTCGAGGACAACCCCTCGCTGATCGAAGTCCTGTCACGGGCTGGCGGTTTTCCGATCATGCGCCCCGAGCAGGTGCTGACCCGCTGCGCGGTGATGCGCGGCAACCAGATCCTGTGGATGGACCTGAAGCGGCTGCTCAACGGCGATCTGTCGCTGAATATCCGCCTCAAGCGCAACGACATCATCTATATCCCCGATGCCTATGACACCTCGGTGTACGTGCTCGGCGAGGTCAGCCGTCCCGGCGTGTATCGCCTGACGCCGAAGATGTCGTTCCTTGATGCCCTCGGTCAGGCCGGTGGGCCGAGCCTGCGCGCCAATACCGATGAAATTCGCATCATTCGGCTCAGCCAGGGCCTGAGCAAGGTGGTAGCGCTGGACACGGTGCTGACGCCGGGCCAGGAGCCTAATGTCGCTCTTGAGGAAGGCGATATCGTCTACGTGCCGCGCAGCGGTATCGCCACGGTGGGCTACTGGCTGAGCCAGATCAACCCATTCACCATGTTACTCAGCATCCAGTCGATCGCCGCCAACGCGAGCGGCCCATGAGCGATCCCGGTGCGCCGGTGGGCGGCGGCGCCGCTGCCCAGCCATTGCCTCCCAGTGGCGCCTTCGTGCCGATGGTCAGCATCCGCGAGCATCGCCATCTGGCGCTGGCGGTGATGCTGACCATCGCCGTGCTGGGCGCACCTCTGGCCTGGTACAAGTCGCGCGGCTACACCTACGAGGTAGCAGCCTCGATCTATGTGGCGCCGCGCTTTGCCAAGGTGCTCAAGAGCGACCAGGAACTGGAATTCCAGTCCAACAGCCAGTATCAGCAGTATGTCGAGCAGCAGGTGCGCAATGTCGGGCGCTACGACATCCTGCTGGAGACCCTGAAACAGCTCGGTCCCTATCGCACGATCTGGCAGCCGCCGGGCATGAGCGATCGCAAGGCGGCCCAGCGCATGATGAAGGTGATTGCCGCCACCGCAGTCAAGAATACCTACCTGATCAACGTGCGCATGGAAGGTCCGCAGGCCGACGGTCTGGCCGAGACGCTCAACACCCTGTTGCGCGTCTACCTGGAAACCATGAAGAAGGAGGATCTGTACGCCAGCGATGAGCGCCTGACCAATCTGCGCGAGCGGCAACGGATTCTGGTCAAGGATATCCAGGAGAAATCGGCGCGGCGCGCGGAGCTGGCCGAACGCCTCGGCGTGACCAAGTTTGACGATAACGCCCTCAATCCCTACGAGCGCCTGCTGCAGGACAGCAGCACCGCCCTCGACGAAGCCCACCGCAAGCTGATTGTCGCCCAGGCGGCCATGAGTGCCTACGACCCCAAAGGGGGTGCAGAGCCGACCGCAGCGCTGGAAGCGGCCGCCTCGCAGATCGCCGCCAATGACAGCGGCCTTAACAGCCTCAAGTATCACCTGTGGGCACGGCGTGGCGAACTGCTCAACGAGATCAGCGGCCTGTCGCCGCAGCACCCCTTGCGCGCAGTCGCCGAGCGCAAGCTGCGCGATCTGGAGGAAGAGGTCCGGACCGCGACCATCAATCTGATGGAGGCCACCCGTACCCAGTTGCTGGAGCAGCGGCGCACTGCCCTGCGCGAAGCCCAGCAGGTCGATCAGGCTCTATCGGCGCAGCGGCAGAGCATTCAGGAGCGCGCCAACTGGTTTATCACCAACTTCAACGAGGGGCTGAGTCTGGCCCAGGAGATCGACCGTCTCAAGACGCAGTTGAACGCGGTATCCGAGCGCATCGACTTTTTGACCCTGGAGGCGGAAGCGCCGGGCTTCCTGCGCCTGCAGTCGCCGGCCCTGCCGCCCGAATATCCGTCCGGCGGCGGTCCGAAAAAAATGGTGGCGATCGTTCTGGTGCTGGCGATCGTTCTGGGTCTGGTGATCCCGATCCTGCTCGATTTCCTGGACCGGCGCATCAAGACTGCCGCTCAGGTGCATCGTCTGCTGGGTTTTGCTCCGGTGGCGGCCCTGCTTGACAAGAAGGGCGGGCATAATCGCCTGGTATGGATCGACCAGATGCGGCGCATGATCCTGGCGCTGAGCCAGGAAAAACGCCATCACAACACACGCCGCATTGCCATTACCGGCGTCAAGGCCGGCAGCGGCGTCACCGAACTGGTCATGGACTTGGCGCAGGAATTCAGCCACGACGGTCTGCGGGTGGTGGCGGTCGAGGCCAATGCCCTCAAGCCGGATGAACGCTTCATGGGCGGACCGCTGAGTCCGGGCCTGATTGATCTGCTCAATGGCGAGGCCTCGCTGGATGAGGCGATTCTGCCCGCACAGGGGGCCTTGCCCGATCGTATTCCGGTGGGTTTGGCCCTGCAGCGGCATCTGCCCTTTTACGATCGCTTCCCGGCGACCCTGGATCCGCTGCTGGAGCGCTATGATCTGGTGCTGCTGGATGTGCCGCCGGTGCTGCTGTCAGCCGATACCGAGTTCCTGGCGCGCTATGCCGATGCCGTTCTGCTGCTGGTGCCGGCGCGGCATACTGTACCGGGTGAACTCAAGCGCGCTGCCCGCCTGCTGGAAAAGGCGGATCCGAAGGTGTTTGGGGTGATCGTCAACCGCCTGCGGGTCTATCGCGGCGGTGGCTATTACGCGGACGTGGTGAAAAAGTACGAAGAGAGCGAAGTGATCGCCAGCCATATGATCCAGACCCATCTCGATCTAGGGATTCCGGGCGTGGGTGGCACTGTGGCCGCAGCGCCGAAGGTATCGCGCTGGAGCCGGTTCTGGCGCCTGTTCAGCCGCAAGCCAAAGGTTGCCGAGCCCACCGCAGCAGCAGTGGCTGGCTTTAGCGATGCGATTGAGAAAGCCCTGCAGCCGCCGCCCAAGGCGTCGCGCCGGGGTGTGCTGGGGCGTTTGTTTACCCGGAAGGCGGCGGCCAGACCATCCGCGCCCGAGGTTCCCTTTCAACCACCAGAACAAGACGGATGACATGAGCACGCCTCTGGTTTATGCCCTGCACAGCGGCAATCTCTACGGCACTGAGCGCATGGCGCTGGCCACCCTGGAGGGCCTGCGCGATCGCTTCAGCCCGGTGCTGCTGGCGCCGCCGGGACCCGCCCTGGCCGAGGCCGCGCGCCTGGGCATTCCCGGCGAGTCCTTTAGCAGTCCGCGCGAATTTGCCCGGCGCCTGCAGCCGTGGCTGGCACGGCACCGGCGGCTGGCTTTCGTCGCTACCGGTGTGGTGCATTCGCTGGCCTTCCTGGCGCTGAACGTCTGGTACCGGCGCAAGGCGGTGCATCTGCATCTGGTGCACGGCGGCACTGACGAGCGCCTGAGCTATGGGCGCAAGCGCTTGCTGAATCCGACCCCGGCACTGCTGGTGGCGGTGTCGGATTTTGTCCGTGAGCGGCTGATCGCCAACGGTGCCGCACCGGGCAAGATTCGGGTGATCGAGAATTTCCTGACCGATGAGCGGGTACGCGCCGCGCCGCGCCGGGCAGCATTCACCAGTGCCGGAATTCGCAAGGTCGTGATCGTGTCACGCATCGATCCAATCAAGCGCGTTGATCTGCTGCTGGACACGCTGGACCGTTATCCCGATCTGGGCACGCTGGATTTTCGCATCCTCGGCTCGGGCTGGGATCTGGATACCCTGCGCGCCCGTGCTGCTGCGCGTCATCCGCAGGTGAATTTCATCGGCTTTACCGAAACGGTTGCGGAAGAGCTGGCCGCCGCCGATCTGCTGTTGCATCTGTGTCCGAGCGAGCCGTTCGGGCTGGCGATCCTGGAAGCGATGGCGGCGGGTGTGCCGGTTCTGGTGCCGGATACTGGCGGTACGGCGCTGCTGGTTGAGGAGGGGGTGTCTGGCAGCCGCTTTCGCGCCGATGATGCCGATGCGCTGGCGGCGCGGCTGCAGGCCTTGCAAAGTGCGCCGGCGGCACTGCTGAACGACTGGGTGGCCGGTGCTGATCGGGCCCTGGCGACGCGTTTTTCTCAGGCTGAGCGCCTGGCGGATTATGAACGCCTGCTGGCGGAGGTGGACGATGATTGAACTTTTGACGCCGGATGCGGTGGGCGTCGAGCCGCTGCTGTCGGTGGTGGTGATCGGGCGCAATGAAGGCGAGCGCTTGACGCGCTGTCTGGAATCGGTGCGGGCCATGGCTGATATCGGCGGGCCGGTGGAACTGATTTATGTCGATTCCGCGTCCAGCGACGGCAGCCCCGAGCGGGCGGCGGCCCTGGGCGCGCGCGTGATCACCGTGCGCCCGGAACGGCCCTCGGCGGCGTTGGGGCGCAATGCCGGCTGGCGGGCGGCGCGGGCACCGTTCATCTTGTTCCTGGATGGCGATACGATTCTGCATCCGCGCTTCGTTGCTGATGCGCTGCCGGAACTGGCCAGGCCCGAGGTGGTGGTGGTCTGGGGGCATCGCCGCGAGATTCACCCGGAAGCCTCGCTGTATAACCGGGTGCTGGATCTGGACTGGATCTATCCACCCGGGCCAAGCGAGTTCTGCGGTGGCGATGCGATTATGCGTCGCGTGGCGCTGGCCGCCGTGGACGGCTTTGATGCGACCCTGATCGCCGGCGAGGAGCCAGATCTATGCCGGCGGTTGCGCGCCCAGGGCGGGATGATCCTGCACGTTGACCGGCCGATGACCGGCCATGATCTGGCCATGACCCAGTGGCGGCAATACTGGCGGCGGGCGGTGCGTGCCGGCCATGCCTATGCCGAGGTGGCGGCACGCTTTCGCCATACTGATACGCCGTTATGGGATCGCGAGGTGCGGCGTAACCGGATTCATGCCGGCGTGCTGCTGCTGAGCCTGCTGATCGGCGTGCTGGGGCTGTTGCGTGGCTTGTGGCTGCTGCCGGTGCTGGTCATGGGCCTGTGGCTGGTGTTGGCGCTGCGCACCGCTGGCAAGGTCGGCTGGAAAAGCCGCGATCCGTTGACCCGCTTCCTGTACGGTCTGCATTCGCATGTGCAGCAGATCCCGATCCTGGTCGGGCAACTGGGCTATGTCTGGGATCGCTGGCGCGGCCGGCGTCGCGGCCTGATCGAATATAAATAGCGGGAGGCAGGTGATGAGTGGCTTGGTAAAGCAGCTTTTGGTGGCTGCGCTAACCCCTGTGGCCCGGCTTGGCGCAACGCTGGGTGAGCCGGCACGCCGCCTGTGGGCGCATGCCCGGCTGCGCGCCAGTATCAGTGGCCCGGTCGATCCCTCGGTAGTGATCATGGGCGTGGCCGAGGTGCGCGGCACTGGCCAGGTGACGCTGGGCCGCAACCTGTTCCTCTATCCGGGTCTATACCTGGAGACCCAGGATCAGGGACGCATCGACATCGGCGATGATGTGGTGATGTCGCGCGGCGTGCATGTGGTGGCGTTTCAGCAGGTGAGCATCGGCGCCGGGACCATGATCGGTGAATACGCCAGCCTGCGCGATGCCAATCATCGCTTTGACGGCGCCCAGGCCATTCGCCACGCCGGGCACAGCGCCACGCCGATCCGCCTTGGCCGCAACGTCTGGATTGGTCGCGGGGTGACCGTGCTGGCTGGGGTGAGCATTGGTGATGGCGCGGTGGTCGGCGCCAATGCTGTTGTGACCCGTGATGTCGCCGCCGGTGCAGTGGTGGCCGGGGTTCCGGCGCGGCCGTTGCCCGGATCGGCTGGCTGAACGGCGCCGGCGCTGCGCAGGATTCCCGGTCATGGCCATTCTGGCGCTGATTCCCGGATTGCTGGCCGCCTATTTCGCGGTGGTGCGCTCGCCGCAGTTCGCCTTTTTCAATGTCTACCTGCCGGCGCTGCTGCTGGTCCCGGACTACTATCGCTGGATCGCGCCCGGTCTGCCCGATCCGACCTCAAACCAGGCAGCGGCCCTGGCCATCTTCATCGTCTTCATAACCCGCGGTGCGCCCGGCTATCAGTTCACGCCCTTTGACCTGGTGGTGTATTGCCTGGCTGCGGTGATTTCCTATTCCGAGTATCGGGCGTCCGGCTACAACGATGCCCAGAACCTGATGTTCACCATGCTGACTTCGGTGGTCATCCCCTACGTGCTGGCCAAGAGCCTGGTCGAGCCGCTGGGCGGACGGGTGGCCTTCGCCAAGAAGATTGTCATCTGCCTGTTTACCGTGGCCATCATCTGCCTGTATGAATCGCGCTTTGGCGTCAATCCCTGGCAGAAGATCATCGGGCCGTTTTTCTCCGGGCAGGGCCTGGGCTGGATCATCACCTTCCGCTGGGGACTGGCGCGCTGCGCTGGTCCCTACGGTCACGCCATTCTGGCCGGGGTGATGATGGTGTCCGGTTACCGCATCCAGCGCTGGCTGCACTGGAGCGGTGCCTGGACCCGGCAGCGCCATCCGCTGTTCAAGTGGCTGCCCTGGCCGAAGCTGACCGAGGCCGAGATGTATACCCTGGGCATGTTCGGCGGGGCGCTCATCACTCTGGTCAAGGGGCCGTGGCTGGCCGGTATTATCGCGGCGGTGGTGGTGTTTATCGGGCGGATGCGTAACCGCTGGATCGGCGTTGGCATCCTGCTGGTGTTTATCTTTGGCATCTGCCTGCCCGGATTCATCGCTTTCCTGCAATGGGCTGGCGTTGGCCGCGAGAACGCCAAGACCGAAAATCAGGAAACTGCCGCCTATCGTCTGGAGCTGATCACCAATTACACCGACATCGCCGCCAAGGAGGCAACCTGGGGCTGGGGGCTGATCAAGTGGCCGAAGGTTCCGGGGCAGGAATCGATCGATAACTATTATCTGCTGCTGTTCCTGCAGCACGGCAAGATCGCCCTGACCCTGTATCTGATTATCCTGATCGGCATGACCGCGCGCTTGATCCGCCATGCCATGCAGCGACCCAATCCGGAGCCGCTTGGCAGTTCGCTGGCCTTCTCCCTGGCCGGGGTCTACGTCTGCTATATCATCTCCGTGGCGACGGTGTACATGGGCAATCAGACCGTGGCGCTACTGTTCCTGATCACCGGCTGGGCGGAAAGCTACATGCGCACTGGGCAGGAGCAGACCATGGGCACGGTCACGGCGCCGACGGCGCCACCACCGTTGTACCGGTTCCGGCGGATACTGACCTAAGGCCCAGCATGTCCAACAGCACTGGCCGTACCTGATCGCGCAGCACGGCGTAACCGGCGGCGTTCAGGTGCAGGCCATCGCGGTAGAACTCCGGGCGTGGCTGGCCAGTAGCGTTCAGCAGGGGACTGGCGACATCGATGAAGCGCAGGCCCGGCGTGGTCTCGCAATAGGCGCGCAGTTGCCGGTTGGCTTCGGCCTGCGCACTCAGGCGCTGCATGTAATACGGCGAAGGCTTGATCGCCAGCAGCACAATCGGCAGTGCCGGGTCATGCTGGCGCAGGCGCGCGACCAGTTGCTGGAAACGATCCACCACCGCGCCCGGGCGCGACCAGCGTGAGCCCAGATCGTTCTCGCCGGCGTAGACCACCACCAGGCGTGGCCGGTAAGGCGTGATGATGCGCTCGGCATAATGCACCACATCGCGCAGCCACGCGCCGCCAAAACCGCGATTGAGCACCGGCACCGGGGCCATGTCTGCGGCCAGCGTGTCCCAGAAGCGGATACTGGAACTGCCAACGAAGACCACCTGACCGGGCGCCGGCGGCTGCTGACGGTCCTGGCTTTCAAAGGCGATAATGGCTGGCTCCCAGTCATCCGCCGGTTGCAATAGCAGCAGAGCGCCCAGGCTCAGCACCGCAATGAGCATCGCCAGCACCAGCCAGCGCCAGCGTGGCGGAAGAGGACGGATAAACGGGTTCACGCGTTGGGTTCCCTGTATGGATGGGCCGGGTGCGGGCGATGGAAAGAGCGCCGCTGCGGATGGAGGGAATAATGCGGTTTTTTCATCCTGTCGATTAGCCGGACTTGTTACAATGGCGCCAGGCGACACAAGATACGCCACCTTTTCGCTGCCGACCTCTGGAATCGCGATTGTATGTCCAAGTCCGCCTCTGCGCCGCGCTTTACCGCTATTGACGAAACTCGTGCCCTGGCGATCATCTCGATGATGATCATGCACTTCGGGCCGGGCGTTTTTCAACGCCTCCCTGCTCTGGCTCCGCTGGCTGAGCCGGTGCTGTTCTGGGGGCGTTTCGCGACCACCACATTCATTCTGGTCTTTGGCGTCACGGTCGGGTTTGTGTACTACGAACGCTTCCAGGGACCCAGCCGCCCCCAGGTGCTCAAGGCGGTGCATGCACGTTCACGGCTGCTGGTGCTGTGCGCGCTGCTGATCTGCGTGCCGACCTATATCAATCTGGCCCTGACGGGTGATTTCAACGGCAGCCGCTGGCTGTTCAGTACCTACAGCATTCTCAACTACTATGCGCTGGCGCTGCTGTCGGTGCCGCTGTGGTTGCGCGCCCTGGGGACGACGCCGCTGCGCAACGCCCTGCTGCTGGGGGCGGCGCACTGGGCGCTGGCGCTGGCGTGGCTGCCATTCTGGCCGATTGATCCGGCGCTCGGCTTCCAGGAATACCTGCGCCTGAACCTGCTGTCGGGACCGTATGCCTATCTGCAGCTGTCGGGCAGTGCCATCATGGCGATTCCGGTGGGCATCGCGCTGCGTCAGGCAGTGCGCACGGGCCAGGAACGGGCCTTCGTCAAGCGCCTGCTGCCGGTGGCGCTGGGTCTGACTGCCGCCGGCTGCGTGCTGGGGCTGATCAGTGGCGAACTGAGCCTGCATGTGATCGTCGCCGGTACCGCCAAGGCGCCGCCGCGAATCTGGTACTGGCTGTTTTTTGCCGGTCCGGGTCTGCTGATGCTGAGTGGCTTTATCCTGCTTGGCCTGCATCTGGGCGCGCGCGAGAAGAAGCTGACCTATCTGCTGGCGCTGTTTGGCCAGGCCTCCCTGCCGATCTATACCGCGCACAGCTTTGTTCTGCCGGCGCTGAATTGGCTGGATTACTGGGTGGTCATCGAGGGTATTGGGCGGATCGCGCTGCCGTTTGTGCTGTTTGCCGTATATTGCGGCATCGTCATGGATTATTACCATCGTAAGGGATTGCGGCCGCGCGCCGCGCCACGCGCCGCCTGATTTGCGCGGGATCCATATGGACCCGTGTTGGAAGACATCATGATAACAGGTAGGGAAATAGGAGAGGGTGTATGCCAATCCACCATGTTCTTGTAGTAGACGACTCCAAGTCTGCGCGGTTGATGCTACGCAAGATGTTGCAGGGATTCGGCATCACCGTCGACACGGTCGAGTCAGCGGAAGAGGCCCTGGAATATCTGCGCGGCCAGCAGCCCGATGGCATTTTCATGGATCACACCATGCCGGGTATGGATGGCTTGACTGCGCTGACGCGCATCAAGGCGGATGCGAATCTGGCGGCGATTCCGGTGGCCATGTACACCTCCAAGGATGAACCTGGCTACCTGAATCATGCCCTGGCGACCGGCGCCGTGGGGGTGCTGGTCAAGCCGGCGATGCCCGATGTGCTCGGCACGATTCTGGACACGATGCGCACCGCCGCTGTAGCCGCGAAAGCGCCGCCGTCACCAGAACCGCTTGACATGACGGTTACGGCTGAATGGGTCGGCAAGCTGGCGCTGGAAAAGGCTGAGCAGGTGTTTTATGACTCGATCGAGTCGCAGGTGCTGCCGCTGA
This sequence comes from Candidatus Competibacteraceae bacterium, assembly GCA_003989075.1. Lineage (GTDB taxonomy): Bacteria > Pseudomonadota > Gammaproteobacteria > Competibacterales > Competibacteraceae > RXIX01. The sequence continues at coordinate 8,354 of RXIX01000021.1, read as the reverse complement.
TCAACGATGTTGTCGCCAGGGTACGCAGCGACTTCGAGAATCAGCAGGGAGAGCGCCTCGCGCCACTGGTACAGCAGATTTGCGACGCGCGTCTGGCGGCCTGGTCGCCGCCGGTGCCGGCACCAGCGCCCGTTGATAGGGTGGCCCTGCATGCCGAGCTGGGCCCCTGGCTGGATCAGCAGTTGGAAAAACGGCTGGCGGAGCAACCGGCTGCGGCGCAGGGCCTCAGCCGTGACGAGTGTGAAGCGCTGGCTCACACGGTGGCGGTGCAGGTATGCCAGGTGCAGTTGCACGAACTGTCCGAGCGGTTGGTGCGGCAATTGAGCCAGCGTTTTGGCGAAGCCATGCACAAGGCGATGGAAACAGTCCGCATCGTGGCCAGTGATGTTGCCCAGGACACCGTGCGCCAGCATGCCGCCAGCACGCTGGCGCAGCGCCAGGCCGGCGCTGACGAAGAAGAGCTGCGTGTGAGCAGCGCACAGACCGAGCAGGCCATCCAGCAGTTCTGGATCACCGCGCGACATGAGCTGCAGCGCCGCATTTATCTGGCCGCTGGTGGTGCAGCGGCGATTGGCGTGGTATCAGCCTTGCTGATGTACGTCCTGCGCTGATGCCGGCTGCTGGAGCACCGCAGGCGGCTGCATGGTGCAACCCCAAGAAATCGAAAACAAACGAACGGAATCCCGGATATGTCGGACATTCTCTATCTGGTCATCGGCGCAACTGCCGGGCTGGCGGTCGGCGCTATCCTGGTTTACATGTTGCCGTATCGTGCGTTGCGGCATGCCCATGTGCGTACGCAGAACGAACTCGCGGAGCAGGAAGCCAAGACCCATGAGTTGCAGGGTGTGATGCTGGAGGAGCAATCGCGGACCTACCAGAATCGCCAGTCGCTGCTCACGCGACAGAAGCGCGCCGAAGATGAACTGAACGAGTTGCGCCAGCAATATGCGGCCCTGGAGCGGCAGTACAACGATCTGAAGGCGCAGAGCGAGCAGCACCAGCAGGTATCCCAGCGCGACATTGCCCAGTTTCGTGAAGCCTTTACCCGCCTGGAACAGGAAAAAGTGGCGCTGCAGGATCGCTTTGCCCGCGACAGCATGCGCTGGGATCAGGAGCGCCAGGGCATGCAAATGCGCATCGGGCAGCTTGAGGAACAGGCGGCTTCGCTGCAGCAGGACAAGATCGGGCTCAACGCCCGTCTGGAGCAGCACCAGGAAAACTGGGAGCGCGAGCGGCTGGCGATGCAGATCCAGATGAATACTCTGGAAGACAATCTGACGCTGCAAAAGGCGCGTGCCGGTCATACTCTGCCGCCGGACAGCGCGCGTCTGGTCGAGCAGTTGCGCAAGGAAGCTGCCGATGATCTGACGCGCCAGCAGCGGATCTGGGATGAGGAGCGCCAGGCGCTGCAGGCGCAGGTAGAACGGCTGCAGGCCGAGCGCCAGTCACTGCTCAAGCAGGCTGCGGTCGCAGCAGGTGAGGAGGTGCTGTCCACGGGAACGGGCGCCAGTGTCGTCGAGCTGCTGGAGCTGCGCCAGCAACTGGAGCACCTGCGCCAGGAGAAGCGGACTCTTGAGGAGCGTCTGAACGCCCGTGAACAGCAGTCCGGGCAGGAGCGCAGCGCCCTGGAAGCGGAAATCGAACAGTTGATGGAGCGCCTGATGCGTCTGCAGCGCGAGCGCAGCCTTTAAGCGGCAATACCAGGGCATATACCGCACTGTCACCGGTTGCGCGGCGTGCCCTGGCTGATTCCGGTGGGTTCACCCGCTGAAGAAATAGCGGATACGCATCTGCTCAACCTCGGCGCGCAGTGCGGGATCGCCGCTGTCGCGGTAGCGATTGAGGGTTTCGATCCACGGCAGGCGCGCGCTGTCCTGTTCAAGGCGCGCTACCAGCCGCTCGATATCGCCCACCACCCGTGCCGGTGCACCGGCGACAATGCTGCCTGGTGGCACGTCGCGGTTAACCAGCGAACCGGCAGCAACGATGGCGTTGGGACCGATGGTGACGCCGGGCAGAATGATCGCGCCATGACCGACGAACACGTTGTCGCGGATGTCGATTTTTCCCACCCGGTCCAGGCGTAGACCAAAGGCACGGTTGAGCATGTTCACCGAGCCGTCGTGGCCAAACAGGGTGCAGCCGGTCAGGCGCACGTTATTGCCCAGCCGGGTATAGGCCGGATCGGTGATGATGGCATTGACCTGGATCGAGCAGTGCTCGCCAATGGCGTGAAAGCCGCCATGACGCTTGAGCCAGGCAGCCCATTCATCGCCACCCGGATTGCAGAATCGTTTGTACCAGCCTACCGCCCGGCCCTGTTCAAAGGCCAGGTAGCGCAGAATGCGCCGCAATAAACCCTTCATGCTGCTGTCCTCCCCCGCAGCTTGCCGATGAACCCGCCCAGTGTATGACCGAGCTGGCGGCGCAGATACTCCCGCTCACCCCAGTCGCATAGCGCCCGGTACAGGAATGCGCCGGTCACCAGGGTATACACCACACCGCAGACCGCCAGCCGGCCAAGCAGGGCCCAGCGTTCGGAACCAGCAGCGGCAAACCACTCTGCGCTCAGCTCGTACAGCGCCAGTCCACAGACATAGGGTGCCAGGCCGGGCGCGATCACCCGCCAGAGATAGGTGCGGTTTGCGACTTGCAGTACGCGATTGGAATAGGCCATGTAAGCCCAGCCGCTCAGGGTCATGGCGGCAGCCACGCCGTAGGTGATGGCCGGGATGGTGGTGCCCAAAACCAGGAATGCCACGCCCACCAGCAGCACCACCAGCGCTGCCTGGATCAGCGGATAGAACAGGGTGCGGGTGGGCTGGTTCATCCCGTAGTGCAGCGCGGTGCAGGGACCGGTGGTGACATGGGTGTGAAACGGCAGGGTGAACCAGGCCATGACCAGGGCGGTGATCTGGAATTCCGGGTTGGGACCGAGCCAGGCGGTCATGATCGGCACGGCAAAACCGGCCAGAAAGCCCATGATCAGCCCGGTGAGCATGCTGATATAGCGCGCGCCCTTCAGGTATAGCTTGCCCAGTTCCTCGGTCTGGCCGAGGCTGTGCAGATGCGTGACGGCGGGCAGGAACACCGTGTTCAGCGCCGAGGTCACCTGGCTGGACATCACCGGCAGCTTTTCGCCGAGATCGAACAGGCCGGTCGCGCGCACACCGATGAAGGCGCCGGCGATCACCTTTTCAATCGAATACAGCACCATGCTGAGCAGACCGACTACCTGCACCACGCCGCCGAAGCGATAGAACAGACTGAGCATGCTCCGGTCGAAATGGCGCGGACCCAGGCTCAGGCCGGGCAGAACCTGATAGCAGGCGCGCGCGCTCAGCCAGGTGGCCAGCAGGTAGCGGATGACGAAGGCCCACAGCAGCGCATACACGCCGCAGCCGGCGAGCAGCAGACCGACGATCAGCGCGGTTTCCAGCAGGAAGCTGAGCACCCAGATGGTGGTTTGCCGCAGCATGAGCTGCATACCGATCAGTACATGGTTGAAGGCGCCAAAGGTCAGATCAAGCATCATCGCCGCCGCTGTAGCCAGGATCAGTACGCTGGCGGTTTCGCGCAGCGGTACAGCGACCTTGAACGCATCCAGCAGCAGCGGCATGCCCAGCGCCAGCAGAACCAGCAGCGCCGTACAGACCGGAATCGTCACCGCCAGGCCGGTGCTCAGCAGGCGGTTGATCGCTTCGGTATCGTGGCGGGCGTGATATTCGGCGGTGTAGCGGATGTAGACGTTGGCGATGCCAAAGGTGCTCATCCCCAGGTAGCTGATGACGATGAAGCAGGTCGCCCAGAGGCCATATTCCTCCAGGCTGACATAGGCAAGGATGATCGGTGGCAACCCGATCCGGCTGAGCATGTACAGCAGCTTGGCGGCGAGTTGGACAATCGCGTTCTGCGACAGGCGGTTCTTGAACTGCTGTTTGGCATCGCTGGCGGCGGTCATGAGCGTAGGGGTCGGTGCGCTGGAGCGGGTTGGTTTGGCGATCAGGGAGCCGATTGGGCTCCATTCTAGTCCGATTTGCAGCCGATCTCTGCAGGTTCCGTTTTGGCCTGCGCCAGCAGCCGATACAGGGTCCGCTCGCTGATGCCGAGAATCCGCGCTACCGTGGCCCGGTGTCCCTGATACCGTTCCAGCAACAGTTGCACATAGCGCAGCTCGATATCGGCCAGGGTGGGTTCGTGATCGAAGCTCAGGGTTATACCGGTGGCCGGTGTGAGCGGCGCACTGGTGGCAGCGGTACGCGGCAGGGTGAGATGTTCCAGACCGATCTTCAGTTTGTTGCCGGACAGGATGATGGCCCGCTCAATGACGTTGCGCAGTTCGCGCACGTTGCCGGGCCAGTCGTAATCGATCAGCGATTGCAGGGCCGGCTCGCTGATACGCTTGGCGATCCGTTTGGAAAAACCCGGATGGGCCAGAAAATGCTGCGCCAGGGTCGGGATATCCTCGCGGCGTTCGCGCAGCGGCGGCACCGCGACTACGAAGGCGTTGAGGCGATACAGCAGATCCTGACGGAAACTGCCGCGCCGCGCCATATCGTCGAGATCGCGATTGGTAGCAGCAACGATGCGCACGTCGGCATCCAGGTCCACTGTGCCGCCCAGACGGCGGAACCGCTTGGTTTCCAATACCCGCAGCAGTTTGGCTTGGATCGCTGGTGGAATTTCACCGATCTCGTCCAGAAACAGGGTGCCGCCGCGCGCCTGTTCGATCAGTCCTGTCTTGCGCAGCGCCGCGCCGGTAAAGGCGCCGCGTTCGTGGCCGAACAGTTCCGATTCAAACAGGGATTCCTGCAGCGAACAGCAGTCCACGGCGACCAGTGGCCCGTTGCTGCGTGCGCTGAGCCGATGGATTTCCTGTGCGACCTTTTCCTTGCCGACCCCGCTCTCGCCAAGAATCAGCACGGTGGCTTCGGTAGGCGCTACGGCTTGCAACTGGGTCAGCAGGCCGCGCAGTAGCACGCTATCGCCGACCAGCAGGCTGGGTGCCGCGTGGCGCATGGTGCTGGTGTAAAACTCGCCGTGCCGGTACAGCAGCGCGTTGTCGATGATGCGTCGGATCGCGGCGGCCAGTTCGTCCGGATTGACCGGCTTGACCAGAAATTCGGTTGCGCCCAGCCGCAGTGTCTGCAGGGCCGCATCGATCCCGCTCTCGCCGCATAGCATCAGCAGCGGATAATCGCGCACCCAGTGCTCCAGCACGCGCTTGTCGATCTCGTCGGGCCAGGGATGATCCAACAGAATCAGATCCGGTGTCTGCGCTGCCAGCATCTGCTGAATGGTGGCCCGGTCGCTGCCACAGGCGATCTGATACCCGCGCTGGGTCAGCACCTCGATGATCGTCGGTGGGGATTGTGCATCCCCGCTCACCAGCAGGATGTGATCGCTCAACAGCGCTATCCTCGCGCGTACGGAAAACGAAAAGGAAACCGCTTAACCCGGACTGTCATTTTGGCAAGTCAGGGCAAGGATAACCAGTGGCAAAACCGTGTTATTATCATTATTGTTACGCTCGTGATGTTGCTTGCTATTGATTATGACCGGTTTTGTCAGGCATGAGATTGTGTTGCTGTCAAAATGGCAGTAAATGATCTGGCAAAACCGTTATGGATGGATGGGGTTCAGGATGCGTAGCAATATAAAACAATTAAAATCATACTGTTGTATTTATTTTTGTTATATGGCACGATATTTGTATAGAGTAGAAACAATTTCTAAATACAAGTACCGCTTCGCAGGAGCCGATGCCATGTCCTTCCGCCCCTCCCTGATGTCCTCCCTGGCCGCCCTGGTGCTCGGCGCCGCTGCCCAGCCCAGTATGGCAGCAATCAGCTGGCAATATCTGAGCAGCTATAACTCGAGCGGTGCCCCGACGAACATGGTGAATATCAGCAATCAGCTGCCCACTGGCCTGCTGGATGAGATTTACAAACGGCTGCCGGAAGGTCGCAATATCAGCAAGAATGATCCGGCGCTGATCACCGATGATCTGGGCGCCAATATCAATCTGCTGGAAGACGCGGAAATCACCGTAGCCGTTGTGAATGAAGGGGCTGGCTACCGTAATTCACTGGGCTTTTTCAGTCGCAATGCGGATAACCTGCCCAAGTCGTTCAGCGACTTGAACATCAAGATCATGTTTCCCGATTTCTCGACCAGCCCGGCTACCCTGAAGTTTGGCGATTCGGTCAAGCTCGGCAAGTTCAAGGCGGGTACGGCAGTGGGCTTTACCATCGTCGCCAATGGCTGGACCGGAAAGGGTGTCAATGCCAATCAGTCGATGAGCACGATTTTTCATACCATAAAAGCCCTGAATCCAGAGCCAGCCGGCACCGCCAACCTCAATGCCCATACCGTGCTATTGTCCAAGCCGGAGAGTGAACTGCTCGTCATGGGCTTTGAGGATATCAACCGAACGCAAACCGGTTGCGATCATGATTTCAATGATGTGATCATCGCGATCAAGGTATCACCCTTCTCAGCTATTGACCGCAGTCAGGTGCAGTCGCTGAGCAAGGTGGTCAAGGATAGCGACGGTGACGGTATCAGTGACGATCTGGATGCTTTCCCGCTGGATCCGCAGCGAGCAGGCCGGCGTTTCTATCCCAGTGCTACCGGCTATGCCTCGCTGGCTTTTGAGGACAACTGGCCGAGCAAGGGCGATTTTGACATGAACGATCTGGTGGTCGCCTACCGGGCGGTCGAGATCCTGAATGCCCGCAACGAAATCGTCGACCTCAATATCAGCTATCAGATCACTGCCCGGGGTGGCGCGGCCGAGAACGGTTTCGCTCTGCATCTGCCCGGCGTGTCGCGCAGTCTGGTCAATGCGGCGACCTCGACTCTCAAGATTCGTGATCAGGCTCCGACTGCACTGCCGCTGGAAAGCGGCCAGACGGATGCGGTCTTCGTCCTGTCGCCGAAAGTCAATGACCTGACCCGGACCAATATGAAGTGGCCTTGTGCTTTCTTCAATACGGTCAACAGTTGCCCGCGCTTCAGTTCGGTGCCGCTGGTGGCGGATATCCACTTCAATCAGCCGATCAGCCGGGCGCAGCTGGGCTCAGCACCGTATAACCCATTCATCTACAACACGGTGCAGCGTGGGCGTGAGGTCCATCTGGTTGACCATCCGCCGACTGCCAAGGCCGATCTCAAGCTGTTTGGAACCGCTGATGATGCCTCCAACCCGTCGCTGGGCCGCTATTACCGCACCAAGAATGACAATCTGCCTTGGGCGCTGGATGTACCGGAAAACTGGCGGCATCCGGCTGAATGGAACGATGTAGCCGATGCCTATATGGATTTCGCACCCTGGGCAAGCAGCACGACGACTGTGACTGGCGTCAACTGGTTCGTCAGCAATATCAAAGATGGTCTGGTTTTCCAGCGCTGAAGTCCTGACTCGAATACCGATGAGCTTTGAGGAGAACAGATTATGAAGCGGACGAATGCAGTTCTGATAGCGTTGCTGCTGGCTGGCGGTGGCTATAGTGCAGGGGTGTCGGCGGATACTGATGAGATGCAGGTGCCTTCCGGTTTTCGTTATGCAACCGACCGCTGGGTATCAGCCAACATCAAGCTGGCTGCCCCTGATCGCCGGTCGATCCTGCTGAGCTTCTATAGCGAAGGCACAAATGGGTTGCGCCTGTTGGAAAACGGCTTCACCGATACCACGGGCCGCTATACCGGGCAACTGCACCTGCCGGCGCATCTGACCCAGGTCAAGATGGTGGTGCGCGGCGCCATGCGCCAGAGCACGCTGGTTCTGCCGATCAGCGCGGATAGCGTGAACTACGTTGAGTGAACTGTGACGGCCCTTTTCCGGAGATGAGAACCATGCGGAGTAATCGGTTTTGGCAGCGTTTGTCGGGCGCGGCAGTTGCGCTGTTGATCAGCAGCGGTGTGTGGGCGGCGACCCCGACCCCGGATGGCATCATGACCTTCACGCCCCTGAATTTGACGACTGGTTCCGGCGCTAAGCTGGAGAAAGCGGTCATCACCTACCAGGGCAAGATGTATGACATGCGGATCAATGGCCTGGGCGTCGGCGGCGCCATGGTCAGCGGTGTCAAGGTGACCGCTGAGGTCTATGGACTGAAGACCCTGTCGGCTCTGGAAGATACCTATGTAGTCGATCTAGCCGATAGTACCGAGTCCGCTCAGGACGAAATCAGCAGCGATGATTTGTGGCTTTATGGCTCGCATGGCGTACGCATCCGGATGTACACCAGCACGCCGGGCATCACCATCGCCGCAGGTGGCGATGAGGTAGCGGTGCTGCTCGGGCGCGCTGACTGACGAGGACGCAGGTGGAAGGGTTCTCGCCGCAA
>RXIX01000020.1 GCA_003989075.1 Candidatus Competibacteraceae bacterium | reverse complement strand
GTCCACCGCCACTGGCCAGCAGCAGGAGCAGTGATCCAGGCAACAGGCTGCGGCGCAGCCAACTATTGGCCTGCTGTGGGTCGCGGTTGAACAGCAGCCAGCCGCCCAGGGCGGTGGTGGCTGCGCACAGGGCGCGGATGATCTGGATCGGTAGGCCGGTCAAGGCCAGAAACGCTTCCTGGTTGATCAGGCTGGCCGGCGCGAATGCGGCCTGCGGCACGATCAGCCCGGCGACCAGTGCATAGATCAGCAGGGCGCTGCCGATCAGGAACAGTGGCAGTCGCGTGCTGGCCGCCTGCTTACGCCGCGCTGCACGCAGCAGCACCGCCGCGCTCAGCAGAGCACCGCTCAGGCCCAGGACATAACGGCAGGCCGCGTTCAGACCGGCTGCACCGTCGGCGAGCACGCCCAGTCCAGCCAGACCAAGCAGCAGCGGATATATCCACCAGGCTCCCGGTGCCCAGCCACCGAGCTGTCGCCAGCCGCGCCGGCCAAATTCCAGCAGCGGCAGGAACGAGAGCACCATCAGCCCCAGTCGCAGCAGGCGAAACAGAGGCGTATCACCCAGGCTCAGCGCCAGCATGTCCAGCCATTCATTCGCGCCATGCAGCAGCCCAAACAGTGCCAGCCAGCCCCACGGCAGACAGACAATGTCCTCGCAGGCGCGCTGCGGCAGTTGCCACAGGACGGCTGCCAGCAGCAGAAAGGACAGACCATAAACGAAGAAGATGAAATCGAGCTGTGCAAGCATGGGAGGGAGCCTCCGAAGAACTATCATGATGCCATGAATCAGGCTTTTTATGTTGCAGAGGCCTATTTTTATGTTTTATGGATATAAATAAATGAAATTTTATTTATTTTTATTTCAGGACTTTCGCTTGGAATTTCTCGTTCAAGCAGTCTGGTAAACTCGGATATGTGGTTGGCGTAACTCGCTACGCAAATACTCACTCCACAGGTTTTGTTTGACTTGGTAGAGTGTTTTTCTTAGCTTTTTAGCCACGACTTTCAATGAAAACCATGCCTGATAGCAACAAAATAAATGATTGCGTTGCGCTCGTTGTTTGCGGCATTGGCATTTTTCAATACCCGTCAGTTGTTTCAATTCCCGATGCAACTGCTCTATGACCCAACGCCTCTGGTTCTCATTTTGAACCACCGACGTATCTATAGAACGTGGGGCGCGATTCGTTATCACCCAACCAATGTCGCCGTTCGTGGCGACTACCTTGAAAAGCTGCACCTTAAAAGGAACCTCTTTCAACTTGATCGTTATTCCGTACCGGAGTTGTTCTTCCGTCCATTCTATTTGCTGAAGATGAATATAGCCTTGCTCTGGACTTAAACTCACCCAGCGATTTTCTTTCAGAGTCGTTACAAAAATCTTTCCAAGTCGATGTATAAACTTGAGATTTTCAACAGATGCATACCAGCCGTCAAACAAAATCGTGCTCGCTTTAATCGATTTCTCATAATACGCGTGCCGAATCATCTCTTGAAAATGTTGGTTTTTCGTTTTACCGTCAATTTCTGGAGCATAGACTCGAAAATCGATGGGGTAATAATCCTCTTGATAACTATGAACTAAATTGACAACACCAATGCCTCGCACGAGACCGTGAACATTCCCGCTATATTGACGTTTCACCAATTCCATCGCCTGTGCATGACGTTTATCAAGTACGCTGTCATCCACAATTAAGTAAGCTTCCGCTTGGTTATCTATTAAAGATTCGGCTAATTCCCATAGATGACGGGCCGTATGTCTCTCACGCCGCAGATAATCATTAATCGCGTCATGGCTTGTACCTTCCAGATGCGCAGCCAAATTCGTGCACGTATAATTACTCAGCGTGCTTATCAAATACTGAACATATAACTGTTTCGTCACCATGCTTTGATTATACCAGAAAATCAATCAGATAAAACACCAAGCGAAAGTCCTGTTGAGATTGAATTCTTATTTTCGGCCTGGCGCTTGGGCACAACCCTTAAGAAAAGCATCGATATCATGTCCAGGATCAAGGACAAGGCTGCCGGCACAGCGGTCGATCCCGATGAAATCACCAGAGAGGCGATGTCCCAGCCGCCGATGAAGCACCTTTGGAGTGAGTACACCGCAACCCTGCACCCGCAACGGTCCGAAGATGGCAGCGGGGTTATGCGTATCAAACGCTGGCGGGCCAGCACACTGGCCGAAACCTTCTTCTCCGAGCGCGCCCTGGTCGACTCTCCGCTTAGAACGGAGTTCTATAAACACATTCCGGGAATTCTCACCGGCCTTGGCATCATCGGAACGTTCTCAGGCTTGATCATGGGTCTGCAAGAATTCCATGTCTCGATCAACCCCGAACAGGTACAAAAAGGGTTGAGCACTCTCTTCATGGCTGTCAGCACTGCATTCATCGTCTCTGCTACTGCAATTGCTTTGGCGATGATCTTTACATGGATTGAGAAGCGCCTTGTAAGCGCACGGTATCGGCAGGTTGAGAAACTTTGCCAACTGATCGACAGCCTGTTCGACGCGGGAGCCGGAGAGGAATACCTTGAGCGCCTCGTGATTGCCTCCGAAACTCAGGCAACTCAGGCCGCGCAGATCAAAGATGCTCTCGTAGCAGACCTGCGCGAAATCCTTTCAGAGATGATGGCGCGGCAGGCCGAAGAGAATACCCGCGCTACCGGGCAAATTTCCATCGATGTCGGCAAGGCTATTGGTGATCATCTTGGCAAGCCGATTGCTGCAATAGCCGAAGCAGTCAAGGGTGTCAGTACCAGTCAGGGCGATGCCGTCAATAAAATGCTCACGGATGTCCTGTCGAGCTTCTCGGCCCAGATGCACGATATGTTTGGTAGCCAGATGCACGGCATGAGCGACCTTTTGCACCAGACCAGCGATGCCTTGCGAGATGCTGCCTCCCAGTTTGCACGGCTTGCCGAGGGCATCGATTTGGCAGGAAAGAATGCCGTCGATGCAATGACCGACCGTCTCAATCACTCCATCACCTCGATGGAGGCTCGCCAGCAGATCATGAACCAGCAGATGAGTGAATTCGTCGATCAACTGTGCGCGATGACAGCCGAATCACAATCGGAAACTGGCAGGAAAATGCAGGAGATTCTCTCGACAATAGGAGAACAGGTTGCCGCTGTCGTCGGCGAGCTGCGCCGGCAGGCCGAGGAAGCGACTGACTCTCTAGGCCGTCGCCAGCAGAATTTTGAGGAAAGTACAAGCAAGGCGATCGGGTCGCTTTCCGAGCAGACTGAATCCTTGCTTGCCCAGTCGATCGAAACGAACCGGTTCCTGCAAGACACCATCGCGCGTCTGTCATCAGCCACGACAGAGGCGATCAGTGGACTTAATCAAGGGGCCGAGATGCTGCGTGTCGCAGCCTCCGACTTCGCCAAGGCAGGATCGGGCGTTTCCGAGACGATGCGTTCGTCTTCGGCCGCCGTGGAATTGATCCATGAATCCTCCGGCACGCTTTCATCGGCTACCCAAGCGACCTGCGACATCCTCGCCGATTACGCGAGAATGCGCGATTCGTTCGCCATGCTAGTCGCAGAAATGAAATCGATCGTGGAGAACGCCCGCAAGGAGGCATCAATGACCTCCGAGATCGTCACAACCCTCAACGGGGCGGCCATGCAACTCGCCGTTGCAGAAAAGCAGGCCGAGGCATACCTCAAGGACATCAGCGAAGTCCTGGGCAACGCTCACGAAGCGTTCGCCGAAAACGTCATTCGCACCCTGCGCGAGAGCAATCGCCAGTTCCATAAGGAGCTCGGCGGCGCGGTAGGTCTGCTTTCTGGAGCAATCAAGGATCTTGGGGACACCCTGGATGACCTGTCATTGCAGAAGCAGAGGTAAAGCCCCGTGTTCGGCATCAAGACACCACAGCGCAGACCCGCCCGGGACGAGGCCGAAAAGCCGTTCTGGATATCATTCTCCGACCTGATGACAGCACTGATGGTCCTGTTCCTCGTAGCCATGGCTGTTGCCCTAATGGCGGTCACACAGGGATTGCGCGATATCGAACAGGAGAAGAAGGACCGGGAAGCAACGATCCAGTCGTGCATCACCGACATCGACAGCATCACCCAGAGATCCGAGTTCAAGGGTGTGCAGGTGCGTGGACATGCGATCGAGTTTGGCTCCCTTGCCGAGTTCGACAAAAATGGCAATGACCTCACACTCGAACGCAAGGCGTTCCTGCGCAGACTTATTCCACAGATCCTCGAAGTTGTCCGCTACGAAAGCTGCCAGAAGTGGCTAAAGCGAGTCGTAGTTGAGGGCTTCGCCAGCCAGGAGGGTTCCTACCTCTACAACCTGAACCTTAGCCTGGAGCGTTCTCAGCGAATACTGTGCGTGCTTCTCGACGCAAATGCCGCCGATGCTCCCAGCGTCAACGACCGAAAAATGATCCGTACACTTTTCCTTGTCGGTGGATCGTCGTTCAACTCGACCAAGAAGAGTCCCGAGGAGAGCCGGCGTGTCGAACTCCGGCTCGAGTTCAAGGATCTTTGTCCTAGCGGTCAAGGAAAATGCGACATGCCACCGCCCAATATTCCCTGGGATGAGGATTCCAAGTGCCCAATCACCAGCAGATAATCGACCCGCTTGAACAACTGCGCTCTTTACTGCGGACAACTTTTATCCCGATCCCGAAGAGCGGTCAGGGTACTTGGACCGACGATGCCGCTATCAGGCGCATGATCAGCCAGGTTCGGGCCGCGTTCGATATTTCGGCCCTGCCATCCGACCCGGGTGCAATCTCCGCTGCCGTTGCAGCGTTCCGCCGTTCCGGTACTGCGGTAGGTTTCCGCAATCTCAAATACGCTTGCCTCGGGGCTAGCAATCCGGATGAGCGCGGATGTAGCCTGATTGCGGAAGAGGGGCTACGGGAAAAATTATTCGCGGCAGCAGACGCGGCGGGCGACACTCGAAGACAAATTAAATGCTTCCAAGCGCTGCTGCGGAGCTACTGGACATTTCCCCTGTACGATGAATCGACCAATGCGGTTGCCATCAGGGGTTTTAGGGCCTTGGGCACATGGCTTGAGTGCAAGCGCCGCTCGCTGGACAAGATGACTGAACGCAAGCCGGATTGGATGGCCCCATTGGCAGAGCACTCGAATCTTCTCGGCGCTGATCCCTGCGGGAAATACGGTCCAGCACTGCTGCAGGGCGATACGGCATCCTTCCGCTCTGCTCTCGAAACGCTTGCGATCCCGACGGATTCGTGGATTCTGCAAGAGGCGATCTATTCGCAGATGCGCACGGCATCCAGGCTGCGCGATGACAATTTCAAGGCAATGCTCGACAAACTGTTGCCGATTGTCACGGGCAAAACGGATATGTTTATTCCCCAAAAACTCCAAACCAGGTGCATGGCGCTGCTGGTGTCGCGCTACTCGCGTTGCGCGGTCACCACCGAACATATGGCTCTACGTGATGCGGCGGTCTCAATCATCGGCAACCCGTGGTTGTGCCGGGTGGCGTGGGATTCCGACGTTGTTGATTCCATGGGACGACCTGACGACAGAGCCCGCGAAATGATCAACGGATGGCTCAAGCGTCGTCTGATCGGTGATTTCTTCGAATTGTTGAGTGTGGAAGGGCGCAGCGATCCGCGCAGACTCGATTACTGGCTGCGCTTCGAGTCCTTCATCGAGGACATGTGGTTCGCGCTCGGATCGGAGGCACAGAATTGCAGGAGTGAGGCGTTCAAAGACTTCCAGCACAGGGCGCGAGGCCGTCTGCTGAACCTTACGCACACGACAGCCAATAACAATGCATTCATCATGCGGATTGGCGAATATCTGGCCATCGAGTTCGGAGCTAAAGGCAATGCATTCTACCTGGTCCGATGGGACTCTATCCCTGCGACGCTTTTACAGAATCTTCTATCGGGCAATGAACGCTCTGACGTTTCGATCCACGGACTGAAGCACCACAACCACATCTGTCGATTGATTCACACCAAGAACACGGTGCCGACCTGGGAGCAGAACTTCGATAACACCATTAGCTCGCTTATCGGCCGTCGCCCCGAGGAACCGGCCCGCAAACGCGACTAATCATCCCAATCTTGCCAATCCAGGGTGCACTCTGTAGCTAATCCCATCATCGCTGATCGGGTTGGAGCAGATGATCTATCTCCGGCAGTCAGCATGGTGGTTCTCGTGCAGTGCGCTGCCGATAGGGGATTTTCGATTGAGGACATGCGATCAAAGGGCGGGGCATTGTGGGTTCGGACTCATGACCACATCGAAGTAGTTGCATACAGGCTGCGCCAATGGGGTTTCAAATATAAGGCCCGCAGGGGTTGGCGGAAGGAATAAGCGATGGGATGGTCCTTCTTTGGTTCGGGCAAGCGGAAGGTTGACAAGACCATCGTGTCAGAGCGACCCACCACCAGATTCACGACTGAGGGCGTTGTGTTTCCTGGAGCGCTGGCTGGCTCACTGACGGAGTTCGCGGCTCTGGTTGCACAGCTTGAGGACGAGGGATTCGCCGAGCGCGATGGAGACAGTGCCTGGATCGAGTGGGCTAACCTTTACCGCCTCATGTCGTCACCGGTCTATGCTGAATGCCTGCCGATTCTTGGGCTGCCCCCGGTGCAACGCTGGCGCCTGGCGTTGTCCAGCCGGGGCTCGCTGACAGACAGGGAATTCTCGGTGGCGATTGCCGGATGGATCGATCCCGATGATCGTCCGCTGCGCTCGGATCCTGTCATAGAGGGCGCAGTGCTTCGAACAGGATCATCAGAGGCTCTGCTGCCGCTGGAGACGTGGGAAACCCTGCGGGCCATCGCTCAATTCCATGTACGGCCCAGGGAAACGAGGAATGCAGATTCCAATCGCAGGGCCTGGGCCGCGATCAGAACGCGGGCGATTGCGGCTGGTTCCGAACTTTCGGACTTCCTCAAAAAAACTATCGTCCTGACACCGGAGAAAATTCGTATCCGGATGCGCAAGGGCGCGGGCGGAGCGATCGAGATCATTCCGGGATTCGATGGCGAACCGCTGCGCTGGCTGGAAATTTTCGACCGGCTGGGATCAGTCGGGGAACACTACGAGATTCCTGACGGTGAGGGACTTGCTCACGTCATCATCTCTCCGGAAGCGCGAACGGTCCTGCGGGAAATCAAAAGAATGCCCGGTCGAAGGGTTGCGGGCGAGCGTGCCGAAGCCTTCGTGCGTAATCCGTTCGCCACCCTGGGCCCCGATGCCGACAGAGTGATCGATCCGCAGCAGTTCGAACAGGCCAGAGACGAGGCTGGTATCTCTTTCGCCCATTTCACAGCGATCGTGAGACGCGACGACATGGGGCGGCCATTTGAGACGGGAATTCTGGTCGAGGACACCTGCGCCGGCTGCGTGAGCGCCGAGGAGAGGATATTCGAAGGCGCTGCCGGGTTGAAGGCGTTCCTCGCCAAGCTTGATGCAAGGATCGCAATGGGCGCCCAGTGCTGCCACTGGGAAGGTGTGGATCTGGAAATACTCGGGGACACGCTCGACCAGGCGACCCTGCTGCGGGCGGCCCTCGATGAGCTGCGTGGATCGGCCAGCCTCAAGGCGTCGGAGCTATTCGACATCACCCGATACTCGGAACGGGTCGAGGGTTTCGGGGTCGAGAAGACCTACTACGCCCCGTTCATCGCCAAGAAAAGCCAGCACTCCGGCTGGTTCCCGGAGAACGTCGAGTTTGGCTTGTACTACACGCCTGAGGGCGGCGGGGAAACGGTTGCGGTCTCGCTGTCCGATAAGACGCTCGGGGCGTTTCGTAAAGAGGTGGCCAGGGCTAGGGCGGAAAACCGCGAATCGTTCCCGTTTCCCGGTTGCCCTAAACCAATCAAGGTCGCTTGGGCACAAGCGGCTCTTGAAGCGCTCGGATCGGCAAACGCCACTGTATCGTCGGGAACCTTCGATCCCCACGAGTCCGGAGTCGGTGGACGCGCGCCGATCGAACGTAAGGGTTTGGTGGTAAAGCCAAACATCGACACGCTCGACTACGAGGAGCGTCGGGGCCGGCTGGCCATGCCAGAGGGGCTAGCCCCCACCCTTCCGTCGAGCCTCAAACGCGGAATCCAGCTCAAGGACCATCAAAAAACCGGTGTCGCGTGGCTCCAGCACCTGTGGAGCAAATCTCCCGGTGACTGCAGGGGCGCTCTGCTTGCAGACGACATGGGGCTTGGCAAGACGATCCAATTGCTTGCGTTCATGGCTGCTGCCATCGAAGGGAATCCGCACATCGACCCATTTCTCGTCGTGGCGCCGGTCTCCCTGCTGGAGAACTGGAAGGAGGAAATCGGAAAATTCCTTGAACCCTGCGCGGTGCCGGTCCTGACGCTCTACGGTTCCGAGCTTGCGCAACAGCGCCTGCCAAGGAGCGCGCTCGACGAGGGGCTCGCGGGAGCGGGCATAACAGGATTGCTGCGCCGCGACTGGCTCGGAAACGCGAAGCTCGTGTTGACGACCTATGAAACACTGCGCGATCTCGAATTTTCGCTGGCCTTGCAGCGCTGGTCGATGATGGTTTGCGATGAGGCGCAGAAGATCAAAAATCCGAATGCGTTGATAACACGCGCTGCGAAAAAGCAAAACGCCCGCTTCAGGATCGCCTGCACGGGAACGCCGGTTGAGAACACGCTCACAGACCTCTGGTGTCTGTTCGATTTCGTCCAGCCGGGATTGCTCGGCACCCTCAAGAATTTTGGCGCGCGCTACCGCAGGCCGATTGAGGCGCAAACCGAAGAGGAAAAAGCCAGGGTCCTTGAACTGCGCGAACTCATAGAGCCGCAAAAGCTTCGCAGGGTCAAGGCGGAGGTAGCCGGGGATCTGCCAAGAAAGATCGAAGTTCCCGAATGCCGGAGCCTGCCCCTGTCAGATCGGCAGCGGGCGTACTACGCCGACGCCGTGGGTCTGTTCCGCAAGGGCTCCGGTTACGGAGTACCATCGGGCCTCCAAAGCCATCTTGAATTGCTTCAATACCTGCGCCGCCTCTGCTCGGATCCGCGCCCGCCCGGCAGTGTCCCGGGCAGTCCTGAACCGGTGTCGGAAATTGTCCGGCACTCGCCGAAAATGGCGTGGCTGCTCGATAAACTCCAGTCCATCCGGACGAGCGGGGAAAAGGCCATAGTCTTCTGCGAGTTCCGCGACCTGCAGCGGACGCTGCAGCGGGCGATCCACGAACGGCTGGGTTTTCTTCCTGAGGTGATCAACGGCGACACTGCGGCGGCCGCAGACAACTCGAACAATCGCCAGAAGCGCATCAGGACGTTCCAGGAGGCGCAGGGCTTCGGGGTGATTATTCTTTCGCCGCTGGCTGTTGGCTTCGGGGTCAACATTCAGGCGGCCAACCATGTGATTCATTTCACGCGCACATGGAATCCCGCCAGGGAGGACCAGGCGACCGACCGCGCATACAGAATCGGCCAGACCCGGGATGTGTTCGTCTATTACCCGGTCGTAGTCGCCGGAGACTTCATCACGTTTGATCAGAAGCTCGACGCCCTGCTCGAATGGAAGCGCAGCCTGTCTGCGGACATGCTCAACGGCGCGGAGAATCTGCGCCCCTCGGACTTTGGCGATCTGGAGGCGCCCGGTGGTGGCCATGCAGTCGGTTCGAACCTGATCAGGGCCGACGAATAACCGATTCGCCGCAGTGAACTTGCCTCGTTCCTGTTTTCAGGGTGGGATGGCGGATGAGCAATCCGGCTGCGTCACCGTCTCCTGTGCTGTAGGGAGAAAGGCAAAAAACCTCTCCTATGCTCAGTTCGCTGCCAGCCAGTCGCGCGGCTGTAAGAACACCTCGTAGAGCCGGGCTTCAGGGCTGCCCGGCTGCGGCTGCCAGTTGTATTCCCAGCGCACTAGCGGCGGCAACGACATCAGGATCGACTCGGTGCGCCCGCCGGATTGCAGGCCGAACAGGGTGCCGCGATCCTGGACCAGATTGAACTCGACATAGCGGCCGCGCCGGTAGAGCTGGAACTCGCGTTCGCGTTCGCCATAGGGCAGGTCGCGGCGGCGTTCGACAATCGGCAAATAGGCCGGCAGGTAATGATCGCCGACGCTGCGCAGGAAAGCGAAGCAGCGTGCGAAACCGCCGGTGTTGAGATCGTCGAAAAACAACCCGCCGATGCCGCGTGGTTCCTGGCGATGCCTGAGGAAAAAGTACTCGTCGCACCACTGCTTGTAGCGCGGATACAAATCGGCGCCAAACGGCGCGCAGGCGTCGCGCACGGTACGGTGCCAATGCACGCAATCCGCTTCGAAACCGTAATAGGGCGTCAGGTCGAAGCCGCCGCCGAACCACCACACCGGCGCGGCATCGGGCGCGGCGGGCACGGTACTGAAGAAGCGCACGTTGGCGTGCGAAGTCGGCACATAGGGATTGCGCGGGTGCACGACCAGCGACACGCCCAACGCTTCAAAGCCGCAGCCAGCCAGTTCCGGGCGCTGCGCGGTGGCCGAGGGCGGCAGACGGGCGCCGCGGACATGGGAAAAATTGATGCCGGCCTGCTCGAACAGCGTACCCTCGCGCAGCACGCGGCTGCGCCCACCACCGGCCAGCGCTGCACCGGTCGCCGGGCGCTCCCAGACATCCTCGATAAAGCGGGCGCCGCCATCGGCTGCTTGCAGAGCCTCGGTCAGGCGCTGCTGCAGCGCCTCCAGATACTGGCGCACGGCAGTGCTGTCGGGCGAATCGGCGGCGTGGTCGGGATCGGCAGTCACAGCCGTGGTCATGGCGCATCTCCAGGCAGCGGCAGGGCCGGCCATGATAGCAGGACCAGACCGCAAGACCAGCGTGGTGCAGGCTAGCTGTCGAGTGCGGGCGTCGCGCCGACGAAACCGCATTGCCGCCAGGCCTCGTACACCACCAGCGCCACGGTATTGGCAAGGTTGAGGCTGCGGCTGTTCGGGCGCATCGGCACGCGCAGGCAATGCCCAGCGGGCAGTGCATCGAGCACGCTGGCCGGCAGGCCGCGGGTTTCCGGCCCAAACAGCAGCGCGTCGCCCGGCTGATAGGTAACGCGGTGATAAAAGCAGGTGCCACGGGTGCTGAAGGCGAACAGCCGCGCCGGTGCGACCTCAGCGCGATAGGCGGCCAGATCGCGATGCAGGCGCACCTCGGCCCACTCGTGATAGTCCAGACCGGCGCGGCGCAACTGACGGTCGTCGAACTGAAAACCGAGCGGCTGGATCAGATGCAGGCGCGTACCGCTGTTGGCGCACAGGCGGATGATGTTGCCGGTGTTGGGTGGAATTTCCGGCTCGAACAGGACGATATCGAACATGGTGGTCGCGGGGAGCGGGTGGTGCCGCCCTACTCCATATGCAGTTCCTTGATCTTGCGGGTCAGGGTGTTGCGCCCCCAGCCGAGCAGCCGCGCCGCATCCTGGCGATGGCCGCCGGTCTGTTCCAGGGCGACGCGGATCAGCACCCGTTCAAAACTGGGCAGCGCGGTATCGAGCAGATCCTGCTCACCGCGCGCCAGGCTCTGGCTGGCCCACAGACGCAGTGCCGCTTCCCAGTCCGGCCCATTCGCGGTCACCGGGGCACGCTCGCGCAACTCGGTGGGCAGGTCTTCGAGATGGATCTCCCGCCCCGAAGCCATCACCGTCAGCCAGCGGCACAGATTTTCCAACTGGCGGACATTGCCCGGCCAGTCCATACGGCTCAGGTGGCTTTCGGTTTCCGGGCGCAGCTGCTTGGGTTCGACGCCCAGCTCGCGCGCCGCCTGGGCCAGGAAATGCCGGGTAAGCAGCGGGATATCCTCGCGGCGCCGGTTCAGGGCCGGCAATTGGATGCGGATCACGTTCAGGCGATGGTAAAGGTCCTCGCGGAACAGGCCATCGCGCACCCGCTGTTCCAGGTTCTGATGGGTGGCTGCAATCACCCGCACATCGACCCGGGTTGGGGTGTGGCCGCCGACTCGATAGAACTCGCCCTCGGCCAGCACCCGCAACAGCCGGGTTTGCAGTTCAGCGGGCATGTCACCGATCTCGTCGAGGAACAGGGTGCCACCGTTAGCCTGCTCGAAGCGCCCCTGACGGGTAGCCTGGGCACCGGTGAAGGCGCCGCGCTCGTGGCCGAACAGTTCCGATTCGAGCAGATCGCGGGGAATGGCGGCGGTGTTGATGGCGATAAACGGCTTGTCGGCGCGCGGACTGTGGCGGTGCAGGGCGCGGGCGACCAGTTCCTTGCCGGATCCGGATTCGCCGGTGATCAGCACGGTGATGTTGGAGCGCGACAGCCGGCCAATGGCGCGGAATACCTCCTGCATCGCCGGGGCTTCGCCGATGATCTCAGGCAGGCGCTGCACCGGTTCCTGCGGTTCGAACTGCGGGCGGTGCGCCAGACAGGCGCGGCGCACCAGGGCCACCGCCTCATCGACATCAAAGGGTTTGGGCAGGTATTCAAAGGCGCCGCCCTGATAGGCGGATACCGCACTGTCCAGATCGGAATGAGCGGTCATGATGATCACCGGCAGTTCCGGGGCCTGCTCGCGCAGTCGCGACAGCAGTTCCAGGCCGTTCATCCCCGGCATCCGGATATCGGCCATGATCGCGTCTGGCCGCCCGCGCCCGAGGGCATCAAGAACCCCGGCGGCGCTTTCGAAGGTCGAGACGATCATGTTGTCGCGCTGCAGGGCTTTTTCCAGTACCCAGCGGATGGCATGGTCGTCGTCAATCACCCAAACATGTTCTTTTCTGGTCATCCGTTTTTACCCAAGGGCAGCAGCAGTGTGAATACAGTCTCGCCAGGCCGGCTGGCGCACTCGATCAGGCCGCCATGCTGGTTGACGATGCTCTGGGCGATCGACAGACCCAGGCCGGTTCCGCCTGGGCGACTGCTGATCATCGGGTAGAAGATGTACGCCTGCAGTTCGGCGGGAATGCCCGGACCGTTGTCGACCACATCCAGCCGCGCTACCAGCTTGTAGCGCTTGGGCCCGATGGTGTACTGACGCTGGACCCGGGTACGCAGGGTGATCAAACCGCACCCCTCCAGGGCCTGCACCGCGTTGCCGACCACGTTGAGCACGGCCTGGATCAGCCGGTCGGCATCACCCCAGAGCGTCGGAATGCTCGGGTCATAGTCGCGTTCGATGCGGATGCCAGTCGGCGCCTCGGCCTCGATCAAGCTGCAGACCCGTTCGAGAACCTCGTGAATGCTGACGTCGCCCTGATTGGGCAACTGGTTGGGGCCGAGCATGCGATCGACCAGATTGCGCAGGCGGTCGGCCTCGCCAATGATGATCCCGGTATATTCGCGCAGCGCCGGGTGCGGCAGTTCCCGTTCCAGCAACTGCGCGGCGCCGCGCAGTCCGCCGAGCGGATTCTTGATCTCGTGGGCCAGGTTGCGCACCAGTGCCCGGGTGGTGTGGTGCTGGGCCAGGATATGTTCCTCGCGGTTGATGCGCAGCCGCCAGTCCACCTGGCGGATTTCCAGCAGCAGTTCCTGCGGCGGGTCACGTTCCAGCAGGGGCGCCGCCGTGCAATCGACGGTAACGATGCGTTCCGGCGTGAAAGTCAACTGCAGCTCGCGTTCGATATAGGGGTGACCGTTTTCCAGGCAGTGGCGCAGGCCAGCGATGAAGCCCTCGGCACCGATCACCAGCTCGGTCAGCGCCAGCTTGTGCGCCTTGCGAAAGCTCAGCTCGAACAGGGTTTCCGCTGCCGGGTTCATGAAAGTCAGCCGCAAGCGCCGGTCGAGCACCACGACAGCGATGCTCAGACCTTCCACGACGCGGCGATAGTAGTCTCTCAACAGCACGGTTACCTGCCTCCCGGTCCACCGGATGGGATATAGCAAAATCCGAACCAATCCACTGTTGCTGCGCTGGCGGTACCGACTGCACAGCTTTAGGCCGCCCAGACAGCGATTCGCGTGCACAGCGGTGCCCTGTAGCGCGCGCTGATTCAATCCAGTACCGCCAATATGCACCATGATAGTGCATTGCTGTTGGCATGGCCGCTGCTGCGTGGAGAATGGTGCGGAAACGACAACGCCCCCAAAATGGGGGCGTCGTATCTGCGGGTGCGGGGAAACGGCCGCCGGTCGTCAGACCGCAGCCGCACCGCGTCTTACAGGCTGTAGTACAGGTCGAACTCGACCGGATGGGTGGTCATGCGTACCCGGGTCACTTCCTCAGTCTTCAGGGTGATGTAGGCATCGATCAGATCGTCGGTGAACACGCCGCCCTTGGTCAGGAAGGCGCGATCAGCGTCGAGCGCGGCCAGCGCTTCGTCGAAGTAGAAGCAGACCTTGGGAATCTGCTTCTCCTCTTCCGGCGGCAGGTCGTACAGATCCTTATCCATCGGCTCGCCAGGATGAATCTTGTTCTGGATGCCATCCAGACCGGCCATCATCATCGCCGCGAAGGCCAGATAGGGATTGGCGGTCGAGTCGGGGAAGCGCACTTCAATGCGCCGGCCCTTCGGGCTGGGCACGTGCGGAATGCGGATCGAGGCGGAGCGGTTACGAGCCGAGTAAGCCAGCATCACCGGCGCTTCGAAGTGCGGCACCAGGCGCTTGTAGCTGTTGGTAGACGCATTGGTGAAGGCATTCAGCGCCTTAGCGTGCTTGATGATGCCGCCGATATAGTACAGCGCCAGCTCCGACAGGCCCGCGTACTGGTCGCCGGCGAACAGGTTGACCCCGTCCTTGGCCAGTGACTGGTGGACGTGCATGCCGCTGCCGTTGTCGCCGACCAGCGGCTTGGGCATGAAGGTGACCGTCTTGCCGTAGCTCTGGGCTACGTTCTGGATCACATACTTGAGCACCTGGACTTCTTCGGCCTTCTTGACCAGGGTGTTGAACAGCACGCCGATTTCGCACTGGCCCGCAGTAGCGACTTCGTGGTGATGCACTTCGACACCAATGCCCATTTCTTCCAGGGTCAGGCACATGGCGGCGCGGATGTCGTGCAGGGAGTCAACCGGCGGTACCGGGAAGTAGCCGCCCTTGATGCCCGGACGGTGACCGAAGTTGCCACCCTCGTAGGCGCGCTCGGAGTTCCAGCCGGCCTCGGAGGAGTCGATCTTATAGAAGCAGCCGCTGATGTCGGCACCCCAGCGGATGTCGTCAAAAATGAAGAATTCGTTTTCCGGGCCGAAGTAGGCGGTATCGGCGATGCCGGTGGACTTCAGGTAGGCTTCGGCGCGACGCGCGACTGAACGCGGATCACGCTCGTAGCCCTGCATGGTGTTGGGCTCGATGACGTCGCAGGTAATGTTGAGGGTCGGTTCCTCGAAGAATGGATCGACGCGGGCAGTCGAGGGATCCGGCATCAGGATCATGTCCGATTCCTGGATGCCCTTCCAGCCGGCGATGGACGAACCATCGAACATCTTGCCGTCCTCGAACACATCTTCTTCCACCGTGCTTGCGGGTACCGTGACGTGTTGCTCCTTGCCACGGGTATCCGTGAACCGGTAGTCCACGAACTTGATGCCCTTCTCTTCAATCAACTTCATTACATCAGCAGCATTCATTGTCGTTGGTTCCTCGGGGGTCTATCAGGAGTCGATGGGTCTCGGATGACGATGTCCGGCCCCTGCAAGAGCAGGATTCATGCCATGGCCGTTTTTTGCAGGTGCAACGCCTTACTAGAGCCGTATACCGGTCTTATGAGGGGCATTTATTGCACCAATATAACTCATAAAAGCCGCTTTGCGCCCCAAAATAAGGCGCGAGCGCGTACGTAATCGCGCATGGCGTGCATTTCAGATTCGCGGTGGCGGTGCCAGCGCTTATACTCCGGTCGGTTTGCGATCACCAGAGGATAAGCGCATGAATTTTGAATTTCAGGTGCAGAACGTCAAATGCCAGGGTTGCGCGAGCGCGATTCGCAACGGACTTGCCGGGCTGGCGCAGGTGCGTGAGGTGGCTGTGGATGTTGCTACGGGCCGGGTCTCGGTGCATACCGACGGCGATGTGCGCGCCGAACTGCGTGCGAAGCTGGCGGCGCTGGGCTATCCCGAAGTGGTTTGAGCGAGGAATGGATGGTGCGAAGGATACGCGCCATTTGCCCTGGACCTATCGAAGGGTTGGGCTTCGATGGGTTCAGGGCAAACGGAACAATGCAGGATTTTTCTAGAAGCGGGTACCGACGTTCAGGCCGACAACCCAGGGGTCGATATTGACGGTACCGATGCCATCGCCGTTCAACTTGGCCTTGGTATCGATGTCGATATAGCGGATGTCGGCATTCACGAACCAGTTCTGCGCGACGTCGATGTCGATGCCCACCTGGCCAGCCAGGCCCCAGGAATCTTCCAGCTTGAGGCTGGTACCGGACAGCGGGCCGGTCGTCTCTTCGTCGAAGAAGAAGGTGTAGTTCAGGCCGACGCCGACATAGGGCCGGATATTGCTCTGCGGCATGAAGTGGTACTGCACACTCAACACTGGCGGCAATTGCTTGGTCTTGGCAACCTTGCCGGCGCCGGTCAGGCTGATGTCATGGCTGAACGGCCAGGCACCGAGCAGTTCGATGCCGATGTTCGGGGTCGCCATGTAGGTGATGGTGAAGCCCAGGCTATAGCCATCATCGACGTCCAGATCAACGCCCGGAGCCAGCGTCAGGTTGTCGGACTTGGGATAGACGCCATAGACGCCGACGCGACCGATCCAGTCACCGGCTTCATAGGCCTGGGCAGCGCCCGCCCACAGACCACCGGCCAGCGCAACCGCTACAGCGCTCTTGAGCATCTTCGAGGACATGAGGGACTCCTTAAACGACTCGTGTGGTGTTTTTAATGAATATGCGATGTTCGCCGGCACATTGTATGTCATTCACAACAATTTAGTCCAAAACAATACGTGTATTGTTCAAAAAATCGCCTTGCCCTGACCTGCCCTGGCGTTTCAGTCGCTCAGGGGCGGCAGAATCGGCGCGATTTCCTCAAAAGTGGTCAATCCAGCGGCGATTTGCAGCGCGGCGCTGACCCGTAGCGGACGCATGCCCTGGGTGCAGGCTTCGCGGCGCAGGGTATCCTCGCTGAGCTTGGGCCGGAACAGGCGGCGCAATGCCGGCGTCACCTGCATCAGCTCATACAGACCGACACGTCCCAGGTAGCCGGTGTTGCGGCATTCCGCGCAGCCATGCGCCGCGCTGATGGTTTCGGGTTTGGGCAGCGGCCAGGGCTGCACCAGCGCCTTCCACAGTTCATCGTCGATCTGTCCGGGCGTCTTGCAGTATGGGCACAGGGTACGCACCAGGCGCTGCGCCATGACCCCAATCAGCACGCTCTGAATCAGGTAATGCGGCACGCCCAGATCGAGCAGACGGGTCACGCTGGAGGCGGCATCGTTGGTGTGCAGGGTCGACAGCACCAGATGACCGGTCAGGGCCGCCTGCACCGCCATTTCCGCGGTGGCCAGATCGCGAATCTCGCCGACCATGATGATGTCGGGATCCTGGCGCAACAGGGTGCGAATGCCCTGGGCGAAGCTCAGGTCGATGGCCGGCTGCACCTGCATCTGATTAAGTTCGGGGACGACCATTTCGATCGGATCCTCGACGGTGCAGACGTTGACCTCGGGGCTGGCAAGTGACTTGAGCGTGGTGTAAAGCGTGGTGGTTTTGCCTGATCCGGTCGGGCCGGTCACCAGCACGATGCCGTGCGGCTGGGCGATCATCGACCGCCAGATCTTTTCCTCAGCCGGGGCAAAGCCGAGCTGGGCGAAATTCTTGGTGACCGTGTCGGGGTCGAAAATGCGCAGCACGCATTTTTCGCCAAAGGCGGTCGGCATGGTCGACAGACGCAATTCAATCTCGCGGCCGGCCGGGGTGCGGGTCTTGATGCGGCCATCCTGCGGGCGGCGCTTTTCGGCCACGTCCATGCGACCAAGGATCTTCAGGCGGCTGGTCACCGCACCCATCACCACCAGCGGCAGGCGGTAGATGGGATGCAGCACCCCATCGATGCGCAGGCGAATCTGCCCCTGTTCGCGGCGCGGCTCCAGGTGAATATCGCTGGCGCGCTGGGCAAAGGCGTACTGCAGCAGCCAGTCGACGATCTGCACGATCGGCCGTTCGTCGGCACCCGGCTCGCCGCGCCGGCCCAATTCCAGCAACTGCTCGAAGTTGAGAATGCCCTGACCGGTATCCAGCGTGCCCTTGAGCGCACCGCGCACTGAGCGCGATACGCCATAGAATTCCAACTGGTAACGGCTGATGTCGAGCGGATTGGCGACGACCCGCGCGATATCGCGACGCAGGGTGTGGCGCAGCACCTCGACCCACTCGCTCAGCCAGGGCTCGGCGGTGGCGAACACCACCTGGGTATCATTGGCGGCTACCGGCAGGATCTGGTAGCGACTGGCATATTCGTAGGAGACGAAGGGCAGCAGGCGTTCAACTGCGGCGATGTCGAATTTAAGCGGATCGATGCGCAGGTAGGGTAAGCCGGCCTTGCCAGCCAGCCACTCGGTTAGCCCCTCTATGCTGAGCGCCTGATGCGGCGGCTGGGCCTGGCGCAACTGCTTGTTGGCGATCACCACCAGTGGATGCAGTTCACCGCGATCGGCACGGGCACCGATGCCGGCGCGCTCGATTTCGGCGACATCGACCAGACCATCAGCGAGCAGCGCGTCCAGCACTTCCTTGAGCGTCAGCCGGTGCTGGGGGATCAGCGGTCGCGACACGGGCCGCGACGAGGCATCGCTGCCGTGCCCGAAACTTTGCAGGGGCGCGGGGCGGGGTTCAAAGGCGCTCATAGCGACTCCAGCTTGGCGTAGGCGACCACCAGCCACTTGGCGCCGCCCGCACTGGGAAAGTCGATGCGCGCCCGGGCGTGATAGCCGACACCCTCGACCTCGCGCACCACGCCATCGCCGAATTTGGCATGGCGCACCCGCTGGCCGGGACGCAGGCCGGCTGGAGCCGCCGTGTGCGCTGTACTGCTGCTGGGTGCGGGCGAAAAAGGCGCGGGCGCGGGTGCTGCGGGCCGCCTGGGCCGGGCGCGGATATCATGGGTGAGTTCTGCGGGGATTTCGCTGACGAAGCGCGAGGGCTGGGCGAAATTTTCGCGACCGTACAGGCTGCGCTTTTCAGCATGGCACAGGTACAGGCGCTGCTGGGCGCGGGTGATGCCGACATAGGCCAGACGCCGCTCTTCCTCCAGGCGCAGCGGTTCCGCCACCGCGCGGTTGCTGGGGAACAGGCCCTCTTCCAGCCCAACCAGAAATACCAGCGGAAACTCCAGACCTTTGGCCATGTGCAGGGTCATCAACTGCACGCAGTCCTCGCCGCTGCCCGACTGGCGCTCGCCCGATTCCAGCGCGGCATGGGCGAGAAAGGCGTTGAGGTGATCCGCTGTATCCGCTGCCTCCGCTGCCTCCATCTCGCCGCCAAGCAGCACCGGATCGGCGCCGGCAGCGAAACTGGCGCTGGCATTGGCCAGTTCTTCCAGGTTTTCGAGCCGTGCCCCGTCCCTGTCATCCCGGCTCTGCTGGTACAAGGTCAGCAGGCCACTGCCGGCGACCACATGTGCGACCTGCTCCGGCAGGGTCTGGCCACGGCTGTCGCGATCGAGCCCGTCGATCAGGTGCAGGAAACCGCGCACCGCGCTGGCTGCCCGGCCGCTCAGGCCGGTCGCGCGCAGCAGTTGCACCGCTGCCTGCCACAGCGACAGGCCCTGCACCCGCGCCGTATCGCGCAGCAGTTCCAGGGTACGTTCGCCGATGCCGCGCGGCGGCGTGTTGACGGCGCGCTCGAAGGACGGATCGTCATCGCGGTTAGCCACCAGACGCAGATAGGCCAGCGCATCCTTGATCTCGGCGCGCTCGAAAAAGCGCAGCCCGCCATAAATGCGATACGGCAGGGCGGCGCCGATCAGATTTTCCTCGAATACCCGCGATTGAGCATTGGAGCGATACAGAATGGCCGCGTCGCGCCGCTGGCCGCCGGCCTGTACCCACTGGCGGATGCGCTCGACCACGAAGCGCGCCTCGTCCGTTTCATTGAAGGCGGCGTAGATCTGGATCGGCGCACCATCGCCATCGGCGGTCCACAGGTTCTTGCCCAGCCGGCCCTGGTTTTTGGCGATCAGGGCATTGGCGGCCTTGAGAATGTTATGGGTGGAGCGATAGTTCTGCTCCAGGCGGATGGTCCGGGTGTTGGGGAAATCATCGGCGAAGGTCTGGATATTCTCGACTTTCGAACCGCGCCAGCCGTACACCGACTGGTCATCGTCGCCCACGATGAACACGCTGCCCTGGCTGCCGCTGAGCAGGCGCACCCACTGATACTGAATGGTGTTGGTGTCCTGGAACTCGTCGATCAGCAGATGCTGGAAGCGCGCCCGGTAACGGTCCAGCAGTTCCGGGTGATCCCGCCACAGTTCATAGGCGCACAGCAGCAGTTCGCCAAAATCGACCATTCCGCCGCGTGCGCATTCCTGCTGATAGAGGGTATAGATCTGCCGGTACTGGCGTTGCACCGGGTTGCCGTCGTCGCTCAGATGCGCCGGGCGCTGGCCCTCATCCTTGCAGCGGCTGATGAAAGCGGCGCACTGCGCGGGCGGCCACTTCTTGTCATCCAGATTCAACCCGCGCAGGATGCGTTTGAGCAGGCGATTCTGATCGTCGCTATCGAGAATCTGAAAGGCGCGCGGCAGGCCCGCTTCCTGCCAGTGCATGCGCAGCAGACGATGGGCGATGCCGTGAAAGGTGCCAATCCACAGCCGGTCGGATGGCTGATCGAGCATCTGCGCCACCCGGCCGCGCATCTCGGCGGCGGCCTTGTTGGTGAAGGTCACCGCCAGGATCGACCAGGGCGAAGCCTTTTCCTTGGCCAGCAGCCAGGCGATGCGCCGGGTCAGCACCCGGGTCTTGCCACTACCGGCGCCGGCCAGCACCCGTACCGGTCCCAACGGTGCGGTGACCGCCTCGCGCTGGGGTTCATTGAGATCAGTAAGAATCGCGGAAATGTCCATGGCCGGGCATTCTAGCAGACCCGGCGCCGGGCCTTGTGACCCCCGTTTTTGCCACCGTAGCGGGACCATCCTCATGGCATCACCTTCTCTCCCGTCCGACCGCAGCCGGTCGCTGCTGCTGCTGGCCGGCGTGCTCACCGCCGCGCTGGGCATCGCCTCGCGGCAGTACGCCGGCCTGCTGCCGGAACTGATTGCCCGCTATGCCGGCGACACGCTGTGGGCGCTGGCGGCCTTCATCGGTTGCGCGCTGCTGGCACCGCATGGCCGGCGTGGCCGCCTGGCGCTGGCAGCGCTGCTGCTGGCCTATGCAGTGGAAATCAGTCAGCTTTACCACGCTCCCTGGCTCGATGCCCTGCGCAATACACGTATCGGCGGCCTGCTGCTCGGCCATGGTTTTTTATGGAGCGATCTGCTGTGCTACATCGTGGGTGTCGGTCTGGGTATGGTGCTGGATCCGCTCTGGATGCACCCGGCCCACCGGCTCGCGCCTGCTCAGCGCGCTGAGGATGCTTAGCCTATGTCTATCCGTTATTTGCGCGCCCTGTTCCGTCCTGGTGCGGTCGCGCTGCTGGGTGTCGAGACCGCCGCCGGCGCGGCGCTGGCCGGCAATCTGCTGGCGGCTGATTTGCAGGGCGAGCTGTTCCTGATCGGCGCCGGGCTGCG
Organism: Candidatus Competibacteraceae bacterium; assembly: GCA_003989075.1. GTDB lineage: Bacteria > Pseudomonadota > Gammaproteobacteria > Competibacterales > Competibacteraceae > RXIX01. The sequence goes on along the minus strand of RXIX01000020.1, from coordinate 16,477 downwards.
CAGGGTGCAGAACCAGCCCTGTTATCCGCATCTGGCTGCACTGCCGCGTGTCCCCGAACTGGTCATCGTAGCTGACGCGCCAGTGGATCCGCTGGTGCTGTTGGCGGACCTGGATGCCCGGGGTGTGCAGGTGGCACTGCTGGCCGGTGATATCAGCCTGAACCCGGCGCAGCGACAGGCTCTGGCGGAACGCCCGCTGCGCGGTCTGCGCCTGCTCGGTCCCGACAGTCTGGGCGTAATCGTGCCCCGGCGCGGCCTGAATGCCTCGCTCAGCCCGATCCTGCCACCGCCCGGTCATCTGGCCCTGGTCGCGCAATCCGGGATGGTGCTGACGCCGCTGCTGGAATGGGTGACGGATCAGGGTCTGGGCTGTTCCTGCGCGGTTGCGCTCGGCGCCGGCGATGACATCGATTTTCCCGATCTGCTTGACTGGCTGGCGCGTGATCCCGATACCCACATCATCCTGCTGCATCTGGAAACACTGCGTCAGGCGCGGCCCTTTCTATCGGCGGCGCGCGCGGCGGCGCGGATCAAGCCGGTGCTGGTGCTGTGCGGCGGACAGGGTGGCGATGGCGTGTCGCGACAGCGGGATGCCGTGTACGAAGCTGCCTTTCAGCGCGTTGGCCTGCTGCAGGTCGCTTCGCTGCGCGAACTGGGCTGGGCAGCGGCAACCCTGACGCGGGCAGCGGTGGAATGCAGTGGGCAACTGCTGATTGTCGGCAACAGTGGCGGCCTGGGCCGGCTGGCCGCCGCTACCCTGCTGGCGGCAGGCGGGCAACTGGCTGAACTGTCCCCGGTCACCGTGGCGGCCTTGCATCACCTTTTGCCAACGCACACGCTCATCACCAATCCGCTCGATCTGGGTGCCGCTGCCGATCCGGCGCGATTCGCCGCTGTTCTTGCATGTCTGTTGCACTGCACCGACAAGGCTGGCGTACTGCTGCTGCACGCACCGCATGCCCAGACCGCCGCCGCTGATATCGCTGCTGCGGTGGGTGAAACCGTCAGCCAGATGCATGCCGCTGGCCACCGGCGCGCCCTGCTGAGCTGCTGGCTGGGCATGACCAGTGCTGCGCATAGCGCCCGCCAGCACTGCCGGGAGCGGGGCATTCCCAGTTACGACACGCCTGATGATGCCATTCGCGCCTTCCTGCAATGCGGCCGCTACCAGCAGCAGCGTCTGGCGCTGCTGGATATTCCGCCCGCGCCGCCCGAACCGGATGGCGCCGAACGGGCTAAGGCCAGGGCGCTGGTGCGCGCGACGCTGGCAGCGGGCTGCAGCGTGCCGGGCGCTGCGGATATGGCGGCGCTGCTGCGGCTGTATGGCGTGGCCCTGACCGAGCCGCTTGCTGCCGGCGATGATCTGGAGCTGGTGCTGCGCGTGGTCGAGCAGTCGCCCTTTGGGCCGGTGCTGCTGCTGGAGCCGGCTGGCCCGGGCGTGGTCCTGGGGATGTGTCTGGCTGCGGCGCTGCCGCCGCTGCATGCGCTGCTGGCGCGGGCGATGCTCACCCGGTCGCCGCTGCATGCGCTGCTGCGCCAGGCCGATCCGGCGGATGCGGGCCTGATCGAGAGCCTGATCGATCTGCTGCTGCGGGTGGCGCAACTGGTGGTGGATCTGGACGAACTGGATGAACTGGCGTTGCGGCTGGTGTGGACGCCCGCGATCGGTTTGCAGGTGGCCGGGGCGCAGATCCGGCTGGCGGCGCAGGATTCGCACCGGCAGCGTCTGGCGATTCGTCCTTACCCGCGCGAGCTGGAGGAGTGTCTGACGCTGCCGGATGGCTCGCTGCTGACCATTCGACCGGTGCGGCCCGAGGATGCCCCGGCCTTTATCAGCGGCTTTGATCGCCTGTCACCCTGGGAAGTGCGCATGCGCTTCATGCACGCCCGCAAGGCGCTCAGCCCGATCGAAGCGGCGCGGCTGACCCAGATTGACTATGACCGGGATATGGCCTTGGTGGCGCTGCGCCAGCGGCCCGGTCAGGATGCCGAGGGCTGTGGCGTGGCGCGACTGGTCCGCGATGCGGACGGTGAGCGCGCCGAGTTTGCCATCATCCTGCTGCACGAGGCGACCGGAATGGGTCTGAGCAGCCTGCTGCTGCGCCGGCTGATTCACTATGCCCGCAGCCAGAATCTCGGCGAACTGTTTGGCGAGATCCTGCGCGAGAACCGGCCGATGCTGGAGCTGTGCCGGGCGATGGGTTTCCAGTTGCGGCGCTGCGCCGAGGATAGCGGCGTGATCATCGCCACGCTGGCGCTGCGCTAGAGATGCGTTGGGTCGTTGGACGACTGCCCGGCAGGACGCCGCCCAGCCTGTTGCAGCAGCCACTGTTCGACCTGCATGGCGGTCAGGGGCTGGCCGTAGTGGAAGCCCTGCACCCGGTCACAGCCGGCCGCACTGAGGAAATCACTCTGCGCCGGCGTTTCCACACCCTCGGCGATCACCTGATAGCGCAGGCTGTGGCCAAGGGCGATGATGGCGCGCGCGATAGCCGCCTCGTTTTCACTGTCGGGCAGGGCATTGACGAAACTGCGATCCAGCTTGATCTGATGAATCGGCAGGCGCTGCAGATGGCTCAGCGAGGACGGGCCAAGGCCAAAATTGCCAATCACCAGATTGATGCCGAGTTCGCGGGTGACGCGCAGCAACTCGGCCAGGTGCTCGGCCTCGCTGATCAGCAGATGCTCCGATACTTCCAGAGCCAGATAGCTGCCCGGCAGGCCGCTTTCCAGCAAAACCTGGCGCAGAGTGGTCACCAGATTGCCGCGCTGGATCTGTGCTGCCGACAGATTGACGGCGATCGTTCCAGCGTCCAGGCCGGCCGCGCGCCAAGCCTGGCGTTGCCGACAGGCCTGATGCAGCGCCCACTGGCCGATCGGTACCATCAGGCCGGTTTCCTCGGCGACTTCGAGGAATGCAGCCGGCAGCAGCAGTCCGCGCTGCGGATGCTGCCAGCGCAGCAGCGCTTCGAAGCCGACAATTGTCCCGCTGGCCAGATCGAGCTGTGGCTGGTAATGCAATAGGAATTGTCCAGCGTCCAGGGCGCGGCGCAATTCACCGTCCAGCGTCATCCGCTCCAGTACCCGCGCGGTCATTTCCGGATCGTAGAACTGGTAGGTGCCACGGCCATTGTTCTTAGCCCGGTACATGGCGGTATCGGCGTTCTGCAACAGCAGTTCGCTGGTGGTGCCATCGCGCGGATAGAGGCTGATACCAATACTGGCGCCAATAAACAGGCTCTGGCCGGTGAGGAGGAACGGTTCGTGCAGCGCCAATAGGATCTTGTTGGCCAGGGTGCCGGCATCCTGATCATCGTCGAGGTCTTCAATCAGGATGGTGAATTCGTCGCCGCCGAGGCGGGCAATGGTGTCCTGCTGGCGCAGGAGGTGGCGCAGGCGCAGCGCTACGTCCTGCAGGAGCAGATCGCCGACGCCATGGCCGAGGGTATCGTTGATCTGCTTAAAGCGGTCGAGATCGAGAAACAGCAGGGCAAAGCGGCTGCACTGACGGGCGGCGCGGTGAATGGCCTGCCCGAGCCGGTCGGCAAGCAGCAGGCGGTTAGGCAGGCCGGTGAGCGGGTCGTGATGAGCAAGGTGATGCAGCTTGGCTTCCGATTGCTTGAGCTGGGTGATATCGGAGAACACGGCCACGAACTGGCTAATCTGGCCGCTATCGTCGCGGATGACGCTGATGCTCAGCCATTCCGGGAAGATTTCACCGCTGCGGCGCCGATTCCAGATTTCTCCCGACCAGCCACCGCGCTCGATGATTGCGTTCCACATGGTGCGATAGAAGACGGTATCGTGGCGGCCGGATTTAAGCAGGCTTGGATTCTGGCCGAGCACCTCCGCTTCGCCATAGCCGGTGATGCTCTGAAAGGCCTGATTGACGGCCAGGATGCGGTTATGCGCGTCGCTGATGATGATGCCTTCGCGGCTGCTCTCGAACACGACAGCGGCCTGGCGCAGTTTTTCCGCCGCCTGGCGCTGCGCAGTGGTGTCATTGAAATTCACCACCACGCCGAGCACCCGGCCATCGCGCAGCATCGGATGGGCGCGGTACTCGACCGAAAACGGCTGGCGATTGTCCACGCGCCAGAACAGATCATGCTCAACCTGTACCGGCTGGCCGCTGGCCAGCACCTGATGCATCGGGCAGTCCAGCCACGCCGGGGGATTCCCGTTCTGGTGAATCAGGGTGTGCAGGTGCTGGCCGAGCACAGCTTCGGCTGATTCAAGACCGAGCAGGGTCAACGCCGTCGGATTGCAGAAGATGCAATAGCCGTCGGGGTCGAGGCCGAAAATGCCCTCACCGGCGGAGTTGAGCAGCAGCCGCGCCCGCGCCTCGCTCTCGATCAGTGCGGTTTCGGCGCACTTGCGGGCGCTGATGTCGATCAGCGAGATCAGGGTCTGGCCGGTTTCCCGGATCGGGTTGATGTCGAGCAGGCCCCAGATCACCGTGCCATCCTGGCGGGTGAACGGCAGTTCGCATTCCCGGCCGAAAAAATCGTTCTCCGGGTTCTCCAGCCAGGCGGCATCCTGCAGCGGACTCTGGTGGGCGGCACCTACCAGTTGCCAGAATGGCTGACCTTCGATGGAAGTGCGTTCCAGGCCAAACATGTCCACGGCGCGGGTATTGGCCATGGAAACCAGCCCGTCGGCCTCCAGGGTCAGCATGGCGGTGCCGGTACGCTCGAACAGGAAACGCAGCCGCTCGCTGCTTTCCATCAGGGCCTGGGTGCGCTGTGCAACCCGCTGTTCCAGCTCGAGATTGATCGCAGCCAATTCGCGATCGGTGCGCCGCGCCTGGCACAGGGTGCGCGCCATCTGGAAAATTTCATCACGGGTGAAGGGCTTGCGCAGCAGCACCGTGTGGTGGCCGAGGGTGTCCTGAATCTCGTCTACCCTGCAATCGGTAAAGGCGGTGACGATGACCACGTAAATGCCGTAGTCGAATTGGCGCAGGCGGCGCGCAGTCTCCAGGCCATCCCAACCCGGCGGCATGCGCATGTCGAGGAATACCACATCGAATGGCGCCGCCTCGGCCAGTGCCGCCTCGGCCAGTGCCAGCCCGATCTGGCCCTGCTGGGCGGTAGCCAGTTCAAAGCCTTCGCCGCGGCTAGGGGTGTTCAGCCCGGCCAGCGCCAGCAGCGCATCGCTCTCGTAGACTTGTGTGTGCAGGATGCTGCGATAGGTATCGAGCACGCCCTGATCATCATCAATTGCCAGTACCTTGCCGAGCATGACGCAAACGTCCTTATGCTACCTCGCGCTGGGCGAGGTCCAGGCTGCAGAAAGGATCGCGCGGATCATGGCGCTATCGATTTCGATAAACCGATGGCCAAACCGTAGGCGGTCGCTGCCCACATCTGCTTGCGTGGAGACGATGTCGAGACTGTCTTGGGATATATCGGAGAAGGGGGGGTGGGCGCCATGTCTGCGTACCTCGATATCGCCACGATCTGGAGTCGGGGTCTGAAAGAGGATACATCATAGCGCCGATAGCAGACTGCTGGCGACTTCGACCAGCGAACCAGCGAACCAGCGAACCAGCGAACCAGCGAACCAGCGAACCAGCGAACCAGCGAACCAGCGAACCAGCGGCCAGTGTGGCCTAGATGTGCAGCGTCAGGCTGGCCAAGCTTGCACCCAGCAGAATACCGGCCAGCACATCGCTCGGATAATGCAGCCCGAGCACCAGCCGCGACAGTGCCACCAATACGGTGAACGGCAGCACCAGCCAGGCCAGCGCCGGATAGTAGTACACGGCGATGATGCTGAACGATACCGCATGCAGGGTATGCCCAGAGGGGAAGCTGTATTCATCCAGCGGGGCCACTGAGGCGCGGATATGGTCGTGACGGGCGCAGGGCCGTGGCCGGGTGGTGCGGGCCTTGAGCCATTTATACAGAATCAGGGACAGCGCACCGACCAGCAGCATCCGCCCGACCACCGGCAGCGCCGCCGTTCCCTGCACCAGCAGCAGCGCCAGCATCAGCGTGTACCAGAACACGCCATCGCCCAGCCGGCTGACCAGCGCAAACAGGCGCTCCAGCTCGCGCCGGTGACTGGCGCGATTGAAGTGCAGGCACCAGACGATATCGAGTTCCGCCAGCCGCCGCAGTGGTGCGATTTCAAGCACTCGATGCATGTTCGATCTCCTCGCGGACCGGTTGCAGATACCAGCGTTCCAGTTGCTCATGGATACGCTCCCAGTCAAACGCCATGACTGCCTGCCGGGCGGCCTGTCCCAGGGCGTGGATCAGCTCGGGGCGCTCGCCCAGATAGCGGGCAGCGGCAATGAAGCCGGCCGGGTCAGCGCAGTCCACCAGCCAGCCGTCCTGACCGTGACGGATGTGGTGACGGGCAGCGGCATAGTCGAAGGCCACCACCGCCAGCCCGCTGGCCATCGCTTCCAGCGTGACGTTGCCAAAGGTCTCGGTCAGGCTCGGAAACAGGAACAGATCGGCGGAGGCGTAATGCGCGGCCAGATCGGCACCGGTGCGCATGCCGGCAAAGAGAATGTCGGGATGCCGGGTGCGCAGCCGCGCCGCCAGCGGCCCATCGCCAACCAGCACCAGCCGCGCCGTTGGCCGGTGCTGGCGCAGCGCGGCGTAGGCATCCAGCACCAGTTGCAGGTTCTTTTCCGCCGCCAGCCGCCCCACCGATAGCACCACGGGATCATCCGCACCGGCGCCCCAGGCCCGACGCAGGGCCTGATCACGGCGTTGTGGCGTAAACAGCGCAGTGTCGATGCCGCGTCCCAGCACGCGCACCCGCTGAAAACCCAGCGTGCGCAGTTCATCAGCAAGCTGTCCGGTCGGAACCAGGGTGCAGTCGGCGCGGTTATGGAAGCGGCGCAGATAGGCGATGATCGCTTGTGCCAGCAGCCCGGCCCGGTAGTGGCGGCTATAGCCGTGAAAGTTGGTGTGGAAGTCGGAGAACACCCGCAGGCCCAGCCGGCGGGCCACGTGCAGCGCCGAACGGCTCAGCGGTCCTTCGGTGACCAGGTGCACGATGTCCGGCGGCGTTTGCCGCCAGCGTGTCAACAGGTGCCGCCCGGCGGGCAGGCCCAGGCGCAGTTGCGGATAAAACGGCAGCGGTACGCCCGGCAGCGGCACCACGTCCAGACGACCCGCCTTGTGCGCCACATCGCGACCGTGCTGGCGGGGTCGCACCACCTGCACCGCATGGCCGCGCGCCAGCAGTCCATCAACCATCTGGCCAATGGTCATGGCCACGCCGTTGATTTCAGGCGGATAGGTTTCGGTGACCACGCTGATCCGCAAGCGCTGGCCGGCGGATGCGTAGGGTAGCGAAGAGTTCGAGGCAGCAGGGATTGCGATCATGCCGGCACTATCGCCGGCGGATGCAAAATTATGATGAAAAACGCGTGATGATCACATGACAGGCCACTGCCGTTGCCAGAAACTCCACTCAGGCCCGGCCCGGTTCGATGGGGGGTTCAGCAGCGGTTTCAGTCGGGCTTTCCATCCACGCCCGGAAGCGGGTCAGCAGCCACAGCCCCGGCACGGTGGCGGCCATGCAGAACAGGAAGAATCCTTCCCAGCCCAGCCATTCGGCCAGATAACCGGTCGGCGTGTTGACGATCACCCGGGGCACGCCCATCAAGCTGCTGAGCAGGGCGTATTGGGTGGCGGTGAACTTGCGATTGGTCAGGGTAGCCATGAAGGCGACATAGGCCGTAGTGGCCATGCCGCTGAACAGGTTCTCGCTGCTGATTGCCAGCGCCAGCGCCGGCAGATTATGGCCAAGCCGGGCCAGGATCACGAAGCCGATCAGGCCGATTGCCTGCAAAATGCCAAAGGTCCACAGGGCGCGGTACAGGCCCATGCGCAGCATCAGCACACCACCGAGCAGCCCGCCAATCACCGTCGCCCAGAAGCCAAACAGTTTGACCACGGTGCCGATTTCGGTCTTGCTAAAGCCCAGATCCAGATAGAACGGCGTGGTCATCTGGCTGGACATCATCTCGCCGACCTTGTACAGCAGCACGAACAGCAGAATCAGCAGCGCATCCTGACGGGAAAAGTATTCGGCAAAGGGTTGCACGACTGCCTCGCGCAGGCTGCGCGGCGTGCCCACAGCCACCGGTGGCTCGACGCATAGCAGCGTGGTCAGCAGTCCAGGCAGCATTGCCAGGGCCATCACCGCGTACACCGCCGCGAACGGGATGAAATCGGCCAGGATCAGCCCGCCACCCGATGAGAGCAGCAGGCCGATCCGATAGCCGTTGACATACAGCGAGGCGCCCAGGCCCTGCTCGGCATCGCTCAGCGACTCGCGGCGATAGGCATCGATGACGATATCCTGCGAGGCTGAAAAGAATGCGACCAGGAATGCCGCTACGGTAACGCCGGGCAGGCTGATGAGCGGATCGGCCAGACCCAGCCCGGCGATGGCCGCGATCAGCGCAATCTGGATCAGCAGCAGCCAGCCGCGCCGCCGACCCATGCCGCCAATGGGCGCGAAGCGATCCAGCAGCGGCGCCCAGAGAAATTTCAGCGTGTAGGGCAGGCCGACCAGCGCGAACAGGCCAATGGTGCCCAGATCAACCCCGGCTTCCTTCAGCCAGGCCTGCAGCACCGAACCGGTCGCGAGCAGCAGCGGCAGGCCAGAGGAAAACCCCATCAGCAGCGCGGTGAGCATCCGCCCACTGCAGACCGTGCGCAGAATCCCGCGGCCAGCCTGAGCGAAGGTCTTAGAAGACATAGTCATAATCCAGGGTCAGCGGTGCATGATCGGAAAAGCGCTGGTCGCGGTAAATGGCAGCGGCGCGCACCGTGTCGGCCAGGCTGGGCGTAATCACCTGATAATCAATGCGCCAGCCGACATTCTTTTCCCAGGCGCGGCCCCGGTTCGACCACCAGGTGTACTGCTCGGGATCGGGATTGATGACCCGGAAGGCGTCCACCCAGCCCAGCGCACCGAACAGTTGATCCATCCAGGCCCGTTCTTCAGGCAGAAAGCCGGAGTGGTCGCGGTTGGCGCGCCAGTTCTTCAGGTCGATTTCCCGATGGGCGATGTTCCAGTCACCGCAGAGAATGCAATCGCGGCCACTGGCGCGCAGCGTTCGCAGTGGCTCAAGCAGTCGCGCCAGGAACTCGAACTTGACCGCCTGCCGTTCCGGACGCGATGAACCGGATGGCAGATACAGCGATACCACGCTGAGCGGGCCAAAGCGTGCTTCCAGCCAGCGCCCTTCGTGGTCACATTCCGGCCAGCCCAGCCCGGTCAGTACGGCATCCGGCTCCCGACGGGCATACAGCGCCACACCGCTATAACCCTTGCGCGCGGCATCGTGGTAGTAAACGTGGTAGCCAGCCGGGGCGTAGAGCGCAGCGGGCAACTGCTGTTCCTGGGCTTTGGTTTCCTGCAGACAGACCAGATCGGCGTTCTGCGTGTCCAGCCAGTCGAGAAAACCCTTGCGGACCGCAGCACGAATACCGTTGGCGTTGAAGGTGATGACCCGCATCGTGGTTCGTTTCAGTCCTGGTCGTGTTGAAATGAGGTATTCAAGCCCGGCTGGCAAAGCGGCTAGGCTATCATAACCCTGCTCAATCCCAACCCATCCCAGCCCGTGTTAACAGGGGGCCTCAGTACCATGCAGGACTATCAGCGGGAATTTCTCGATTTCGCCATCGGGCGCGGCGTGCTGCGCTTTGGTGAGTTCACTCTCAAGTCCGGGCGGGTCAGCCCGTATTTTTTCAATGCCGGCCTGTTCGACAGCGGCGCGGTGCTGGCGCGGCTGGGCTGCTATTACGCGGCGGCGATCACCGCCACTGCAATCCAGTTCGATACCCTGTTCGGTCCGGCCTACAAGGGGATTCCGCTGGTCACCGCAACCGCCATTGCCCTGGCCGAGCATGAGGATCGCGATACGCCCTGGTGCTTTAACCGTAAGGAAGTCAAGGATCACGGCGAGGGCGGGCAACTGGTCGGTGCGCCTTTGCGCGGCCGGGTGCTGATCATCGACGACGTGATCACTGCGGGTACCGCCGTGCGCGAAACGTTGAACCTGCTGGCCGAATACTGCGCGACTCCGGCGGGTGTGCTGATTGCCCTGGATCGTCAGGAACGGGGTCAGGGCGAACTGTCGGCAGTGCAGGAAGTGGAGCGCGCCTGTGGCATCAAGGTTACCGCCATCGTCACGCTGGATGATCTGCTGCAGTATCTGAGCGAGCGTCCGGAGTACGCAGCGCAGCGGGCGCTGATTCACGCCTATCGGGAACGCTACGGCATCACCGTAGCTTGAGATCCTGCCCCCTCCCGCAGTTGGGAGAGGGCAGGCACAGGCTGGGTCAGGCTGGGCTTCAGGTGATGAACGGCACCAGAATCAGCGACACCACCGACAGCAGCTTGATCAGGATATTCATGGCCGGGCCGCTGGTGTCCTTGAACGGATCGCCGACGGTATCACCGATCACCGCCGCCGCATGGGCATCGCCGCCCTTGCGTTCGCCGGCCAGTTCACCGCCCTCGATCGACTTCTTGGCGTTGTCCCAGGCGCCGCCGGCATTGGCCATCAGCAGAGCGAAGACCGTGCCGGTGAGCGTCGCGCCCAGCAGCATGCCGCCCAGCGCCGTCGGGCCAAAGAAAAAGCCGACGATCACCGGCGCGATCACCGCCATCAAGCCCGGAGCGATCATTTCGCGCAGCGCCGCGTCGGTGGAGATGGTCACGCAGCGCGCGGTATCCGGCTTGGCGGTGCCCTGCAGCAGACCGGGAATCTCGCGGAACTGACGGCGAATCTCGGTCACCATCTCCATGGCCGCCCGGCCTACTGAGCTCATGGTCATGGCCGCCGCCAGCAGCACCACGATGCCGCCCAGGAACACCCCGACCACCACCAGTGGATCAGTGATGTCCATGGCAATGGGCTTGCCCATGGCCAGTTCAACCGCCTGCTTGAAGGACACAAACAGCGCCAGCGCAGTCAGCGCCGCCGAGCCGATGGCAAAGCCCTTGCCGGTAGCGGCGGTGGTGTTGCCGATGGCATCCAGATGATCGGTGATCTTGCGCACCTCAGGCGGCTGATGCGACATCTCGGCGATGCCGCCGGCGTTATCGGAAATCGGCCCCGAGGCGTCGATGGTCATGGTCACGCCAGCCGTGGCCAGCATGCCGACCGCCGCCAGAGCGATGCCGTACTGACCGGCGGTCTGATGGGCGACGAAGATGGCGATGACGATGACCAGGATCGGCAGCGCGCAGCTTTCCAGACCCACCGCCAGACCGGTGATGATGTTGGTCGCCGGGCCGGTCTTGCAGGACTGGATGATTCGCGTCACGGGCTTGGATGAGGTGTAGTACCAGGCGGCGCGACCGATGGCGATACCGGCCAGATTGCCGATCAGGATGGCGGCGAACAGCGCCCAGCCATAGCCAAACAGCATCATCACGATCAGCGTCAGCAGCAGGAACAGACCCGCCGAGCTGAATTCAGCAATGGCCAGCGCCCGTTCCGGCCCGTATTTCTTGAAGGCCGACATGCTGTGGATGCCGACCAGTGAGCAGCCCAGACCAATGATGGCCAGCGTCAGCGGCAGCGCCAGCAGCATCGGCTTGGTGACGCCTGCGCCGAAATACTGAACGATCTCAGCGGCCTGTAGCGTTGCCGCCAGGGTGATGGCAGCGACCATCGCGCCGACATAGGATTCATAGATGTCCGCGCCCATGCCGGCGATGTCACCGACGTTATCGCCAACGTTGTCGGCGATCACGCCCGGGTTACGCGGGTCATCCTCGGGAATGCCGGCTTCCACCTTGCCGACCAGATCAGAGCCGACGTCAGCGGCTTTGGTGAAGATGCCACCGCCGACGCGGGCGAACAGGGCGATGGACGAAGCGCCCATTGAGAAGCCCCAGATCACCGACGCCGATTCGGGATGGATCGCGAATTCGGCCGCCATGCCGGTAAAGAATATGCCCAGGCCCATCAGGCCAAAGCTGGCCACCGCCAGACCCATGACCGCGCCACCGTTGAAGCCGACCAGCAGCGCCTCGCCAGCCCCCTGCTCGCGCGCAGCAGCGGTCACCCGGATATTTGCCTTGGTTGCGGCCTTCATGCCGACCAGTCCGGCCAGCGCCGAGGTCAGCGCGCCGGTCAGGAAGGCGATGGCGGTGCCGGGGCCCTGGTGCTCCGACACGAACAGCAGAGTCGCGACTACCAGGGCGAAAATGCCGATCTTGGTGTACTGGGCGCGCAGGTAGGTCATGGCGCCCAGGTGGATTTCATCGCCAATCGCGATCATCCGCGCATCCCCGCCGGGCCGGCGCACGATCGATTTGTAGAGCATCGCGGCTACCACCAGTCCAAACAGGCCGGCGACTAGCGATAGGATTCCAACAATCATAAAGTTCCCCCACGGTTTACAGGAAATTGGCCCGCCGCGCTGCGCGGTGGCCAAGCGTGGTCAATAATGGATCAGGTTGCCACCGGCCCGGCCCTTATGATCCCCCGGTCCGGGGCGGCGGCTATCATCACCAGAACCACCGACATAACCCTAGCGGGAGAACACCAAAAATGAAATGCAAACACTACATGATGTCCGCGCCCACCGCCGTGCTCGACACCGCGCCGCTTTCGGAAGCGGTGGCCATCATGGTCCGCAAGCACATGCAGGATCTGATGGTGGTCAACGAGGCCGGCGAGTTCATCGGTACCATTACCTCCTTCGTGCTCAGCAAGATCCTGACCCCGACCGAGCCACAAAGCGCCGAGGATGCCGAGCGTGAAACCGCCGAGGATGTCGATAACCGCCTGATTCCGCACCTGCACCGCAAGGTGGTCGAATTCGTCGATCACGCCCACCCGGTGGTCGATCCGGAGGCGCCGCTGTCCGAGGCGCTGCACCTGTTCGCCGCCGGCTATTTGCGGCTGCCGGTGGTCGATGCCGATCGCAAGCTGGTCGGCGCGCTGTCCTCGCTGACCATTCTGCGCCGTTTCCGCTTCTAGATTGTCGCGCGGCCGGGTTCAGGCACTCATTGGATCCGGCCGGTGGTAACTTGTCGGCGGCGCGCCGGTCTGAGCAGAAATTACCGTTTCCGTTTCCGGGAGTGCTGCCATGCTGATCAAGAAACCGGCCGATATTCGTCCCTCCGAAATCACGCCACCGGCGCTGTATGCGCAGCGGCGCGCATTCATCAAGGGCACTGCGGCGCTGGCCGGGACGATTCTGCTTGGTCCCGGACCTGGCCACGCGGCCGACGATGATCTCAAGCCGACGCCCTACAAGGACATTACCTCCTACAACAATTTCTATGAATTTGGCGCCAGCAAGACCGATCCGGCTGAACATGCCGGACGCCTGAAAACCCGGCCGTGGACGGTGACCGTGGAGGGGCATTGCGAAAAGCCCGGCCAATATGCGCTGGAGGATATCCTGGCACCGCACACCGCCGAGGAGCGCATCTACCGCCTGCGCTGCGTCGAGGCCTGGTCGATGGTGGTGCCGTGGCTGGGCATTCCGCTGGGAAAAATCCTGCCGCGCTTCCAGCCCACCGCCAGCGCCAAGTATGTCGAATTCACCACCCTGCTTGATCCGGCGCAGATGCCCGGACAAAAGACCCGGCTGCTGGATTGGCCCTATGTCGAGGGGCTGCGCATGGATGAAGCGCTGCATCCTTTGACCCTGCTCGCTACCGGACTATATGGCAAGGAACTGCCGAATCAGAATGGGGCGCCGCTGCGTCTGGTGGTGCCGTGGAAATATGGTTTCAAGAGCATCAAGTCGATCGTAAAAATCCGCTTCAGCGAGCAGATGCCGCGCACCAGTTGGGCGGGCGAGAATCCAGCCGAGTACGGTTTTTACGCCAACGTGAATCCAGAGGTCGATCACCCGCGCTGGAGCCAGCGCAAGGAGCGGCGTGTTGGCGAATTCTTCCGCCGTGATACCCTGCCCTTCAACGGCTACGCCGCCGAGGTAGCCGGGCTGTATACCGGCATGGATCTGCACCGCTTTTTCTAGGGAGACCTGCTCATTGAATGATCGCCCCCATCTGAATATGCCCGGATCGGAATATAGCCTGCGCGAGGAGATCGCCCACGCTATCACCCACGGCATCGGCATTCTGCTCAGCATCGCCGGGCTGGCGATACTGGTGGCCTTCGCGGCCATTTACGGCGATGCCTGGCACGTTGTCAGTTGCAGCATCTACGGCGCGACCCTGATCGTGCTGTATACCGCGTCAACGCTGTACCACGGCATTCCCTCGCCACGGGCCAAGCCGCTGCTGCAACGCCTCGACCATGCGGCGATTTTCCTGCTGATCGCCGGCACCTACACGCCGTTTACCCTGGTCAGCCTGCGCGGCAGCTGGGGCTGGACCCTGTTCGGGCTGGTGTGGGGCATTGCCATTGTTGGCATGGTGCTGGAACTGGCGGTGCGCCGCCCCATCAAGGGGCTGTCGATGGGACTGTATCTGGGCATGGGCTGGCTGATCGTGGTCGCCATCAAACCGATGCTGGCGCAGGTCGCGCCCGGCGGGCTGGTGCTGCTGCTGGCCGGTGGCCTGGCCTATTCGCTGGGGGTGATTTTCTATGTGCGCAAGCAGATAGCCTATCACCACGCCATTTGGCACCTGTTCGTGCTGGCCGGCAGCATTCTGCATTTCATGTCGGTGCTGTTCTACGTCATTCCCAGTGCTCAGCCCCCGGTGGCCGGCTAGGGTCTTCAACGCGCCGTGAAGCGGATATCGCCATACCAGGCGCTGGCAGTCTGCCCGCTGCTGTCGCTGTCGGTCATCAGCGCCACGGCATCGAGGGCATCGATGTCTTCACCGAACAGGCGGCGAAAGTCAGCGCGCACGTCGCGTTTTTCCTCGACCCAGCGCCCCGCCTCAGTGGTACCGGAGCGCAGCGCCATCATGCGCACATTGTCGGTATAAGCACTGTTCCAGGTGGCGCCGACTGGCTGATTGCTCGACCAGACATAGACCAGCGAGCGGGTTTTCCAGAACGCCGCGCCACCTGATACCACCACATAGACCCGCGCCGGATAATCGTCACCGGCCTTCTGGCGCTCGTCGATATCGCCCAGCACCCGATCCACCCGCCAGGACCAGTTCAGCCACGGCGTGCGGTTCAGATCAATGCGGATTTCCCGATACAACCCCGAGGCAGTGCCGCGACTGTCAGCGAACAGTGCTGGCTGGCCGCCGCGACTGTCGAAACTGTAGCGGGTTTCGCCCTTGAATACCTTCTCCTGCCAATCCTGCCGATCCGCAGCGGAAAAGTGGCCGACCATCAGGGCCGGGGTATCGGTTGCCATGGCAGCATTTGCTGCCAGTGCCAGCAGCACGATTCCGGTCAATCTGCTCAAGAGACCTTGCATGTCTGTTGTCTCCGCGAAGAGGTCAGTTGTGGTAAGGGCCGGGATGCCGCCGGCTGTGCACCGGGACCCTTGATAATCATCCGGGTTGCCCGCATCTAAACTCGCAAATCCCTTTTGCCAGCCCAGTGAGCGACCATGAGCGACTCTGAAGCCGAAGCCATTGAAGCGGAAATCGTGCGCGAAGATGATGACAGTTCCGGGAGCGCCGCGAACAACAACACCATCGTTGCCGCCGCCGACGTTCTGCCGACGACCTTGTACCTGCTGCCCCTGTCTGAACGGCCGTTCTTCCCAGCCCAGGCGCTGCCGCTGCTGCTCGCCGAGGAGCCGTGGCTGCCGACCATCGAGGCCGCCGCCAACCGCGAGCAGCGCGTGATCGGCCTGGTGCTGGTCAAGCCCGATAGTGCCGAGAAGGCCCATCATCCCGATGATTTTTATCCGATCGGCACGGTAGCGCGCATGCATCAGTTGGCGCGCAGCGAAGGCCGCCTGCAATTCATCGCCCAGGGCCTGAAGCGTTTTCGCATTGACCGCTGGCTATCCACTGAGCCGCCCTATCACGTCCATGTGGAATATCTCAACGATGAAAGTGACCAGGCCGGACCCGATGAGTTGCGCGCCTATTCGCTGGCGGTGATCAATACCCTCAAGGAACTGATCCCGCTCAATCCGCTGTATTCCGAGGAACTGAAATTCTTCCTCAACCGCTTCAATACCCACGATCCCTCGCCGCTGGCCGATTTCGCCGCCAGCCTGACCACGGCGAGCAAGGAGGAACTGCAGGAGATTCTGGCCACCGCGCCGATTCTGGAGCGGCTGAAAAAGGTCATCGTGCTGATCAAGAAGGAACTGGAAGTCGCGCAACTGCAGACCCGGATCCGCAAGCAGGTCGAGGAGAAAATGAGCGAGCACCAGCGCAAGTTCTTCCTGCGCGAGCAGCTCAAGGCCATCCAGCAGGAACTGGGCATTGCCAAGGACGACCGCACCGCCGATATCGACCGCTTCCGCGAGCGTCTGGACAGTCGCCGGGTGCCCGAAGCGGCGCTGAAACGGATCAATGAGGAACTGGACAAGCTGTCGATTCTCGAAACCGGCTCGCCTGAATATGCCGTGACCCGCAA
>RXIX01000019.1 GCA_003989075.1 Candidatus Competibacteraceae bacterium | reverse complement strand
GCAACAGCTCCACGAACTCGCCAAATTCACCGCGCAGGAATCCCCAACCGCGCTGCACATGCTTGATCAGCGAATGCGCCTTGTACTGGGTCAGCACACAGATCCGCCGGATGCCGGAGTTAATGCAGTTGGATAACGGAAAATCAATGATCCGGTATTTGCCGCCAAACGGTGTTGCCGGCTTGGCACGCCACAGGGTCAGTTGCTGGAGTCGGCTGCCCCGGCCCCCGGCCAGCACCAGTGCGAGCGTATCCCGGGTAATCCGGCTAACAAAACGGGAGGTTGCGGCAGCGCTCATGCGTTTGGTGTCCCTCTTTGCTATGCTGTCCCAGTTTTGGCTATGGAGCGGACCGGCGCGCCGGGTACTGGTGACGGGCGGTCGACGCACCGGACGAACTCCACAAAATTATAGTAGGTTTGCAGCGCGCGGTTTGAGACTGCGGCGCGTACCCGGTCTGGGTGCGGCGCTGCCGATCGCAGACTGGCCAGATCCGATTGTCCTCGATGGTCCTCATGACGCATCCCGATTCCAGCCACCCTGACATCTACGCTTCCGGCCCAAATGACGCCTGGCTGCTCGCTGAGGCCGCTCTACTCCATGAGGGGCGCCACGCTGAGCCGTTCACGGTGCTCGGCCGCCATGTCTGCGGTTCCGAGCTAGCCGTGCGGGTTTTCCTGCCCGACGCCTGTGACGTATACCTGGTCGAGGGGAACTGGCCATTGCGCCGTCTGGCCGAAACCGATCTGTTCGAGTGGCGCGGTCCAGCTGAGGCTCTGCCGCTGCATTACCGGCTGCGCTGGATTGACCACGCCGGTCATGCACACAGTGCCTGCGATCCTTACAGTTTCGGGCCACAGCTGAGTCTGTATGATCTGCACCTGTTCAACGAGGGGCGCCATCTGCATGCCTATCGCATGCTCGGCGCACACCCGCGCACCGTGGATGACATCCCCGGCGTGGTGTTCGCCGTCTGGGCGCCCTGTGCCACGCGAGTCAGCGTGCTTGGCGAATTTAATGCCTGGGATGGCCGCCGCCACCCGATGCGTCGCCGCGGTGAAGTCTGGGAACTGTTCGTACCGGCCGTGCCCTGTGGCGCGCGCTATCTGTTCGAGATCCGTACCCGGAACGATGGCGAACTGCTGCGCAAAACCGACCCCTATGGCCGCAGCTTTGAATTCCGCCCGGCCACGGCTGCAATCGTCACCAGCGATATCAACTATGCCTGGGGCGATGAGGCCTGGGTGCTGCAGCGCAGCCGCCGTGACTGGACGCACGTGCCATTGGCTATTTATGAGGTGCATCTGGGATCCTGGCAGCGCGATGCCGATGGCGGCTATCTGAGCTACCCAGAGCTGGCGCGGCGCCTGGTAGCCTATGTCAGGACCATGGGCTTTACCCATCTGGAACTGATGCCCATCACCGAGCATCCCCTTGATGCATCCTGGGGTTATCAGCCCACTGGCTACTTCGCCCCAACCAGCCGGCATGGCGATCTTAATGACTTTCGCCAGTTTGTCGATTACTGCCATCAGGCCGGTATCGGCGTGATTCTCGACTGGGTGCCTGGCCATTTCCCCAAGGATGCGCACGCCCTGGCACGCTTTGACGGCAGCTGCCTGTATGAGCACGCCGACCCAGCGCGCGGCGAACATCGCGGCTGGGGCACTCTGGTGTTTGATTACAGCCGTACTCAGGTTAAGAACTTTCTGATGGCCAGCGCCTGCTTCTGGCTGGAGGAATGCCATCTCGATGGCCTGCGCGTCGATGCCGTGGCCTCGATGCTTTACCTCGATTATGCCCGTGAGTCCGGCGAGTGGTTGCCAAACCCGTTCGGCGGCAATGAAAACCTCGAAGCCATCGCTTTTCTGCGTGAACTGAATGATGTGATTCATCGCCGCTGCCCCGGCGTGTTGATGATCGCCGAGGAATCCACCGCCTGGCCACTGGTCACGCGGCCTTCGTGGATGGGCGGGCTGGGCTTTGGCATGAAATGGAATATGGGCTGGATGCATGACACGCTGGAATATCTATCTCAGGATCCAGCTCTGCGTCGCCATCATCACGAATTGCTGACCTTTGGTCTGCTTTATACCTTCACGGAAAACTTTGTACTGCCGCTATCCCATGACGAGGTCGTGCATGGCAAGGGTTCGCTGCTGGCGCGCATGCCCGGCGATCGTCGCCAGCGTCTGGCCAGTCTGCGTCTGCTCTATGTCTATATGTGGACCTATCCGGGCAAGAAATTTTTGTTTATGGGTAATGAGCTGGCGCAGGAAGGCGAATGGGATTGCCATGGCACGCTTGATTGGACCCTGCTTGATCAGCCCGCGCACCGTGGCGTGCAAACCCTGATCGCTGATCTTAACCACTTGTATTGCACTCTGCCCGGCTTGCATGAATGTGAGTTTGTGCGCGAAGGCTTTGAATGGCTGGATTGCCATGATGCGGCCCGCTCGGTGGTTGTGTATGTGCGGCGTGGTCTTGCTGATGAACTGGCGGTGGTGGTGCTTAACTGCTCGGCACTGGCCCGCCCTCGTTATCGGGTCGGAGTGCCCCTGCCGGGGCGCTATCGGCAGGTTCTGAATTCCGATGATATGTGCTATGGCGGCGCCGGTACGTCGTGCATTGATACCTATGCAGAGCTGGACGGTCATATGGGACAACCCTGCTCACTGCTGCTGGATCTGCCACCGCTGACCGGCGTGCTGCTGGTGCCCGGCGCGCCGGCGATGGATGTAGGCGTTGCGGTCGATTTCTAGAGGTCCGTCTTGGGAGTGCTGTCTGTCGTGAAACTGCAGCAATTACGTTATCTGACTGCGATTGTCCGCAATAATCTGAACATCTCCGCCGCCGCGGAAAGCCTGTATACCTCACAGCCGGGGATTAGCAAACAGTTGCGTCTTCTTGAAGAGGAACTCGGTGTCGAGCTGTTCAGCCGTAATGGCAAGCACCTGACTGAAGTCACCCCGGTCGGTCAACAGATTCTGCTCAAGGCGGAAAGTATTCTGCGCGAGGTGAACAATATCCAGATCCTCGCTGAGGAGTACCGTGATGACCGGCGCGGCAGTCTGTCAATTGCCACTACGCATACTCAGGCCCGCTATGCCCTGCCGCCTGTGATCAAGGCGTTTTGCGAGCGCTACCCCGCAGTGACCTTGCAGGTGCATCAAGGTTCGCCTGCGCAGATTGCTGAGCTGGTGCGTTCGGGAGATGTTGATTTCGCTATCGCTACCGAGGCCCCGGAGCTGTTTGATGATCTGGTCATGATGCCCTGCTATGTCTGGCAGCGTTGTGTCCTGGTGCCGTGCGGTCATCCACTCGCTGAGATTGATCATCTGACCCTGCAGGATGTGGCTCAGTATCCGCTAGTGACCTATGTATTTGGCTTTACCGGGCGTTCGCAGCTTGATGATGCCTTTCGCAGTGCGCAGGTGAAGCCACAGGTGGCGTTTACCGCAACCGATGCTGATGTCATTAAGACCTATGTGCGCTTGGGCATGGGTGTGGGTATCGTGGCGCGCATGGCCTATGACCCGCTATATGATCAGGATCTATTGCGTCTGGATGCCGGTCATCTGTTTGCTGCGAATGTCACTAAAGTGGGGTTTCGCCGCGGCATGTTCCTGCGCTGCTATATGTATGACTTCATGGAACTGTTCGCGTCACATCTGAGCCGTGAGCGGGTACGCATGGTCGAGCGGGCGCAATCGACTGAGGAAATCAATACGCTGTTTGCCGGTGTGCGTCTGCCGGTGTATTAAGTAGGCTGGTCTGTGATGTGAGGGGAGCTGGAGACCCGTGATGAAGCCGCTGGCAGTAACGTTGCGCATGGAGGTTCTGGAGCGTTTCAAGAATCTGCTGGCCGCGCTTGATGATCTGGCGGCAGCAGTACATGCCGATGCAGGTCTGCCGGCATGGGTGTCACGCAGTGATGCTGAGATTCAGGATGGGGTGGATATGCGCCGAAAGGCTGTTCTGCTCTATCGGGCCCTGTGGTATGAGCACAGTCAGGATGGCCGTGAGACCCTGACCTGTCCGGGGATCGTTGGTGCCAGCCCTGCCACTCTGACCGTTGCCCAGGCTTGCAATGCAGCCAAGGATGCCTTTAAACAGGCGGTGCTGGCGTTGAAGGGGCTGGACCGTACCGATGCCGTGGCGGTGATGGCGGATTTGCATCGGCGTCAGGAAAATGTGGCTTTGGCTCTGCAACGCATGGGGGCATCGCGCATGAATTTGAAGCAGGCTTACCGGCATGTGCCACTGCTGGAACGGCGGCCTTTGAAGATTGGTTTCACCTGGTCCAAGCAGGGGCGCGTGATTCAGCGCACCAGTGTTGCCTTGGCTCGGCAGCTGCTGGAGCGGCGCGTGGAAACACCGCAGGTGCGCTTGGAGTTGCAGCGACTGGCTGAGATTGGTGAGGATGAAATGCTGGCGCGGGTGCGCAGCGTCTGTCCGCATTTGCGCGCCAATATCGTGTTTGTCGGGGTGACCGGGGGGGTGCATCGACGGCTGATGCAGGTGCCCTTGCCGGTGCTAGTGCCGCTGCGCCCGGGCGAGAGCCTGCCCGAATTTGTCGCGGTGCCGCCTGATCCACCGGTAGCACTGCGTCTGCGCCGTGCTGATGTGCGGATTGAGGATCAACCGTTTTTGCCATCGATTCGCGTGCATCGTTATCGCACGCCTTATCGTGACCGTGGGTAAGGCTTCTGAGATTCAGGGGTTTTAATAAGATGTTATAATAAAGTTTGGTAGAATAGCTTCTACCGGTTCGCGTCTGTGCCGGATTGCCGGTTAAACTAAAGGAGTGTCGCTGGTATTTCATGGCACGGCATCCACTCAGCATCCATGCTTTTTAATCCCCTAACGGCTTCTGAAGGAGGCACTCATGGCATCGCGCGCGCGTGTGTGGCCCGGCAAACCCTACCCGCTTGGTGCCCACTGGGACGGCAAAGGCGTCAATTTCGCGCTCTTTTCCGCCCATGCCGAAAAGGTCGAACTCTGCCTGTTCGACTCTTCCGGTCAGCGCGAGATCGAGCGCCTGGTGCTGGCCGAGAATACCGATCAGATCTGGCATGGTTATGTACCGGGCCTATGGCCAGGCACCTTGTACGGCTACCGGGTTTCAGGGCCTTATGAACCGCATATCGGCCACCGCTTCAACCACCACAAGCTGCTTATTGATCCCTACGCCAAGCAGTTCTATGGCGCACTGCATCTGCGCGATGAGCACTGCGGTTATCAGGTCGGCCACAGCAATGCCGATCTGTCCTTCGATAGCCGTGACAACGCCCGTGACATGTTCAAATGCGTGGTCGTAGACACCAGCTTCAGTTGGGAAAACGATCGCCCACCGGAAGTCCCCTGGTCGCACAGTCTGATTTATGAAACCCATGTGCGCGGCTTTACCATGCTCCACCCCGACGTGCCCCCGCACCTGCGCGGCACCTTCGCTGGCCTATCCCATCCCCAGATCATCCGCCATCTGCGTAGCCTGGGCGTCACCGCAGTCGAACTGATGCCCGTCCATGCCTTCGTCGATGACCGCTTCCTCACCGATCGCGGCCTGCGCAATTACTGGGGCTATAACACCTTGTGCTTTTTCGCCCCGGAACCCCGCTATCTGGGCGGCGGCCATCTGGCCGAAGTCAAGACCATGATCAAGCGCCTGCATGACGCCGGCATCGAGGTACTGCTCGACGTGGTCTACAACCACACCGCCGAAGGCAACGAAATGGGGCCGACCCTGAGCTTTCGCGGCATCGACAACCTGTCCTATTACCGGCTGCTGCCCGATAACCGCCGCTACTACATCAACGACACCGGCTGCGGCAATACCCTGAATCTGACCCATCCGCGCGTGCTGCAGATGGTCATGGACAGCCTGCGCTACTGGGTCAACGAGATGCACGTCGATGGCTTCCGCTTCGATCTGGCCGTGACCCTGGGCCGCGAGGACTATGGCTATGATCGCGGCGGCGGCTTCTTCGACGCCATTCGCCAGGATCCGGCCCTGTCGCGGGTCAAGATCATCGCCGAGCCCTGGGACATCGGACCCGGCGGCTATCAGCTTGGTGGCTTCCCCGCCGGCACCGCTGAATGGAATGACCGCTTTCGCGATACCGTGCGCCGCTTCTGGCGTGGTGATGACGGCACCCTTGCCCGCCTCGCACCCAACCTGCTCGCCTCCAGCGATCTTTTCGAACACGACTTCCGCCGCCCCTGGGCGACCATCAACTATGTGGCCAGCCATGACGGCTTCACCCTGGCTGATCTGGTCAGCTACAACGAACGCCACAACGAGGCCAATGGTGAAAACAACCGCGACGGCCATCCCTCCAACTTCAGCTATAACCAGGGCGCCGAAGGACCCAGTGCCGATGCGCACATCCGCCAGCAGCGCCTGCGCCAGCGCCGCAACATGCTGGCCACGGTGCTGTTC
Organism: Candidatus Competibacteraceae bacterium; assembly: GCA_003989075.1. Classification (GTDB taxonomy): domain Bacteria; phylum Pseudomonadota; class Gammaproteobacteria; order Competibacterales; family Competibacteraceae; genus RXIX01. The sequence goes on along the minus strand of RXIX01000019.1, from coordinate 31,803 downwards.
GCCCAGGGTACACCGATGCTGCTCGCCGGCGATGAGCTCGGCCGCACCCAGCACGGCAACAACAACGCCTATTGCCAGGATAATGAGATCAACTGGCTGAACTGGCAGGATATTCCTGACGAAGAACAGGCCTTCATGGATTTTACCCGCCGCCTGATCAGCCTGCGCCGCGAGCATCCGGCGCTGCGGCGGCCACGCTTCCTGCATGGCCTGCAGATTTCCAAAACCACAAACCTGCGTGATATCGAATGGATCAGCCCCGGCGGCGGCACCATGAGCGATTACCATTGGCAGGAGCCCAAGGCCCACTGTTTCGGCCTGCTGCTCGCCGGCGATGCCGGTGAATACTTCACCGCCGACGGTTATCCGGAAACCGATGACGCCCTGTTGATCATCTTTAACGCCGGGCCGGCGCAGGTGCCGTTCCGCTTGCCCATGGTGCGCGGCGCCCAGCATTGGCGCTGCCTGCTCGACACCAGCCGCCCGGAACTGCAGGTCGGCGAGTTGCTGCTCGACAATGGCGATGATTTCCAGGCTGAGCCCTGGACGGTCACCCTGTTCGGTCTGGAGATGGAAGCCCCCACCTGAGCAGCAGTACGGCTTTTTTACGTCCCCTTCTGGCCCAGCCGCCAGCCGCCCCCTACCGGTTGTTGGCTGCATGGCTTGAATGGCGGGAACCCGGGTCACGCGGCCAACCGCAAACAAAAAGATATAAAAGTATTTTTAAATATTCTTTTTTTTCATTATAAAAACTCTTTATAGTGAGTTACGACGCCCGCCCCGGTTTCCGGTTGCGGGCGTTTCCCGGTCACCCCAACCCTGGAGCTCCCCCGTGCGCCGCGCCCTGCCCAGACTGTCATTCACTGCACCGCTGCCTAGCCAATGCGCATGATGCCCCGCTCGCGCCCGCCACGCGTGCTGCCGGGCTTTGGCCTGACGCTGGGTTTTAGCCTGGCATATCTGGGATTGATCGTGCTGATCCCGCTGGCCATGGCCTTCCTGCGCGCGTTTAACCTGGACTGGAATGAATTCTGGGCCATTGTCACCGCACCACGGGTTCTGGCCTCCTATCGCCTGACCTTTGGCGCTTCGCTGATCGCCGCGCTCATCAACACCGGTTTCGGCCTGATCGTGGCCTGGGTACTGGTCCGTTATCCCTTTCCTGGCAAGCGCCTAATCGATGCCCTGGTGGATCTGCCGTTTGCCCTGCCAACCGCAGTGGCCGGTATCACCCTGACTACGCTGTATGCCGGCAATGGCTGGATTGGCCAGTTTCTCAAGCCGCTGGATATCAAAGTCGCCTTCACCCCGCTCGGGGTGGTGGTGGCTCTCACCTTCATCGGTCTGCCTTTCGTGGTGCGCACCGTGCAGCCGGTGCTGGAAGACCTGGAAGCCGAGGTCGAGGAAGCCGCCGCCAGTCTCGGTGCCCGCCGCTGGCAAATTTTCCAGCGCATCATTTTTCCAGCCATCCGCCCGGCGCTGCTCACCGGCTTTACCCTGGCCTTCGCCCGCGCCATTGGCGAATACGGATCGGTGATCTTCATCGCCGGCAATCTACCGATGGTGTCGGAAATCACCCCTTTGCTGATCGTCAGCAAGCTGGAGCAGTACGACTATAACGGCGCGGCAGCGGTGGCGGTGGTCATGCTGGTGCTGTCGTTCCTGCTTCTGCTGATGATTAATCTGCTCCAGCGCTGGAGCAGGCCCGGACGAGGTTGAAGCCCGATGCGCGCATGGTCTAACGAGCACTCTTCGCGTCCCGCAGCGATCGCGACCACCGAGCCCGCCTGGGTACGCGCCCTGCTGCTGGGTGTGGCGCTGCTGTTCCTGAGCCTGTTCCTGTTCGTGCCGCTGGCAGCGGTGTTTTACGAGGCGCTGCGCAAGGGCGTCGGCGTCTACCTGGCGGCAATCAGCGATCCCTATGCGCTGGATGCCATCCGCCTGACCCTGCTCAGTGCTGCGATTGCCGTGCCGCTGAACCTGTTGTTTGGCATCGCTGCCGCCTGGGCCATCGCCAAGTTCGAGTTTCCCGGCAAGAGCCTGCTGATCACCCTGATCGATTTGCCGTTCGCAGTATCGCCGGTGATCGCCGGGCTGATTTATGTGCTGCTGTTCGGCGCCCAGGGTTGGCTGGGACCGTGGCTGAATGAGCACGGCATCCGGATCATTTTCGCCGTGCCCGGCATTGTCCTGGCCACGATATTTGTTACCGTGCCGTTCATCGCCCGCGAGCTGATTCCATTGATGCAGGCTCAGGGCACTGAGGAGGAGGAAGCTGCCCTGGTGCTCGGTGCCAGTGGCTGGCGCACCTTCTGGCGCATCACCCTGCCGAATATCCAATGGGGTCTGCTGTATGGCGTTGTGCTGTGCACCGCCCGCGCCATGGGCGAATTCGGCGCAGTGTCGGTGGTCTCCGGCCATGTCCGCGGCCTGACCAATACCTTGCCGCTGCATGTTGAAATCCTCTACAACGAATACCAGTTCGCCGCTGCCTTTGCCTGCGCTTCGTTGCTGACCGTACTGGCACTGGTGATGCTGGTCATCAAGACCCTGATTCAGCGCCGGGCCCGGCGGCAGTTGCGCCTGACAAATGGAGAACCTGCATGAGTATTGATATTCAGGGGCTATACAAGCGCTTTGGCGAATTTGTCGCCCTCGATCATATTAGTCTGGCGATTCCTGAGGGCCAGTTGGTCGCCCTGCTCGGCCCGTCCGGCTGTGGCAAAACCACCCTGTTACGCATTATCGCCGGGCTGGAGTACGCCGATCAGGGTCAGGTGCTGTTCAATGGCGAGGATGCCAGCCGCCGCCATGTCCGCGAACGCGGCGTTGGCTTCGTCTTTCAGCACTATGCGCTGTTTCAGCACATGAGCGTGTTCGAAAACGTCGCCTTTGGACTGCGGGTGCGCCCGCGCGCGACCCGGCCCAGCGAGGCCCAGATTCGCGCCAAGGTCGGCGCCCTGCTGGAGCTGGTGCAGCTGAGCTGGCTGGGTGATCGCCTGCCCAGCCAGTTGTCCGGTGGCCAGCGCCAACGCATTGCCCTGGCCCGCGCCCTGGCCGTGGAACCGCGCGTGCTGTTGCTCGATGAGCCGTTTGGCGCCCTCGATACCAAGGTGCGCAAGGAGCTGCGCCGCTGGCTGCGCCGCCTGCATGATGAGCTGCATATCACCAGCGTATTCGTCACCCACGATCAGGAGGAGGCCCTTGAGGTTGCTGATCGCATTGTGGTGATGAATCGAGGCCATATCGAACAGGTCGGCTCGCCCGAGGAGGTCTACGAATCGCCGGCGACGCCGTTCGTCTATCAGTTCCTGGGTCATATCAATCTGTTCCACAGCCGGGTGCATGCCGGCTGGGCACGGGTTGGTCATCTGCGGGTGCGCGTCCCCGAGTATGGTGATGCCGAGCATGCGCCAGCGCTGGCCTATGTCCGTCCGCATGACATCGATGTGCTGCGCGAACCCGAGGATGGCGATACCACCCTGCCGGCCACCGTGCAGCGGGTATCCTCGCTGGGTTCGACAGTGCGCCTGGAGGTGATGCAGACCCCAGGCGGTGAGTTCGCCGAAGTGGAAATGACCCGCGAGCGCTACGCTGCCGATCCGCTGCGCCCCGGCGATCTGGTGTTCGTCAAGCCGAGGCATTTGCGCATCTTCCTGAATGAGGACCCGCAACCGGTCGCGCCGATGCACTGGCACGGTGACGGTGATGGGATCTGAACATCGGGATAGCACCGGCAGGCGCGCTTTTCCCGGCACATGACCGGTGTGTACAGGTTCACGATCGCGTTGGCGTGCTATGGTGATCCAAAAGGGGCTTTTTTTGTGAGGAGCGCTTATGGATCTTCTGGAACAGATTGCTGAAAGCCGCATTCAGGACGCCATCGCCCGGGGCGAGTTGCGCGATCTGCCCGGTGCAGGCCGGCCCTTGCAGCTGGATGATGATTCGGCTATTCCCGAGGAATTGCGCGCCGCTTACCGCCTGCTGAAAAATGCCGGTTTCCTGCCGCCGGAATTGCAGTTGCGCCGGGAATTACGCGAGGCTGAGCAATTGCTGCAGCAGTTGCCGCCAGGGGAACGCAGCCGTGCCCGGGCGCGGCTGGAGTTGCTGCAACTGCGTCTGGCGGCTAGCCGGCGTCATGCGCCTAATTTGCTGCTGGAAGATCAGTATCGGCAACGCCTGCTGGAACGGCTGGAACCGGAGGCACCTGCGCCGGACCTGCGGCGATGAGCAGACCGTTTGATGATTCGCCGCTGGGCGCACTGGGCTTGCGACAGCATCCACAGCGCATCACTCTGGATCGTGAGTTTCATGCCCGTCCCTTTGATCGCATGCCGACGCCCCAGCGCATTTCCCATCTGGCTTTGCGCGCCGGTCCCGGTCAGGATGCACTGGCCCGCGATCGCGAGCATGTCGCCCGGCTGTGCGCCCGGTTTGCGCTGCCGCTGCCGGAACCCGGCGCTGTGCATCTGAGCGTTGATTGCGGTCCCTTTCGCCTGAAGTGGGAGCGCCACGCCGAGTTTTCCACCTACAGTTTCATGGCGGTGTCGGACCCGGCGCAACCGCTGTTCGCTGATATGCCTATTGCCCGGGTGCCGCCTGACTGGCTGGCTGGGCTGGCCGGTGAACTGCTGGTAGCAACCCATTTGTGTCTGTGCCTGGAGACCGGGTTACCCACAGCCGGTATCGATGCGGTGCGCGGGCTGTTTGCCAATTCCGACCTGAGCGGTAGTCGCTGCGCGGATGATGCCGCGACGGTATGGAGCGACTTTCGCATGCAGGGGGATGGTTTTACCCGCATTCTGGTGCTGGATCGCGGGCTGCGCGCGACTCAGGCCGGGCGGCTGGTACAGCGTCTGCTGAATATCGAGACCTACCGCTTGATGGCCATGCTGGCCTTTCCACTGGCCCGGCAGGCTGACGTTGAGATCACCCGCATCGAGGCGCGTCTGGCTGATTTGATCGGGAGCATGCGTCAGGATGCCGGTCTGGAGCAGAATCGTGCCCTGCTCAGCGAGCTGTCGATACTGGCAGCGGAGATTGAGCGTATGACAACGATGACGCTTTATCGCTTTGGCGCTGGCCGTGCCTATCATACCCTGGTAGAGCGGCGCATCAGCGAGCTGCGCGAAGGGCGCATGAGTGGCGTGCAAACCCTGCGCGAGTTTACCGAGCGGCGACTGGCGCCGGCGATGCGTACGGTGGAGTCAGTACGCGAGCGACAGGATCTGCTGGCGGCCCGTATCGCGCGCGCTACTCATCTGCTGCGCACCCGTGTTGATGTGGCACTGGAGCATCAGAATCGCGATTTGCTGCACTCGATGAATCAGCGCGCGCAGTTGCAGTTGCGCCTGCAGGAAACCGTTGAGGGCCTGTCGGTGGTGGTATTGAGCTATTACCTGGTCGGGCTGCTGAGCTATGCAATCAAGGCTCTGGTCAAGCTGGGATTACCGCTGAATCCGGATCTGACGACCGGGCTGGCGGTTCCTCTGGTGCTGGCAGGCGTTGGTCTGGGCATGCAGCGCTTGCGGCGTCATGTAGCGCATGGCGATTAAGGTTTTGGGCAGTTGATGCAAAAGATGATGGTATAAAAATACCGCATAACAGATGATCGCACAGACCGCCCGCAACGGTACTTCGCACCTAACGGTCTACATTGGGTGTGGTCGAGGCATCCAGGGTACCGCGCCGCGGGGTTCGCACCAGAAAGTAAACCGGTTTCGCCGTCGCATCCCACAACTGCACGGGTGCGGTGTAGGAACGGGTTTCGCCCGCGCCCAGGCTCTCGGTCTTCAATGCCGCCGGATTTGGGGTGCCGATCTCGGCGCTACCGATCTGAACACCAAAGGCATCAAACAGATAAAGCTGCACCTCAGGCCAGAGCGGCGCCGGCGTATTATTCTGCACCACCAGCTTGAACTCGTGGATGTGGGCATCGCGACGCACGATATCGGTAAAGGTGACATTCTTCAAATACGGCCCGTCCAGCGGCAGCACCTGGTCATAGACCAGTTCGCGCAGGCGCGGCAGCTTACCGCGCACCAAGGTATCGAGATTGTCGCGCAGCGTCTGCAAGGTCGGTGTGATCTGCTGCAGTTCGCTCTCGGTCTGCGCCAGTTTAGCGCGCAGCTCCCGATTCTGCCGGTCGAGCGCGTACATGTGCATCCCTAGCAACAGCGCAGCCAGGATATCGCCCAGAACCATCACTAGGATCACGATCAGCAGCAGCTTGCTGCGCCGGCTCCAGCCCCGGGACCGGTGACCGCCGGTCGGCCGCTGCGAGCGCGCCTCCTCAACATAACGCATGGACGGGTTAGCTGTATTCGGCGTGGGCGCAGGAGGACGTGCGGCGTTCGCAGTCATGGCAAAACTCCTTAAAGGTCTTGTTTTCCTTGCGCCACACGTGCGACGCATCATCCGGGACAGGATCAACCGCTATCTGGCTCCAGATCGTCAGCAGCGTCACCCTCCGGATGCTGCAGCAGGATGCGTTCCGGCGCGAACTCGGCCAGGCGCACGGCCGTCTCCCGGGCCACCAGAGGAAAATCGAACGTGCTGCGATCTCCGCGGACAATCGCCAGCTGACCGGTCGCCAGCCCACGCTGCTGCGCCGCCGTGACACGGATGGCACGGATCCAGCGACCATCGCTGTCCAGAAAATTGTAGAAGATTTCCGCCTCAATCTGATTGAGGCGGTGACTGTCTATCACCTGACGGGCGCGTTCCTGGCGTTCCCGCTGCTGACGCTCCGCCACGCGCGCCTGATTCAACTGCCGATCCTGCTCGCGCTTGCGTTCCGCCTCGGCCTCAAGCTGGCGGCGCAACTCCGCCTGGCGCGCGGCCTCCTCGGCGACCTGCGCCTTGTCCTTCTTGCGCTGGTGATCCTGCTTGCGCGCATCGGATTCACGTTTTTTGGCCTTGTCCGCCGATACCAGTCCCGCTTTCAGCAACTCATCGCGCAGTGACATCGCCGCCATGCTCCCACTTAGTACAGCACCCGGGTGCGGATAGTGCCCACCACTTCATCAAGACGCTTTTTCAAGTGCAGCGTCTCGGCAGCACCGCCGCTGTCGACATCGATCACCACGTAGCCAATGCGCGCATTGGTCTGCAGGTACTGACCGGCGATATTGATCTGCAGCTCGGAGAAAATGGCATTGATCCGCGACAGCACGCCAGGCTGATTGCGGTGGATATGCAGCAGACGGTGCTTGCCGGGATGCTCGGGCAGCGATACCTCGGGAAAGTTGACCGAACCGAGGGTTGAACCGTTATTGCTGTACTTGATCAGCTTGCCAGCCACTTCCAGACCGATGTTCTGCTGGGCTTCCTCGGTGCTGCCGCCGACGTGCGGGGTCAGCAATACGTTGTCAAAAGCCCGCAGCGGCGAGATGAATTCATCGTCGTTGCCCTTCGGCTCAACTGGAAACACGTCAATGGCCGCGCCGGCGATCTGCCGCGATTCCAGAGCTGCCACCAGGGCATCGATATCGACCACCGTGCCGCGGGCAGCGTTGATCAGGCGCGCGCCGGGCTTCATCCGTGCCAACTGCCCGGCACCCATCATATTGAAAGTCTGCGCGGTCTCCGGCACATGCAGGGTGACCACGTCGGACTGCTCCAGCAGCGCATCCAGAGACAGCAGGGGCCGGGCATTGCCCAGGGCCAGCTTGGTCTCGATATCGTAGAACACCACCTGCATGCCCAGCGCCTCAGCCAGCAGGCCCACCTGGGTACCAATGTGGCCGTAGCCGATGATACCGAGGGTCTTGCCGCGTACTTCGTGCGAACCGGTAGCAGTCTTGCGCCAGCCACCACGATGCGCCAGGGCATTGCGCTCGGGAATACCACGCAGCAGCAGGATGATCTCGGCCAGCACCAGTTCCGCGACGCTGCGCGTATTGGAAAACGGCGCGTTGAACACCGGGATACCGCGATCCTGGGCGGCGTCAAGGTCAACCTGGTTGGTGCCGATGCAGAAGCAGCCGACGCCAATCAGCCGTGGCGCCTGTTCAAACACCCGCGCTGTCAGTTGCGTAGCCGAGCGGATGCCGATGAAATAGGCATCACTGACTGATTTGAGCAGTTGCGGCTCGGGCAGCGATTTGAGATGAAATTCAATGTTGGTATAGCCGTCGGCGCGCAAGGCATCGACAGCGCTGGCATGAATGCCTTCGAGCAACAGAATCTTGATCTTGCTTTTGTCCAGTGAGGTTTTGTTCATGGCTGCGCGGGGTCTGGGCGGTGATAAAATGCGGTTGTAGGAAGTCCCATGGTTTGGGACTCATCATGCAGGTCACAGGTTAAGGGTGAAGGGTTAAAAAAGCATGCGCCTTTCGCCTTCACCTTTAACCTTTAACCTGAAGTCAAACCTTACCCTCTTTTTTCCCGAAGCGACAACCCGCGATGACCATGCCGATGTCTCCTGAAACCCGCGCCGCGCTGCTTGACGGTCTGCGCACCTGCCTTGAAGCAGTTCATGTCCGTACCGATCCCGACAGCGCCCAGCACTATGGCCGTGACTGGACCCGGCTGTATACCCCCAATCCGCTGGCGGTGGTGCTGCCCGGCAGCATTGAACAGGTGCAGAACCTGGTCCGCTATGCCTGCGAGCAGCGCCTCGCGCTGGTGCCCTCGGGCGGGCGCACCGGCCTGAGCGGTGCGGCGGTCGCCTGTCAGGGCGAAGTGGTGGTATCCATGGAACGGATGAACCGAATCCTGGATTTCGACCCGACCGATCGCAGCGTCACTTGCCAGGCCGGGGTGATCACCGAAAGTCTGCAGAACTTTGCCCGTGAGCAGGGCCTGTACTACCCGGTGGACTTCGCCGCGCGCGGCTCCAGCCATATCGGCGGCAATATCGCCACCAACGCCGGCGGCATCAAGGTGGTGCGCTATGGTCTGACCCGCGATTGGGTGACCGGACTGAAGGTGGTCACCGGCAGCGGTGAACTGCTCGATCTGAATCGTGGCCTGATCAAGAACGCCAGCGGCTATGACCTGCGTCATCTGTTCATCGGCAGCGAGGGTACCCTCGGCATCATCGTTGAAGCCACCCTGAAGCTGACCCGGCCGCTGTGCGAGCCTGCGGTGATGGTGCTCGGCGTCCCCGATCTGGACGGGATCATGGCACTGTATGGCGCGTTCCGCAGCGCACTGGAACTGAGCGCCTTTGAATTCTTCTCCGAACGGGCCTTGCGTCATGTGCTGCGTAAGGGACTGCAGCGGCCGTTCGACACCGAGACACCCTACTACGTGCTGCTTGAGTTCGAGAATCCCGAGGGCCGCCACACCGATCAGGCGCTGGAACTGTTCGAGCACGCCGCCGAACAGGGCTGGCTGGCCGATGGCGTGATCAGCCAGAGCGAAACCCAGGCCCGGGAACTGTGGCGGCTGCGCGAAGACATCAGCGAATCGATCGCTGAGCATCAACCCTACAAGAACGATATTTCGGTCCGTATCTCCCGCGTGCCGGCGCTGCTGACCGAGATCGACGCACTGCTGGGGCGGGAATATCCGGATTTCGAAGTGCTCTGGTATGGCCATATCGGCGATGGCAATCTGCATATCAACATCCTCAAGCCGGCCGATCTGGACACCGCAACCTTCGCCCACACATGCGGCGCGGTCAGCGAGCAGCTGTTCGCCGCGCTGCAACGGCATGGCGGCAGCATTTCCGCCGAACACGGCGTCGGCCTGACCAAGAAACCCTACCTGCACTACACCCGCGACACCACCGAGATTGCCTATCTGCGCGCGATCAAGCAGGTGTTCGACCCGCATGGCATCCTCAATCCGGGCAAGATCTTCGACTGACCGCCCGGCGACCCGGCCCGGCCGTTGCCCTTAGGCGAGCGTCTCGATCAGAGCGATCGCCTGCACCGGCAGGGTCGCATCGATCACCACCGGCACCCGCTTGTCCGCCGCCAGCAGGCGCACATGCGCAACGTCGGCATGATCGGCATCGCGCAGCAGCAGCAGACCCGGCACCCGGCGCAGCAACACCCGGGTGGCCTCAGCGACGCCAGGCTTGATGAAATTGTGATTGCCAATCCGGTAGCGCTCATGCAGCCGCGCCAGCACCGCCTGCATCGCCCGGTGGCGCGCTTGCCGCTGTCCGCTATCGAGATGCAGGGGATACGCAGTGGCGGTGGTGAAATGCGCGCTGATCTGGTCGAGAAACCAGCCGGAACGATCCTGTGCCCGCCATGCGTCATGAAACACGCAACCGTGGAAATCATCCGGGCCAATGGCGGCATTGAGTATCGAGCGGCTGGTCAGCCCGGAAACCGTGGCATTGAGAATGCCGCTGGGCAGGGCATAGTCCTCGACCGTGGCCGCCACCTCGGCGACACCACCGATATCGGCAATCACATGCAAGGCCGGATCGAGCTGCTCGGACTCGCGGCCATTCCAGCGCGCCAACGCCTGACGCAGTTCGTCCGCGATCACGCCCTTGGCAGTCCAGCCATCAACAAAGGCCAGGCTGGCAGCGGAACGCCCTTCTCGGCGCAGGATGAAGCGCAGCGCGTTCTCGTCAATACCACGATCGCGAATAATCGAAATCGAGTAGTGGCGCGCATCGCCATGACCGAGATGACGCAGAGCACGCACCAGCAAGGCGCCAATCGGCGTGCCGGCACGGGCCAGCGACACCACGGTGACCTGTCGCGGCCGGCTGCGCGCCAGATGCCCGGCCAGCGCCAACACCTCGGCGGCCAGCCGCGCCGCATAACGCGCGGTCAGTGCCTCGAACAGGCGCAGATAATCCGGGCCGGGCAGGCGCTCCGCCGACAACAGCTCACTGTAATGGCGCGCACCGGACTGAATCAGCCGCTCCTTGGTCGCCACATCCACCGTCTCCAGTACCAGCGGCTTGAGCAGGAATACGGCATCTTCGGCGCAATAACTGCCGGAAAACGGACTCATGCCAAATACTCGCCCCAGGTCTCATCCTGAATCTGGCTGCCGCGTGGCACCAGAGCAAAGTCGCAGGCACGCAGAAACGGAATATCGGTGAGGCTGTCGCCGGCGCCAATGCTGACAATCGGACCCTCCCGCGCCAGCTCGTCGGCCACGCGCTGTACCGCATCCTGCTTTTGCGCGCCGCGCACCAGGACGGCCAGATTGTTGCCGTTGCGGTGCAGCGCCAGTTCGGGCGGCAGGCCCATGGCATGCAAGCGTGCCTGCACCTGCACCAGCGCGGCGCCGCCATCATCAGACTTGACCGACAGATAGGTCAGCCATTCGCTGACTGAGTGGCTGCGCACCCGGTAACCACCCGCAGCAGCGTCCGCACCCAACTGGGCATGCAACGCCCACAGCAGCGGTTGCGCCGCCATCAGCAGGGGCCGCACGTCGCTATACCACCAAGCCGGCAACTGCCCATCCGGCTGGCGGATCACCGCGCCATGGTGGGTGATCCGCCAGGAGATGAATTCGATCGCGACCCGGTCCAGCGCCTCATCGGTACGGCCTGTCACCGGAATGACCGTACCGCGTTCCAACCAGAAACTGAGCAGACGGCGCTGGGCGCGGGTCATAAAGGAGAGCGCCTGCCCGGTGCGATCCAGCGCCGCCGGCAGCAGAGGCTCGCCCGGCGGGCATTTGGGCGCGGTCTGCAGAATGGTGTCGTCCAGATCGAGAAAGATCACGATGCGCGGCATGCATCCTCCACGGCAAACCCCAGGCCGCCGATCTGCGCCGGTAGCGGATGCGCGGCCAGCAGGGCGGGATGTTCGTAGATCACCACCGGCAGGCGGTCCGGATCCAGATTGTAAAGGTAATTGGCGACGCCAGCGCCGTGATGATCGATGAATTGCAGACGACTGATAACGGCATCCCCGATCAGCAACGGTGAACGCGTGGTCGACTGGTAATACACATCGTAACCCGCTTCCTCCAACGCCAGGGCAACGCGAAACGGGCTGTAGACATACTCGCCGGTGCCGATCACCAGCAGCGGCCGGCGTGGCAGCTGCAGCGGCAGACGTAGCGCGGACCCGCAACCGGCGCGCAGTCCGGTCCGCGCCGGATCGGTCGCCCAGGCATCGGGCAGCATGCGGGCCGGAGATAGGGGCGTCGGCAGACGCGGCAGTGGAAACGCCGGATCGGCCTGAAATTGGAAAGTACCCTCGATCAGCGCCGGAAAACTGAGCGGCCGCACCAGTTGCGCCGCCAGTTGCGCCCGGCGCGCCGGGTCCAGCCAGTTGGTGATACTGACCCAGGCGCAGCGCTCCAGACCCGGATAGTGCTGCAGGCAAGCCCGCGCCAGTTCGCCCAGGGTGCGCCCAGTGGAAATCTCGTCATCGACCAGCACCAGACTGCGCGCCGCCCGCAGTAGCGGTTGCAGGGCCGGCGGGGCTTGATACAGCAGATGATCGGGCGCATGACTGTGCGCCTCGTCGAAGGCAAAGGCCAGCGGTCGCGGCAGCCGGCAACGCGTGCTTTGCCAATACAGCACATCATCACACCCGACCAGGGCCGCGACTTCCTCGGCAACGCCACGACCCAGCGCGGTGGCCGTTTCCGCCATACCAATCACCAGCAGCGGCCCGGGCAGATCGGCGATCATGGCGGCCAGTTGCCGATGCACCGCGCGCATCACGCTTGGCCGCACCGGCCAGTGCTTGCCGAGCACCTTGCTGACGAACAGGTACAGCCGGCGCGGATTCTGCCGGGTCGCCACGGTCAGACACTCTTCCAGCGGCCAGTACTCGCGGTGCAGGGTCAGCCTCAGACAACCGGCCTGGATCGGCAGGGTCAGGCTCCGCATTGGCGCCTCCTCGCTCACAGGCCCATATCATCCAGAATCGTGCGCAGGCGATGCCGGTAGCTGTGCTCAGCCAGCACCCGTTGCCGCCCAGCGGCCGCGATGTGCGCTCCCCAGTGCGGCTCACGGCGCAGGCGCGCAACCAGACTGTTCAGCTCGTCGATATCACGATAGACCAGAATTTCACGGCCCGGCTCGAAGCAGCGCGACAGATCGCGCAGATCATCATTCAGCACCACCGCCCCACAGGCCAGCGCCTCGAAGCTACGCTGGTTCAGGCCATGCTCGACATTGGCCTCATTACGGATATTGAGCACCGCACGATGGCGCTGATACAGGGCAATCAGCGCGCCACGGTCGATCTTGCGGTTATGCACCTGGTGAAACCCCTCGCGGCGCAGCAGGCGCCAATCGGTGCCAATCACCCGCGCCGGCGCTTCCAGCCCACGCACCACGGCTTCCCGAAACGCGGTATGGCTGGCGACAAACAGCAGTTCCTCACGACGCGGACCCGGCGCAGCCACAAACAGCTCCGGATCAACCGCCAGCGGCAAATAACAGGCCGGCGTGGTAAATCCAGCCTGGGCCGCAGCCTGAAAAAAATGGCTGTCGGTGAAATACAACCGATCGCAGCCTTCAGCCTGTTCCCGACCGGTACTCGGAAACCGGTCGCCCACCAGACCCGCGATGCACGGGCGCGGCGTCACTGCATGCAGCAGCCGGTAATAGTCCACCGGCACGCCGAACACCCCCGCTACCAGCACCACATCCGGCCGAAACTCCAGCACTGTCCGCTCAAACCGCTCGAGCATCCATGCAGCCGTCGCCGCCCGCCGCCCGTTCCACTTGGCACGCAGCCGCGAAGACCAATCCTCGCCATTGATGGCGAACAGCCGACTGTCATGGCCCATCCCGATACAGGCCCGGTGCAAATTCTCCAGCCACAACACCAGGCTGCCGCGCTTGCCCAGCAATAGAATGCGCGCCAATGTCACCAGGCCCACCGCTTGCGCACCATGACAGTGCAGATCAGCATGCCGCACCACGCCGGCGCCGGCACCGCTCGCTGCAATACTTGACTTCCACCCAGCAGGCTGCCCATTTGCGCCGCCAGGCAAAGGGGCGTCCGCACCCCAGGCACTGTTTTTCCGGCAGGTGACTCTTTTTCACGCCCCGCATGCATTCCCCCGTTGCGCGCCGCGCCAGCAAAACCGTTGCCGCGACTCTATATCAAGCCACCGCGTTCCCGCCACCCTTGCCCTGCGCTCTCCAAGCCAACACCTGGCATGGATCATGCTAATTACTGCACCAAAATTCCTGTTGCTATCGCATTGAGCACAGCTCGGCTACCCTATTTTGGTGCAAGATCGTAAACAGCACCCTGAATGATCCCTGACCCTTCGACTCCATCCAACCAACGCTGGGAGTTCTGCATGAACAGGCGCAATACCCTTGCTTTCTCTCTCACCGCGACCCTGCTGCTGGCCGCCGGAACCGCGCAAGCCGGCAACACGCTAAACGCCGTCAAGGAACGGGGTTATGTCAAGTGCGGTGTCAGTGACGGCTTGCCGGGCTTTTCCTACGCCGATGCCAAGGGCAACTACAGCGGCATCGACGCCGACGTGTGCCGCGCCATCGCTGCTGCGGTGTTCGGCGATGCCACCAAGCTCAAGTTCACCCCGCTGACCGCCAAGGAACGCCTCACTGCCCTGCAATCCGGCGAGATCGACGTGCTGTCACGCAACACCACCTGGACTTCCAGCCGCGACTCCGCCCAGGGCCTGAACTTCACCGGCGTCACCTACTATGACGGCCAGGGCTTCCTGGTTAACAAGAAGCTCGGTGTCAAGGGCGCCAAGGAGCTCGATGGCGCCACCGTATGCGTCCAGGCTGGAACCACCACCGAACTGAACCTGAGCGACTACTTCCGCGCCAACAAGATGAAGTTCACCCCGATCAGCTACGACAAGTCCGACGAGAGCGCCAAGTCGCTGGAAGCCGGGCGCTGCGACGTGCTGACCTCCGACCAGTCACAGCTCTATGCCCAGCGCATCAAGCTGGCCAAGCCGGATGACTATGTGGTGCTGCCGGAAGTGATCTCCAAGGAACCGCTCGGCCCAGTGGTCCGCCATGGCGACGATGAGTGGTTCGACATTGTCCGCTGGACCCTGTTCGCCATGGTCAACGCCGAGGAAATGGGTATCACCTCCAAAAACGTCGACGAGATGAAGAAATCCACCAATCCCGATATCAAGCGCATGCTCGGTGTCGAGGGCGACAAGGGCAAGGACTTCGGCCTGGCCAATGATTGGATG
This sequence comes from Candidatus Competibacteraceae bacterium, assembly GCA_003989075.1. Classification (GTDB taxonomy): domain Bacteria; phylum Pseudomonadota; class Gammaproteobacteria; order Competibacterales; family Competibacteraceae; genus RXIX01. Next base: position 16,716 of record RXIX01000019.1, on the reverse strand, counting down.
GCAGTGGTCATCAAACAGGTTGGCAATTACGGCGAGGTCTTCGAACGCACCGTCGGCAAGGGCAGCGACCTGAAGATCGCGCGCGGCCAGAATGCCCTGTGGACCCAGGGCGGCCTGCAATACGCACCACCGGTGCGCTGAGGTTCGTTGAAGTTCACCACTGCCGCACCCTCCTGACCGGCAATCCAGGCGCGACCGGGGCCATGCCCGCCCGGCGCGCGACCGGCCAGGAGAACGAGCGGCTGAACCGCTACGAACGCCGCTACGGGAACCCGCCATGGCCGACAGGGCAGAACAACAGATCACGCTTCCCGCCAAACCACCGTTTTGGAATGACCCGAAAACCCGGGCCATTGCCTTCCAGGTTATCGCCCTGGTACTCACGGTCGGTTTTGGTCTGTACATCTTCGACAATACTCAAACCAACCTGCGCCGGCTGGGCATCGCCTCCGGTTTTGACTTCCTCGGATCGCCATCTGGCTTCGACATCATCCAGACCCTGATTCCCTACTCGGCCAGTTCCAGCTATGGACAGGTGTTCTGGGTTGCGCTGCTCAATACGCTGCTGGTCGCGCTGCTCGGCGTCATCCTGGCCACTCTGCTCGGCTTTGTCATCGGCGTGGCCCGGCTGTCAAAAAACTGGCTGATCGCCAAGCTGGCGCTGCTCTACATCGAGATCTTCCGCAACATCCCGCTGCTGCTACAGATCTTCTTCTGGTACTTTGCGGTACTGCGGGCGATGCCAGCGCCACGGCAAAGCCTGAGCCTGGGCGATGCCATCTTCCTGAACATCCGGGGCCTGTATCTGCCAGCGCCGGAATTCAAGACCGGTTTTGGCTGGGTGCTGGCGGCACTGGCAGTTGCACTCGGGTTGATCTTCGCCATCGCACGCTGGGCGCGGCGACGACAGATGGCCACCGGTCAGCCGTTCCCGATGTTGGCAACGGCCCTGGCGCTGCTGCTGGGTCTGCCACTGCTGGCCTTCGTCCTTGCCGGGGCGCCGCTGCACTGGCAGCTTCCGGAACTGCGCGGTTTCAATTTCCAGGGCGGCTGGGTAGTGATTCCGGAAATGGCTTCGCTGCTGCTGGCGCTGACCGTGTACACCGCCGCATTCATCGCCGAAATCGTGCGCGCCGGCATCCAGGCGGTCAGCCATGGCCAGACTGAAGCCTCGTTCTCGCTCGGCCTGAATACGGGACTGACCCTGCGCCTGATCATCCTGCCGCAGGCGCTGCGGGTGATCATCCCGCCGCTGACCAACCAGTACCTGAACCTGACCAAGAATTCCTCGCTGGCCGCCGCGATTGGCTATCCGGACCTGGTGGCGACCTTCGCCGGTACCACGCTGAACCAGACCGGTCAGGCTATCGAGTGCATCGCCATCACCATGGCGGTCTACCTGAGCATCAGCCTGCTGATCTCGCTCCTGATGAATATTTACAACCGCCGCATGGCCTTGGTGGAGCGTTGACCGATGAGCGCAACCCACGTTCCCCATCCCGATCTGCCGCCACCGTCCAGCACGATCGGTGCGCTCGGCTGGCTGCGCCGCAACCTGTTCTCGTCACCCCTCAATGTGGCCCTGACCGTTCTGGCGGTGTACCTGCTGGCCATCAGCCTGCCCCCAATGCTGCGCTGGGCGCTGTTCGATGCCACGTGGAGCGGTGACAGCCGCGAGGCCTGTACGGCGAACAGTGGCGCCTGCTGGATATTCATCAAGGTGCATTTTGGGCAGTTCATGTACGGCTTCTACCCGGAAGCACAGCGCTGGCGGGTTGACGCTGTGGTGCTGCTGCTGATCATTGGCGCCGCACCGCTGTTCATCAGCTCCGTGTCCAATCCGCTCAAGGTGCGCCTGGGCCTGGGCCTGCTGCTGCTGTATCCGCTGCTGGCCTTCATGCTGCTGCATGGCGGACTGTTCGGTCTGACGCCGGTGGACACCCGCCAGTGGGGTGGCCTGCTGCTGACTCTGGTGATCGCCGGGGTAGGCATGACGGCCGCGCTGCCGCTGGGCGTGCTGCTGGCACTGGGGCGGCGCTCGAAAATGCCGGCCATCCAGACTCTGTGCGTGACCTTCATCGAGTTCTGGCGCGGCGTGCCGCTGATCACCGTGCTGTTCATGTCCTCGGTCATGCTACCGCTGTTTCTGCCAACAGGGATGAATTTCGACAAGCTGCTGCGGGCGCTGATCGGTGTCACCCTGTTTCAGGCCGCCTACATGGCTGAAGTGGTGCGCGGCGGCCTGCAGGCGATTCCCAAGGGCCAGGTCGAGGCCGCCGCTGCACTGGGTCTGGGCTACTGGAAGACCATGGCCCTGATCGTGCTGCCGCAGGCGCTCAAGCTGGTCATCCCCGGCATCGTCAACACCTTCATCGCCCTGTTCAAGGACACTTCGCTGGTGCTGATCATCGGCCTGTTCGATCTGATGAACATCGTCCACAGCGCCACCACCAACCCCGCCTGGCTGGGCTTTTCCACCGAAGGCTATGTGTTCGCCGCCGCGGTCTACTGGCTGTTCTGCTTTAGCATGTCTCACTACAGCCAAAGCCTGGAAAAACGCCTGCACACCGGCCACAAGCGCTAGGAACCCAATACCATGCCTGAATCATCTCCCGTTTCCCCGCTTGCCCCACTGTCCGGGCAGGTCATGATCGAGATGGAAGCCGTCCACAAGTGGTACGGCACGTTCCATGTGCTCAAGGATATCAACCTGACCGTGCAGAAGGGCGAGCGCATCGTCATCTGTGGCCCGTCCGGATCCGGCAAGTCAACCACCATCCGCTGCATCAACCGCCTGGAGGAATACCAGCGCGGGCGCATCGTGGTTGATGGCCATGAACTGAGCAACGACGTCAAGCAGATCGAACAGATTCGCCGTGAAGTCGGCATGGTCTTCCAGCATTTCAACCTGTTTCCGCACCTGACCGTGCTGGAAAACTGTGTGCTGGCGCCGATCTGGGTGCGCAAACTGCCGCGCAAACAGGCCGAGGATATCGCCATGCGCTATCTGGAGCGGGTCAAGATTCCCGAGCAGGCGAAAAAATATCCGGGGCAGCTATCCGGCGGTCAGCAGCAGCGGGTCGCCATCGCCCGCAGCCTGTGCATGAATCCCAAGATCATGCTGTTCGATGAGCCGACCTCGGCGCTGGACCCGGAGATGATCAAGGAGGTGCTCGATACCATGGTCACCCTGGCCGAAGACGGCATGACCATGCTCTGCGTCACCCACGAAATGGGCTTCGCCAAAACCGTCGCCCACCGGGTGATCTTCATGGATGGCGGCGAGATCATCGAGCAGAACGCGCCGCAGGAGTTCTTCACTAACCCGCGCTCGGAGCGGACCCGGCTGTTCCTGAGCCAAATCCTGCATCACTGACCGGCCAGGTCTGAGTGCCCAGTCCAAGGCGTTGAGCCCGTTCGCCCTGAGCTGTGAGCCTGTCGAACAGTCGAAGGGCATCAGCACAGCACAAATGGCGCAAGGATCTCAGGGCGAACGGCGGTGCGGTATTTTCCGTTCGCCCTGAGCCTGTCGAAGGGAGCCTGTCGAAGGGAGCCTGTCGAAGGGAGCCTGTCGAAGGGAGCCTGTCGAAGGGAGCCTGTCGAAGGGCAGCAGCACGGCACAAATGCCCCAAGGATCGAAACGCCTTGAGGAGCTTGATACCGGGCGCGGCGCTTGGGGTGCGGTGAAGCGCTCACCCACCCCGCAACGCCGCGATCACCGGCGCGGTTTTCGGCCATACCCCGCGCCAGAGATGGAACGATTCGGCGGCCTGTTCCACCAGCATGCCCAGCCCGTCCAGGGACTGCGCCGCGCCCTGCTCGCGCCCCCAGCGCACGAACGCAGTCGGTTCATGGCCGTACATCAGGTCATAGCACCAGCCATCCGCCGCCAGTACACCCGGCGGCAGCGGTGGCACGGCATCCTCCAGACCGGCGGCAGTCGCATGAATGATCAGATCAAAGACACGCCCGGCCAGATCAGCAAAGCCACAGCCCGAAACCTGCCCCAGATCGGTAAAGCGCAGCGCCAGATCGAGCGCCTTGCTGGCACTGCGGTTGGCGATCAGCACCTGCGCCGGCCGCTCCAGCAGCAGCGGTTGCAGCACGCCCCGCGCCGCGCCACCCGCGCCAAGCAGCAGAATACGCCGTCCCGCCAGTGCGCAGCCGTGGTTATCCCTCAGATCGCGCACCAGCCCCGGACCATCGGTATTGTCGCCGCGCACGCCATCCGGACCGAACGACAGCGTATTCACCGCCCCGGCACGCTCGGCGCGCGCGCTGAGCACATCGGCAAACACCCAGGCATCGGGCTTGAACGGCACCGTCACGTTCAGACCCCTGCCGCCGGCCGCACGAAAGGCCCGCGCCGCAGCGGCAAAACCGCCCGGCTCCACCCGGATGGCCCGGTATTCGAGGTTCTGCCCGGTCTGCGCGGCAAACAGGGCGTGAATCCGTGGCGACTGGCTATGGGCGATGGGATTGCCCATCACCGCATACTGGTCCGCTTGAGGGATCGTGGTCATGGCTTGGCCTCTCCAGTCTGATGCAGTGGGGCGCGCAGGCGCTGTTCAAAATCCGGCGGCGGGACATATTGCAGCAGCGCTTCCCCGTTATCGCCCAGCAGCACATCCAGCCCCAGCGGCGGATACAGCCAGTGCGCGCCATCGCGCGTCGCCAGGCGTTCGGCCGGCTCACCAAAGCGCTGACGCACCAGTTCCGCATCGAACTTGACTACCGGCATGTAGGTGATCGCGGTCACCAGCGCCTGCAGACCCTGCTCGGTATCCGCCTCGGCCACCGGATAACGACGCCCACCCTCGGCGGTGCGCTGACCTTCACCGGCGTGTGTGCGCAGAGCGTTCAACTGTGCCTCGGACAACTGCCCCATCAGCACCAGCCGCACATTCAGGCCACCCACCACCGCATCGCGGAAATAGGCTTCCAGGCTCAGGGCACCCGCCCGATCCTGAAAAATACCCAACTCATAGCGCCGGCCGAATCGATGCACCGCATCGCGCAGCGTGCTCTGCCCCAGGGTCAGACCGAACACGCTGATCGTTGCACCATCGGCGCTGCGCGTGATCTGCCACGGCATATCCTGACCGGGCACTGACGACTGACCGCCAGGCGGACGCATGATCGCGATGAAAAACACGCTCATCGCCATGCTAAGGACGACCAACATCCAGCCTTTCCAGTTCTTCATCCAGCTTTTCATACCGACCGCAGCCAGCCGGCCGCCTGCTTGGCGAAATAGCTCAACACCGCGTCGGCACCCGCGCGCTTGAAGGCCAGCAGCGCCTCCATAACCACCGCTTTCTCGTCCAGCCAGCCATTGCGCGCCGCTGCCAGCAGCATCGCGTATTCGCCGCTGACCTGATAGACGAAAGTCGGCACGGCGAACTGATCCTTGACGCGGCGCACGATATCCAGATAGGGCAGCCCGGGCTTGATCATCACGATATCGGCGCCCTCGTCCAGATCCAGGGCCACTTCGCGCAGCGCCTCATCGCTATTCGCCGGGTCCATCTGATAATTGTACTTGTTGCCCTTGCCGAGCGCGCCCGCTGAACCCACCGCGTCGCGGAACGGTCCGTAGAAGCTGGATGCATACTTGGCGGAATAGGCCAGGATACGGGTGTGGATGAAGTCGTTCGCTTCCAGCGCCTCGCGGATCGCGGCAATGCGCCCGTCCATCATGTCCGAGGGCGCGACGATATCGGCCCCGGCTTCGGCGTGCGATAGCGCCTGCTTGACCAGCACCGCTACGGTTTCGTCATTGAGCACATAGCCAGCATCATCCACCAGACCATCCTGGCCATGACGGGTAAACGGGTCCAGCGCCACGTCAGTGATTACGCCCAATTCCGGGAAACGCGCTTTCAACGCCCGCACCGCGCGCTGCGCCAGCCCTTCGGGGTTATAGGCTTCGGCAGCATCCAGCGACTTGGCTTCGGGTGGCGTGACCGGGAATAGCGCCAGCGCTGGCACGCCCAGCAGCGCCAGCGTCTCGGCCTCGCGCAGCAGTTCGTCAATCGTCAGTCGCTCCACGCCCGGCATCGACGCTACCGGTTCGCGACGGCGCTCGCCTTCGATCACGAACAGCGGTTGAATCAGATCGGCAGGGGTCAGCACGGTCTCGCGCACCAGCCGGCGCGAAAACTCGTCGCGGCGCAGCCGGCGCGGACGGGCGCCGGGAAACTGGCCGGTTATGATCTGGGGCGATCGGGACACGGGGTCTTTCTCCAAACGTTGCCTGCATCAGGCACGGCATTATAGCGTACCGATTAAAGGCTAAAGGCAGGCGAACGGTCAAAAAAGCATGGGCCTTTCACCTTTGGCCTTGTGCACTAAAAGCGGAGATACAGACAATGAGCGACTGGCTGCAACACGAATCGATGATTCGCCTGGGCTGCTTTTGCAGCGTCCTGCTGGTGATGATGCTGTGGGAATGGCGTCAGCCGCGCCGCGTGCTCAGCCTGCCGCGCGCCCAGCGCTGGCCGGCCAATCTCGGCATCATTGTGGTGGACAACCTGATCGTGCGGCTGCTGTTCCCGATACTGGCGGTGGGCATGGCCGAACTGGTGCAGGCGCGCGGCTGGGGCCTGCTGCAGCTGCTGGCGGTGCCGACGCCGCTGGCAATACTGATCGCGCTGCTATTGCTCGACCTGATCGTCTATGTCCAGCATGTAGCGTTCCACAGGCTGCCGCTGCTGTGGCGACTGCACCGGATGCACCATAGCGATACCGACTTTGACGTGAGCACCGCGCTGCGCTTTCATCCGCTGGAAATCATGCTGTCGCTGCTGATCAAGCTGGCGGCGGTGCTGCTGCTGGGCGCGCCGCCGCTTGCGGTGCTGCTATTCGAGCTGATCCTGAACGCCAGCGCCATGTTCAATCATGGCAATGTGCGCCTGCCGGAACGCCTGGATCGCGGCCTGCGCTGGATCGTGGTCACACCGGATATGCATCGCGTACATCACTCGGTGCATCGCGAGGAAACCGACAGCAATTTCGGGTTCAGCCTGTCCTGCTGGGACCGGCTGTTTGGCAGCTATCGCGCTCAGCCACGCGATGGGCATGAGGGAATGCGCATCGGCCTGGAGTATTTCCGCGACGCACGCGCGGGCCGGCTGGATCGGCTGCTGCTGCAACCCTTCCTCGATCCGGACCTGCGCCGCACCGAAGAGCCTAGTTGAACTCCAGACGAAACGCAGCCTTTTTCAGATAGCGCGATTCGGTCAGCAGATCGGCATGGGTCAGCGGGTGCTCAGCCAGCCAGCCCGCTGGAAAATACAGGCTGACCCGCTGCTCATCCACACTCAAGGTCAGCGACGGCAAGGGTTGCCGGCTGCGCCCGCGGTGCAACACCACCGCCAGCCGCAGCAACACGCACAGCCGCTTGATCGGTAACACCTGCTCGCGGGGCAGATGCGCGAAGGCATCGGCAGGATAGGAGCGACGATGCCGCCGCACCAGCGCCGCCAGCAGTACCTGATCACCGTTCGAGAAACCGGGCAGATCGGCGTTTTCCAGAATATAGGCGCCATGCTTATGGTAGTTATGATGGGACAGCAACAGGCCGATCTCATGCAGCCGGGCGGCCCATTCCAGCAACCGGCCATAACCCCCGGTGTCCAGTTGCCAGCTTTGGCACACCTGCGTCAGCAGCGCCAGCGCCGTAGCACTGACCCGCTCGGCCTGCGCCTCGTCCAGATCGTAGCGGCCCGTGATGGCGACAATGGTGCGGTCGCGCACATCCTCGTGGCGAATGCGCCCGAGCAGGTCGTAAATCAGCCCCTCGCGCAGCGCACCGTCGGATACGTCCATGTGCGTGATGTTCAGCACCTCGCACAGCCCATGAAGCACCACGAAACCACCGGGAAACACGCGGGCACGGGCCGGTTCCAGTTGCCAGCGCTCGGCCAGTACGGCTGTGCTGCCCGCCTCCAGCAGCGCGCCGCGCACACGCCGCAGCGCCTCCAGGGTAATACCCTCACGACTCCAGCCCTCGCGGATCACCACATCCTGCACCGCCTTGATGGTGCCCGAAGCGCCGGTCACCACATCCCAGCCCAGATCCTGGAACTCCACCATGACCGGCTCCAGCTTCAGGCGCACCGCCAGTTCGGCGCGGCGCAGACGGCTCTCGGTGATGCGCCCATCATCGAAGCAGGCCCGGCTCATGCTGACGCAGCCCATTTTCAGGCTGGTCAACTGCACCGCCTCGAACTGGCGGCCCACGATCAGTTCGGTGCTGCCGCCGCCGATATCCACCACCAGCCGTTGACCCGGCACATCGGCGACGCTGTGCATCACCCCAAGATAGACCAGCCGCGCCTCTTCCTGGCCGCTGATCACCTCGACCCGATGCCCAAGCAGCCCTTCCGCCTGGGCCAGAAACTCGGCGCTGTTGCGCGCCAGACGCAGGGTATTGGTGCCGACAATGCGCACCTGCCCAGCTGGAATATGGCGCAGGCGCTGCCCGAAACGCGCCAGGCAATCCAGCGCACGCTGTTGCCCCACCTCATCAAGACGATTACGGCCGTCCAGACCAGCCGCCAGCTGCACCATTTCGCGCAGGCGATCGAGCACCTGGATCTGGCCGTTCACCAGCCGGGCCACGATCATGTGAAAGCTGTTCGAACCTAGATCAATGGCCGCAACAACATCGACAGACCCATCCTCGGACATGCAAGGTTCCTTTGCTAATCCTGCTTGAGGCTGCGCAACTGACTGGCGGTCAACACCCAATGCAGCACGCCCTCGCCAGCACTGATCCGGTCCGGAAATTCGAGCAGTGCCGCGCCGCCCTTGCGAAAGGCGATCAGGGGCCGGGCAGCGCCTGTCAGCAGCAGACCGGCCAGCAGCCCCAGGTGCGGCTGATGTCCGACCACCAGCACAGTACCCGATCCCGGCAACTGCTCCAGCCAGCCCAGGGCCACCTCAACCGGCGCGTGGTAGTCCAGTTCGGTCCGCTCGACCACCGGTACCTCGCCAAAAGCGCGGGCGATGATGTCAGCGGTTTCCCGAGCCCGCAGCAGCGGACTGCTCGCCAGCAGATCAATGCCCGACAACTGCGTGCGCAGGCGGTTGGCGCCCTTACGCATCTTCTTGCGGCCGGCTTCGGTCAGCGGGCGCAAGGCATCGCTGCCGCCGCCTGCGGCGTTGAACGTCTCCGTATCCTCGGCGATCGCATGGCGAACCAGTAACAGTTTCATCAGATGTTGCGCGAGATACCCCGTCCTTTAGGGCGGGGAGGGATAGCGCGGAACGCGAAGCGTTCCCCTCTTCTCGCTCTCCTGTTAGGTCAGCTATCAGAGTTGAATGGGTGCAGGCTTTCCACCTGCCGGGTCGTGAGACTCTGCCCCGTAAAGGGCCTGGTGACGGAAGCCTTGCGGCTTCGCTCCCCTCGCCCATGTTGCGTAGCGGCATTACGCCCCAATCCGTTTCGTGCTTACCCTATGCGTGTCTGCAACCAGGGCTTCCAGAGCTTGGGACTGAGCAAGCATCCCAAGGTAGGTCTTGAACCTCTACGCAACGTAGCCCCTTTCAACATCCCGGTTAGGCGGGCTTAGGCTGGTCAACCAAGCCTGTTTTCACAAGCTCCCGCCTTCAGGCGGGGGTAGTTGACGGTACCCCGGTTTGCAGGTGCGTCTTTACAAAACTTTATGCTTCGCCACCAGCCAGTAGGTCAGCATGTGGCGCGGTCGAGGGGCTGCTAAATTATTTAGTATCCCTTCCCCCATGTCGCCAGGTCCGACAGCGATGCGGTCAGGCCGCGCCAGCCGGTGGCGGATGCGGTCGAGGGCCAGGACCAGTGGTGAAACCGGCAGCGGTGCGGGATGCGGTGCGGGTCGAGAATGCGGCCAATGGTGGCGGGCGGGCGCTTGGCATGCTCTAAGATTGAATTAGCGAAGGTAAAAAAATGGCGCATGAACCACACAAAACACCCAAGTGGCGCGCGGGGTCTATCTGGGCGCTGGGCGGCTGGAGACCGCGTTCCAGATACTGGCCACAGCCTTAACCAGCGAGATCGACACCTTAGACCTACCCCAAAACTGCCCTGTTTGGCTTCGCCGTCGCGGTCGTAACCTATAACATGCTGGCCATCACCAAGGCAGCCTTAGCCCAGGTGCATGGTGTCGACACCATCAAGCGAGGATTCTCCGACTATTCTATTGCCTGGCCGCCGCACTGGACGCCGTAGCCTCTGATATAGCAGTAGCCTTGCCCGCCTAAGACATGCGTGTGTTTCGCACCCTCCCCTTGACCGAACTCGTGGCGTTCCTCTTCGTTCTCGCCTAGAACACCCGCTTGGCACGATTCAAAAAGCATCCTCGGGATTCGAAAAAACCTCCGCCAACCCGTTGCTAACATCCCAAACACCTTCATGTCTCCACCACTCGACTGAAAGTAAACACCATGCTCAAAGGACTGGTGAGTGGGGTCCAGGGATGGGCAAGTCTCACTACGGGAGCACATCGGGGAGGAGGCGACTGAACTCTTTCCGGACGACCTGGTAGCACTCGCACACTCGCGCCTCCAGACCCGGTCGATCCAGCACGGTGATATGGCCCCGATTGTAGTGAATCAACCCGGCCTTCTGTAATTTTCCGGCGGCCTCGGTCACGCCCTCGCGCCGGACCCCCAGCATGTTGGCAATCAGTTCCTGAGTCATGCTCAGTTCGTTCGAGGGTAAGCGGTCGAGGCTGAGCAGCAGCCAGCGACAGAGTTGCTGATCCACCGAATGGTGCCGGTTGCAGACGGCGGTCTGTGCCATCTGGGTAAGCAGGGCCAGAGTGTAGCGCAGCAACAGCGGCGGCAACGCCCCACGGCGCCGCCCTCCGATGCGAGTAAATTCCTGCTTGAGCAAATGTCCCTTCAGTCGATACGCGTGGCCGGCACTCTGCACTACGGCTCGATTCGGCATGGTTTCGTCGCCCATGAACAGAGCGATGCCGACGATACCCTCATTGCCGACCACGGCGATTTCGGCGGACGCACCATTCTCCATGACATACAGCAGGGACACGATGGCGGTGGTGGGGAAATAGACGTGACTTAGGCGATCTCCGGACTCGTACAGAGCTTCGCCGAGCGACAGCGGGATCCATTCCAGCTGGGGAAACAGACGCTCGCCTTCGGACTGGGGCAGGGCAGCGAGCAAATGATTTTGTCGGGGGTTCGGGGTATTCGGCGGGCGGAGATTGATCGACACGAGATGCCTCCAATGTAATCCGTAGAGATCATATTTATGATTTATCGATGATAGTACTTACTAAAAATAATAGTGTTCACTAGCGAACAGTTAGAGCGCAGCAAGCTGCGAGCGCCGCCCGGTGCGCCACGACAACAGACCCGCTTCACAGGGATTGGATATCTCAACCGCAGCCCGGATATTCGGGTGCTCACGGTGCGTGACAGAGCGTGACCGGCTGGACTTGACCCCCGCTACCTACGCTCGCAGATGGCGAACCCTGAATCGCTATGTGCGCTGGCGCACAGAAACCCGCCGTAAAGTGCCGTAGGTTTCTTCCAATTTCAACAGGATCGGAGAAGCCTCATGCCGTTAATTCAATTGATCGTTGCGCTCGTGATCGTAGGCGTCGCCCTATGGCTGATTAATAACTACATACCGATGGACGGTACCATCAAGAAAATCCTGAATGTGGTGGTGGTCATCGTTGTAGTTCTCTGGCTGTTATCCGCCTTCGGACTCCTGGGTTCCATGCAAGGAATCCGCGTTGGATAGCCGATCAAGGGGTGAAGCTGGATCAATGAAAGGAGACAAGGAGACAAAATGAACGCAGTCAGGATTGCAGCCATCGTGTTGATCGTAGCCGGTTCTCTGGGTTTGGCATATGGCAGTTTCAGTTATACCAAGGAGACTCAGCAAGCCAGGATCGGTCCGATCGAACTGACGGTTCAGGACCGGCAGACGGTCAACATCCCAGTCTGGGCGGGCGTGGCAGCAATAGTGACCGGCGCACTCCTGCTGTTTATGCCGAGGAATAGCTAATTCCTGCATCGGTGGAGACTTTAAAAATACCCTCCTCCGGGAAAATACCCTCCTCCGGGAGGGAAAACGCAAATCGTCGGAACCGCTATTTTCGGCGCCCTTAAAGCAAATTAAGGAATTCTTGCAATGGCAAAAATGCACAGGCTAAGTTTGATAGCCATGGCGCTGGTACTGGGCGGTGGCGTGTTGCAGTTGGCTGGCGCGCAGCAGCCAAGGGGCGCTCCTCAGACCGACGGTATCAATGCGCTCTCCCGCCCTCAGGAACCCGCATCCTTACTACGCCTAAATCCCCATGCCGGGTCAGAATCGGCGACCCCTTCGCAATCCCCGGATGCCGTTGGTCCTGTCGGGGCACCGCCGTTACCGCGCGTCCAAAGTGATCGCGGTATTCGCTATGTGTCAGGCGGCGTGGGCGAAGGCGAACGCACCGAACTTGAGGCTCTGTCCAACCAGTTCAATCTGCGTTTGCTATTCGCGATGCAGGGCAGCGGCGAGTATCTATCGGCAATCCGGGTGAACATTCTGGACGCGCATGGTGCAACGATCCTGACCGCCGAATCGAAGGGCCCTTGGTTCTTCGCTCAACTGGCGCCTGGCGACTACACGGTGGAAACCAGCATACCCGGTCAAGCCCAGCAGCAGTCCCAACGACAAACAGTGCATATCAAGCACTCGGGTCAATCCCGCCTGGATTTCCACTCGCGTTGAGAGCGGGTCACTGTGCATCGGATGCATAGAGTGCTACCGCTGAAAATCCACTGCGCTTCAGGGCTCCACGACTTCTGTGCGCTATCGTACAGACGCCCGCCAGGAAAAGCTCTAGGGTATCCTCAGTGTTTGTAAGGCAGGACAGGGGAAACGCCATGCCTTTGATTAAAATGGTGATTATCTTGGTCGTCTTTGGGGTGATCCTGTGGGCGATCAACACCTACATACCGATGGACGCGACCATCAGGAAAATAATGAACGCAGTCGTCATTCTGGTCGTGATTCTGATTTTATTAAGCGCCTTCGGGGTCTTCTGGCCCCTGTCAGGACTTCGCGCGGAAAGGTGATTCAATATAAAACCGTGAATCATGCATCGCGTAGATACCTCATCCCGACGAGTGGCCGGGTTACCGATTAAGAACAGGAGAAAGCACCCATGTTAACCAAAGACGAATATGTGGAAAAAATGAAGAAACGACTTGATAAATGGAGTGCAGAGATGGACGTTTTGGAGGAAAAAGCGCTCAAGACCCAGGAAGACGCGAAATCAAAATACCAGGAGCAACTTGTTGTGCTGCGCGCCAAGCGTAAGGAAGGCGAGGAAAAGCTGGAGGCGCTCAAGTCCTCGACTGAAGACTCCTGGGAGCAACTCAAGGCGGAAACCGAAAATGTCTGGGAAGCCTTTAAGGATTCCGTACAGGCGTTCAAGGCGCATTTCAAATGATAGAACCCTTTTATTTCCAACACACAAGACGCTCGATTTAGCAATTCAACAGGAGTATTACCATGAGATCATTCAATCGATTCGCCACCTTTTTCTTCGTCATATTTCTTGCATCTCTGCTGGGGTGCGCCTCAACGTCCAAACAGGAGGGTACCGGGGAATATGTGGACGACACCGTTATTACGAGCAAAGTGAAAGCGGCCATCTTTGATGATCCTTCGCTGAAATCGGCCGAGATCAACGTTGAAACCTTCAAAGGTGTGGTGCAATTGAGCGGCTTCGTCAATTCCAGGGAAGATATTAACAAGGCCGTCCGCGTCGCACGCGAAATTCCTGGCGTCACATCGGTCAAGAATGACATGCGACTCAAGTAATGAAAATGCAAGCTACGAACTGATCTTCGGGCAAGCACCAAGTCCGGGGAGCGGTTCGATCCGAAGCTGGAGAGCACACATTCGAGGGTGAGCATCATGGCTTTTCGCGAAATCTGGCTCCAGTGGAGGATGCACTTTATCGGCAACGACTCGACCAAAACATATTTCGGTGACGAGCCGCCGTTGCGTGCGGAACTGTTCAGTGCTGTCCAGATGGAGCAGCACGGCAAGCACCTCGCAACCACGCATCAATTGACGCGGCAGCATGGACTGGACACGCTTCTAGCGCGGCTGACCGAGAACGAGCAAACCCTGATCGATGTTTGCGCCTTGCTGGTGGCGGCAGTCACGGCGACCCGCCGGATCGCACCGGCCGGTGAATGGCTACTCGATAACTTCTATCTGATCGAAGAGCAGATTCGTACTGCCAAGCGGCATTTGCCCAAGGGTTACAGCCGGGAACTGCCGCGCCTGCTGAGCGGCCCCTCGGCCGGGTTGCCACGTGTGTACGATCTCGCGCTGGAAATCATCGCCCACGGCGATGGCCGGGTAGATCCGGAAAATCTCAGCTGTTTCGTCGCGGCCTACCAGACGATCACCCCCCTCAAACTGGGCGAACTGTGGGCCATTCCGATCATGCTGCGCCTGGCGCTGATCGAGAATCTGCGCCGCGTCGCGGTGCGGATCGCCGCCAGTAGAACCGACCGCAACCTGGCCGACGGGTGGGCGGACCGGATGACGGCAATGGCCGAAAGCGACCCGAAAAATCTGATTCTGGTGATCGCGGACATGGCGCGCTCGAACCCGCCGCTGTCGAGCGCCTTTGTGGCGGAACTGGCGCGCCGACTGCAAGGCCAGAGTTCCGCCCTGGCCGTGCCGCTGACGTGGATCGAGCAGCACCTCGCCGAGTCGAACCTGACGATCGAGCAGTCGGTTCAGGCGGAGAACCAGCAACAGGCCGCCGACCAGTTGTCCATCAGCAACAGCATCGGCAGTCTTCGCTTTCTGGGGGCGATGGACTGGCGCGAGTTCGTGGAAACGATGAGCGTGGTCGAACACACCTTGCGCGACGATCCGGGTGGGGTGTACTGCAGGATGACTTTTGCGACCCGGGATCGTTACCGGCACATAGTGGAGAACGTCGCGAAAAACAGCCGGCTTTCCGAAGCTGATGTGGCACGCCACGCGCTTGATCTGGCGCGGGAAGGCGCAGCCCAGCCAGGCGGTGGCGAGCGCGCGGCGCATGTAGGGTTTTACCTGATCGATCGGGGTTTAGTGCTACTTGAACGCCGGGCGAAGGCATGTCTGTGTACCCTGGAATCCCTGCAAAGATGGAGCGGCCAGCGCCCTTTGTCCCTGTATCTGTATCTGGGTGCGATCGCGCTGCTGACGGCGCTCTGCACCGGAGGCTTGCTAGCGAAAGCGCAGGCCGATGGGGTGCCGGGTGAATTGCTCCCGTTCCTGGGCGTCGTCGCGGTAATCGGTACCAGTCATCTGACAGTGGCGCTGGTGAACTGGCTGGTGACGCTGCTGGCGACGCCCTGGCCGCTGCCGCGCATGGATCTGTCCGGGGGCATTCCGCCGGAAGCGCGCACGCTGGTAGTGACGCCGACGATGCTGACCAGCGCCCAGAACATCGAGGATCTGATTGAGGCGCTGGAAGTCCGGTTCCTGGCCAACCGGGACGACCAGTTGCATTTTGGCCTGTTGACCGATTTTCGGGATGCGCGGGAGGAAACCCTGCCGGAGGACGCAGCGCTGGTGCAGTTAGCCGCGCAGCGGATCGAGGCGCTGAATGCCAAGTATCCACGGAACCAGGGCGACACATTCTTCCTGTTCCATCGCCCGCGTCGCTGGAATCCGCAGGAGCGGATCTGGATGGGTTACGAGCGCAAGCGCGGCAAGCTGGCGGATTTGAACATGCTGCTGCGCGGCGGCGCCCAGGAGCGCTTCACGCGGGTCATCGGAGATACGACGCTCCTGTGCAAGGTGAAGTACGTCATTACCCTGGACACCGATACCCAGTTGCCACGTGATGCGGCGCGGGAGCTGGTGGGCGCCATGACGCACCCGCTGAATCGGGCGCGCTACGACCCGGACCGGCAGCGGGTCAGCGAGGGCTACGGCATTCTGCAGCCCCGCGTGGCCGTGAGCCTGCCCGGTGCCAACCGGTCGCGCTATGCACGACTGCACGGGAGCGATGCCGGTATCGACCCGTATACCCATGCCGTATCCGATGTTTACCAGGACTGGTTCCAGGAAGGCTCGTTTATCGGCAAGGGTATCTATGAGGTCGATGCCTTCGAGCAGGCGCTCGACAGGCGCTTTCCCGAGAACCGCATCCTCAGCCACGATCTGCTGGAAGGGTGCCATGCGCGTTCGGGGCTGCTGAGCGATGTGCAGTTATATGAAGATTATCCAGAGTCCTACAGCGCGGACGTGAGCCGACGCTACCGCTGGATTCGCGGCGACTGGCAGATTGCGACCTGGCTGCTGCCGCAGGTTCGCGATTTCGATGGGCGCCTCCGAAAGAACCCGCTCTCGGCGCTGTCGCGCTGGAAGCTGTTGGATAACCTGCGGCGCAGTCTCACGCCGGTGGCCTTGACCCTGCTATTGATGCTGGGCTGGACGGTGATGGCATCGCCGGGGTTCTGGACCCTGGCGGTGCTCGGGATCTTCCTGATCCCGGCGCTGGTCACCTCGCTCCTGAATCTGCTGCGCAAGCCCGGCGATGTACGCTGGAGCCAGCATTTCGCCGCCGCCGCGCGCTCGGTGGGTCGGCACATGGAACAGGCGGCCTTCGCCATCATTTGCCTGCCCTACGAGGCGTTCTTTAGCGTGGATGCCCTGGTCCGTACGCTCTGGCGGATGCGGATCAGCCACCAGCG
>RXIX01000018.1 GCA_003989075.1 Candidatus Competibacteraceae bacterium | reverse complement strand
TTCCGCCCAGCGCACAATCTGGGTAGCCCTGCTGATCGGGGGCGCCGGCGCCGGACTGGCCGGTTTCGCCGAAGTTGCCGGCCCGATTGGCCAGTTGCTGCCGAGCATCTCGCCCGGCTACGGCTTCGCCGCGATCATCGTCGCCTTTGTCGGCCGCCTGCATCCGCTGGGCGTGGTGCTGGCCAGTCTGCTGCTGTCACTGTTCTATCTCGGCGGCGAAGCGGCGCAAATGGAACTGGACCTGCCCGCGGCGATCACCGGCCTGTTTCAGGGCACGCTGCTGTTTGCCCTGCTGGCCTGCGACACCTTCATTCACTACCGGCTGCGCTGGCGGGGACGTCGATGAACGACTGGCTACCGATTCTGGCGACTGTGCTCGGTGCGGCCACACCCCTGATCTATGCCGGTCTGGGCGAACTGGTGACCGAAAAAGCCGGGGTGCTCAACCTCGGCGTCGAGGGCATGATGCTGATTGGCGCGGTGACCGCTTTTGCCGTAGCCAGCGACAGCGGCAGCCTCGCCGCCGGCATTGCCGCCGGCACCGGCGCCGGCATCGCCGCCTCGGCGCTGTTTGCTCTGCTCACCCTGCACGCGCTGGCCAATGCCATGGCCACCGGGCTGGCGCTGGCGCTATTCGGCGTTGGCCTGTCCGCCTTTGTCGGTCGCGCCTATATCAGCCGGGTTCTGGACGGTGTCGGGCCGGTCGAGCTGTTGCCGGGGCTGGCGCTTGATCCATTCGTGCTCGGCTCGCTGCTGCTGCTGGCTGCGGTGCAATTCTTCCTCTACCACAGCCGGGCCGGGCTGGTGTTGCGTGCGGTCGGCGAATCGCCCACCACCGCCCATGCCCTCGGCTATCCGGTGCGACTGATTCGCTGGGCGGCGATTCTGTTTGGTGGCGCCTGTTCCGGGCTGGCCGGTACCTTTCTGGCGGTCGATTACACGCCGATGTGGGTCGAGGGCCTGACCGCCGGGCGCGGCTGGATCGCCCTGGCGCTGGTGGTATTCGCGACCTGGAAACCATGGCGGGTGCTGGCCGGCGCCTATCTGTTCGGGGGTGTGACCATTTTGCAGTTCCATGGTCAGGCGCTGGGGCTGGCGATTCCGCCGCAGTTCATGGGCATGCTGCCGTATCTGGCAACCATCGTGGTGCTGGCGCTGATCTCGCGGCGCGGTACCACCCTGCGCGCCAATGCCCCGGCCTCGCTCGGTCAAACCTGGCATCCGGGCTTCTAAAGGTCCGCTCCATTTTCTCCATCGCCACGCTCCAAGGAGCTCGCTGCATGAACTCATCCCGCCGCGTCCTGCTCAAGGCTGCTCTCGCCGCCGGACTGCTCACCCTGCTGCCCAAGCTGGGTATCGCCAGCGAAAAACCGGCCCTGCCGCTGAAAATCGGCTTTGTCTACGTCAGCCCGATCGGCGATGCCGGCTGGACCTACCAGCACGATCTCGGTCGCCGCGCGGTCGAAGCCGCCTTTGGCGACCGGGTGCAGACCAAGTATGTCGAGAGCGTGCCCGATGGCGCCGACGCCGAACGGGTGATCCGCGACTTCGCATCCAGTGGCCATCAACTGGTGTTCACCACCTCGTTTGGCTACATGAACCCGACGCTGAAGGTCGCCAAGCAGTTCCCGAAGACCCTTTTCGAGCACGCCACCGGCTACAAGCAGGCCGTCAACGTTGGCATCTATGCCGCGCGCTATTACGAGGCGCGCTATCTGGCCGGCATTGTCGCTGCCAAAATGAGCAAGACCGGCGTGGCCGGCTATGTGGCCGCCTTTCCGATCCCCGAGGTGATCATGGGCATCAATGCCTTTGCCCAAGGCATGCGCAGCGTCAACCCCGAAGCACAGGTCAAGGTGATCTGGGTCAATGCCTGGTTTGATCCAGGTAAGGAGCGCGAAGCGGCCCTGACCCTGGCCAGCCAGAGCGCCGATGTGCTCACCCATCACACCGACTCCACCGCCGTGGTGCAGGCCGCCGAGGACAAGGGGCTGTGGTCGATCGGCTACCATTCCGACATGCGCAAGTACGGCCCCAAGACCGAACTCACCGCCGCGACCCATCATTGGGAAGGCTTCTATCGGCAGGCGGTGCAGGCGGTGCTTGACGGCACCTGGACCTCGACCAATGTCTGGGGCGGACTCAAGGAAGGCATGGTCGGTTTGGCGCCCTTCAACCCGGCAGTACCGGCTGAGGTGGCGGCGCTGGTGGAAACGCGCAAGCAGGCCATCATCGCCGGCCAACTGCATCCCTTCCAGGGTCCGCTGCGCCAGCAGGACGGTCAGCAGGTCGTTGCCACCGGCGCCACCCTCAGCGATGCCGATCTGCTGAAAATAAACTACTACGTCGAAGGCGTGGTGGGGCAGTTGCCGAAATAGCCACCACAGCCGCGCTGCTCATGCGCTTTTAGCGGGGCGGCAACACCTGCGCCGACCGGCCAGGAAGGCGCGCAATGCCTGCTCGGCGGCAGCGGCAAGTGCTTCATCCGCGATCGCCAGCGCCTGTTCCAGGGGCATCGGCTCCCGGCAGGCGCTGAACAGGGCGTCAATGCCCAGATCATGCAGCGTCTCTACACCCGGCCCCAGACTGCCAGCGATGGCCAGACAGGGCACACCGCAGGCCCGGGCACGGTGCGCCACGCCAGCCGGCGCCTTGCCAAACGCGGTCTGCTCATCCATGCGGCCCTCGGCAGTCAGGACCAGATCGGCATCGCGCAGGTGCCGATCCAGATCGACCAGATCCAGCACCACATCGACGCCGCGACGCAACTCGGCGTGCAGAAAGGCTTTCAGTCCCGCGCCCAGCCCGCCAGCCGCGCCGGCACCGGGCAGCTCGCGCACCGGGCACCCAAGATCGCGCTCGATGCACATCGCCAAGTGCGCCAGACCGGCTTCCAGTTCCACCACCTGCGCCGGCGTGGCGCCTTTTTGCGGAGCGTAGACCTGCGCCGCGCCGTGCCGGCCCAGCAGCGGATTATCCACATCGCAGATGGCTTGCACCCGCGTTCTGGCCAGACGTGGATCCAGCCCGCTCAGCTCGATGCGGGCGATGCGCGCCAGCATCGCACCAACCGGCTCGACCGGGACGCCATTCCGGTCGGGAAAGCGTGCCCCCAGTGCGCTTGCCAGACCGATGCCGCCATCGTGGGTGGCGCTGCCGCCAATGCCGATCACCAGATGTTCGATGCCCAGGTCCAGCGCCGCCGCGATCAGCTCGCCGCTGCCGCGCGTGGTGGTGCGGGTCGGATCGCGCTCGGCGGGTGACAGCAGGGCCAGACCGCTGGCCGTCGCCATTTCAATGACCGCCAGCCGCTGCGCCGGTACATGGCAGAAGCTTGCCGTCACCGGTGCGCCGCGCGGCCCGGTGACAACCACGCTGTGCGCCTCGCCGTGCAGGGCGGTCAGCAGCACTTGGGCAAGGCCGTCGCCACCATCGGCAACCGGAACCTGCACGATCTCAGCCTCTGGACAGGCCCGGGCCACGCCGCGCGCCAGCGCTGCTGCTGCCGCGCTGGCACTGAGGCAGTCCTTAAGGGCATTGGGTGCAATGACGATTTTCACGGTGCGCGCTGCTCCAGATCAGCCGGAGGCATCAGCGATCCCGCACCAGTCCGATCCCGCCGTTGCTGTTCGCGCCGGATCAGCAGCCGCTGCCAGAGCAGAAACGCCGCCGGAATCACGATCAGGGTCAGCACGGTAGCGCTGACGATGCCGCCGACCATCGGCGCGGCAATCCGCCGCATCACCTCCGAACCGGTGCCGCTGCCGTACATGATCGGCAACAGACCGACGATGATGGTGGCGACGGTCATCATCTTCGGCCGCAGCCGCAGCAGTGCGCCTTCGATCAGGGCCTCGCGCAGTTCCACCACGGTCACCGTCCGGCCTTGCGCCTGCGCAATGTCGCGTCGGCGGCGCAGCGCCTGATCGAGATAGACCAGCATCACCACCCCGGTTTCCGCCGCCACGCCGGCCAGGGCGATGAAGCCGACGCCCACCGCCACCGACAGGTTGTAGTCCAGCAGGTACAACAGCCATACCCCGCCCAGCAGGGCAAAGGGCAGGGTAGCCATGATCAACACCGCCTCGCCGAGCCGGCCAAAGCTCAGATACAGCAGCAGGAAAATGATCACCAGGGTAATCGGTGCAACGATCTGCAGCCGGGCCAGCGCCCGCTCCAGATACTCGTACTGCCCCGACCAGCGCAGCGAGTAGCCGGCAGGCAGCGCCACCTGTTCGGCCACTGCGCGCTGGGCCTCGGCAATGAAGGAACCGATATCGCGGCCCTGAATATCGACAAAGGTAATGCCGATCAATCGGGCATTCTCGCTCTGCAGCATCGCTGGACCGTCGGCAATGTTCACCGTCGCTACCTGGCTCAGGGGTACGGCGGCGCCGGTCGGCGTGATGATGGGCAGAGCGCGCAACTGCTCCAGCGAATCGCGGATTGCCTGCGGATAGCGCATATTGACCGGGTAGCGCTCCAGACCCTCAATGGTTTCGGTGACGTTCAGCCCGCCAACCGCAGTCTCGATCACCGTCTGCACGTCGGCAATATTCAGCCCAAGCCGCGCCGCCGCCAGCCGGTCGATGGCCACATCGACATAACGGCCACCCGCTACGCGCTCGGAATACACCGAGGCCGCGCCAGGAATGCTGCGGATCACCTGTTCGAGGCGCTCACCGATCTGCTGGATGAGCACCGGATCACTGCCGGCCACCTTAATACCCAGCGGGGTCTTGATCCCGGTGGCGAGCATATTGATGCGGTTCTTAATCGGCATCACCCAGGCATTGCTCAGGCCCGGCAGGCGCACGATTCGATCCAGCTCGGCGATCAGGTCGGCGGTGCTCAGCCCAGGCCGCCATTCAGCGCGTGGCTTCAATTGAATAGCGGTCTCGATCATGCTCAGCGGCGCCGGATCGGTAGCGGTCTCGGCGCGGCCCACCTTGCCAAACACCCGCTTCACCTCGGGCACGGCGCGGATCAGCTTGTCGGTCTGCTGCAGAATCGCCACCGCCTTGCCGATCGACACCGCCGGAAAGGTCGTCGGCATATACAGCAGATCGCCCTCGTCGAGATCCGGCATGAACTCCACGCCCAGCCGCTGCAGCGGCCACAGCGCGGTCAGCGTCAGCAGCCCGGCCACGATCACCACCGGCCAGGGATGGCGCAACACCAGCTCGACGAAGGGCCGATAAGCAGCCATCAGCAGGCGATTCAGTGGATTGCGCTGCTCGGGCAGGATGCGCCCGCGCACCAGCCAGCCCATCAGCACCGGCACCAGAGTAATAGCCAGTCCGGCGGACACCGCCATGGCATAGGTCTTGGTGTAGGCCAGCGGTGCGAACAGCCGGCCTTCCTGCGCTTCCAGGGCAAACACCGGCAGGAAGCTGAAGGTAATGATCAGCAGGGAGAAAAACAGCGGCGGGCCGACTTCGCCAGCAGCCTGCTCGACGATGCGCCAGCGTTCGGCGCCCGTTGCCGGGCGGGCGTGTTCCAGATGCTTATGCAGGTTCTCAACCATGACGATGGCGGCATCAACCATGGTACCGATGGCGATGGCAATGCCGCCCAGCGACAGAATATTCGCGTTGATGCCCTGCCAGCGCATGATGGCGAAGGCCGCGAGGATGCCGACCGGCAGGCTGATCAGGATCACCAGCGAGGAGCGCAGATGAAACAGGAATAGTGCGCAGACGATCACCACCACCACGAATTCCTCGACCAGCTTTTCGCCCAGGTTGTGCACCGCGCGCAGGATCAATTCGGAACGGTCGTAGGTCGGGACAATCTCCACGCCGGGCGGCAGACTGCCGCGCAACGCGTCCAGCCTGGCCTTGACCGCATCGATGGTGCGCAGGGCATTCTCGCCGGAGCGCATGACAATGATGCCGCCGACCACCTCGCCGGCACCGTCCAGCTCCGCCGCGCCAAGGCGCATTTCCGGTCCCAGACGGATCTCGGCCACATCGGTGAGCAGGATCGGCGTGCCGGCCGGACTGACGCCAAGCGGCACCTGCTGCAAGTCAGCGAGACCTTGCAGATAACCGCGTGAACGCACCATGTACTCGGCCTCGGCCAGCTCGATCACCGAGCCGCCGACTTCGCGGTTGGCGTTCTCGATCGCCATGCGCACCATGCTCAGCGACAGGCCATAGGCGCGCAGCCGGTTAGGATCGAGCACCACCTGATACTGCTTGACCATGCCGCCGACCGTGGCCACCTCGGAGACGCCATCCACCGCTTGCAGCTCGTACTTCAGGAACCAGTCCTGCAGTGTGCGTAGTTGGGCCAGATCGTGCTGACCGCTGCGATCAACCAGGGCATATTCATACACCCAGCCAACGCCGGTAGCATCCGGCCCCAGCGCGGGCCGGGCTTGCGGCGGCAGGCGCGGCGCTACCTGACTGAGATATTCCAGCACCCGCGAGCGCGCCCAATACAGATCGGTGCCGTCGGCGAAGATGACGTAGACGAAGGAATCACCAAAGCCCGAATAGCCGCGCACCGAAACCGCGCCTGGCACCGCCAGCAGCGCGGTTGCCAATGGATAAGTGACCTGGCTTTCCACCACCTGCGGCGCCTGACCGGGATAGCGGGTCTTGACGATCACCTGCACATCGGACAGGTCCGGTAGAGCATCAAGCGGAATGTGGCGGGCCGAATACGCGCCCCAGCCAGCCAGCAACAGGGTCAGCAACGTCACCAACAGGCGGTTGTGAATCGACCAGCGGATGATGGCGTTAATCATGGCCATGCTCCGCGTGACCAGCGGGTTTGGCGGGATCGGCGTGACCGGTGTGACCGGCGTGACTGCTGGCCGACTCCACGGGCGCAGGCGACGCCGTCAGCCGCTGCAGGCTGGCGCGCACGCTGCTTTCCGAGTCGAGCAGAAACTGCGCTGAGGTCACCACCTGCTCTCCGGGTTCCAGACCGGCAACAATTTCCACCCGTTCGCCCGCTTCAATGCCGGCCCGCACCGGGCGCGCCACGAAGCGGCCCTCGCCCAGCGCCACGATTACCCGCTGTTCATGGCCGGTGGTGATCAAGGCTTCGCGGGGAATATGCAGCACATTGACGCGCGGTGCGGCATGGATCAGCACGGTGGCGAACATGTTGAACTTGAGCCGTTCGCCGGGATTGGCAAAGCGCAACCGGGCGCGCAGGGCGCGGGTTCTGGCATCGACATCCGGATACAGATACTCAACTGTCCCGATCCAGGTTTCGCCGGGCGCGTGCGGCAGACGCACTTCGGCTTTCTGGCCGACCGCCAGCCAGCCTGCCTGCTGCTCGAACACCTCGGCCTTGATCCAGACCGTACCCGGATCGGCCAGGGTCATCAGCTCCATTTCCGGAGTGACGTACATGCCCTCGCGGATATTGAGCACGGCGACGATACCGTCCTGACGGGCATACACCGCGGTCAGTGGGCGCACCTGCCGCTCCCGCTCCAGTTGCTGGATCTGGCTTTCCGCGACACCCAGCGCCAGCAGGCGATCCCGGGCGGCGACCCGCAACGAAGCCTGAATCCCTTCGAGCGCCTGCAGATATTCGCGCTGCGCATTGACCAGATCCGGCGCGTAGACCTCCAGCAGCAGATCACCGCGCTTAACCCGCTCACCGAGGGTGCGCACCTTGAGATTTTCCACCCAGCCGTTGGCGCGCAGGTGGACATGGCTCAGAACACGCTCGTCATAGTCGATATAGCCAACGGTTTCGATGCGCCGGCTGAGGTCGCCGCGCTCCACGGGCGCGGTGCGCACGCCAAGAGTGTTGACCATTTCCGGCGCGATGCGGATACCCGGCTCGGGCACAGCGCCGCCGGCAGCGTCGTGATGCTGATCCTCATCGGCGTACACTGGGATATAGTCCATGCCCATGTCATCCTGGGCCGGCGTATCGGAAAAAATGCTTGGATTCATCGGATGCCGATACTTGATCGGCTTACGTTCCACAGTGGACGGCACGGCACCGGGCGGCTCGCCCAGCCCGGCCAGCAGCAGTTGCAGGCGGGGCGCCAGCAGCACGCCGGCGCTAAACAGCAGAATGGCGACAACGATCGCCAGGACGGATTTCATGGATGGGCACTCCCTCGGACAGGCATGAACAACAGGGCGGCGCAAGGCCGCACCTTCGACAGCGCGCGTCAGACAGGGAGCGCTATAAGCGCAGTACGGGAGAACGATGCAGCGGTGGCGACCGCGGCGGCAGATCCGGATCGCCCGGTCCGCGCGTGACCCTGACCAGCCAGTCGGGCGGCAGCGCCTCGGGCAAGGCCGGCGCGGGCATCCAGTGGTCAAGTCCCGGACTGGCCAGGCTGACCGGTACGGCATCGGGACTGGGTAGACGGGCCATGCTCAGGCAGGCCCAGTCGGAACAGGGCGATGGTGCCGGATCGAGCGGCACCCGGTCCGGTCCGGTCGGGTCGTGACAGGCCACAACAGGCGTCGCAGGCATCATCCCCGTCCGCGCCATCGGGCAGCAGTCACCGCCGAGCAGCAGCGCCACCAGCAGCAGCAGCGCCAGCAGGCGCAGAGGATGGACCGGAGACTGCGTAGAGACCTGCATCATCGCCGCCCGGAATCACGCTTCAGCGCAGGTACGCGCCATCGACCCCGATCCTGCCGGGACCGTTGAGCACGTAGATGCCGGCTGAATTACCGCGCACGCCAAAGGCAAGATGCCCATCGCCGACCTGGATTTCATGGCCGCTCACCGCATCGCGGTAAACACCATTGCGAACCCCGCTGATGCTGATGTGCTGATCGCCACCGATCGCCAAACCCACCACCGCATAACTGGCACCATGGTCATGATCGCGGACAAAGCGCATGCCACTGCCCCATTCACTGATATGGCTCATCGCGCCTTTTTGCAGAGCCGGAATGGCGCGGCGAATCTGGTTCAGGCGCTGAATATGCCGATAAAGCGGGTTACTCTGGGTCTGAACAATGCGGTCGTCAGTCAGATGATCGCCAAAATAGGCGCGCCCGGTCTGATCCAGGGTATCGTCATTGCCAATCACATCCTGTGGCGCACCCTTCATAAATTCGATTTCCTCGCCATAGTACAGGCAGGGAATACCGCGCACTGTCCACAGCAGGTTATAGGCTGCGGCGGCCATCCACTGCTCACCCTTGAAACGGAACCGGAAATCGTTGTCC
The DNA here is from genome assembly GCA_003989075.1 of Candidatus Competibacteraceae bacterium. Taxonomy (GTDB): domain Bacteria; phylum Pseudomonadota; class Gammaproteobacteria; order Competibacterales; family Competibacteraceae; genus RXIX01. The sequence continues at coordinate 29,769 of RXIX01000018.1, read as the reverse complement.
GGACCTACATCGTGATTCTGCAGGAAGGTCACCAGGGTGCTGGCGTTACCATAAATCCAGTCCATCTCCAGCACCCGCGCTACGCCATCATAACTGCCCCGGCTGAGATTATCGCGGAACGTGGAGAACAGGCCAAAATCGAGTTGCGGAAAGCCGGAATCGCCGCCGGAATGCGGATCACGCGGATCGTAGCCAAGCCGGGTATACCACCAGGGCCGAATAAAGGACGGGCCATTATCGCCGCCACCCAAATCACCCCAACCGTAACCCTTGACCAGATTTTCGCCGAATACGAACAGGCCCGGCTTGTGCGCTTTCCAGGCGTTGACATATTCAAGCAGATTGTCGCGCGGCACATGCTTGACCGTGTCAATGCGCAGCGCATCGACACCCATATCGAGATAGCGATTGATCGAGCTGATCAGATAATCCTTGACGTTCTGCCGGTCGGTGGCGAGGTTGATGCAGTCACCAGCGATATGCTTGCGCTGCACCGCCGCGCTTTCCCAGTCGCCGCCGCAGATAAAACCTTCCTGCATATACCATTCGGGATCGAGGCTGTTGGCATCGATGCCGAAAAAGCGGCCGGGATTGTAGCCGGGCTTAGGCACAGTCTCGCCGGTTTTGGGATCGACCAGCGGAATTTTACCTTCCGGATCACGCTGGAAACGTTCCCGATACCAGTCAGGCGCAACCGGGTTATCAATATCGTCGCGATTCGGCCAGGCGTAGTTGCCAAGGTTGCCCTGATAGGGTCCATGATTAACCCGGCCCTGTTCTGAACCCTGCGGCACATAATATTTAATCGGCAGATGGTCGATATGAACCTTGCCACGAATACCGTACTGACAGGAATGATTGACGACAACATCCTGAATGATCTTGATGCCACGCCGATGCGCTTCGTTGATTAAATCCTGATAGGTCGCATCCGGCGATTCCAGGCGTGGATCAATACGCGTCCAGTCATAGGCGTGGTAGCCGTGATAATCCAGGCCACTGCGATTTTCCACCGGTGGCGTGATCCAGATCGCAGTAAAACCAAGATCGCGAATATAGTCGAGGCGTTGAATCAGGCCCTTGAAATCGCCGCGCCAGTGTGGATCTTCCGCCTGACCGGTTTCGCGGTTGAATTTAATCCGGTCGCGACAGAAAAAGCTGATGCTCGGATCGCCTTCATAAAAACGTGCGGTGAGCAGAAAATAAATGGTTTCCTCGCGGAAATCGCCCAGCGGACCGTCAGGGTCGAGCGGACCGCGTAGCGCCGGCACCGTACCGGGTGTATTGGCAACCAGGGCGGCGACATCCGTCACAACCGGTGGCAGCTCATGCCATTGGCCTTGGGCATACCAGCCCTCATGATCGCGCCACAGGTCGGCGGTTTGCCGGCCGTGATGATCGTGAAACAGCAAGTGCGCGGCAAGGCAGCCAGTCAAGCGGTATGTAAACCAGCCGTCGGCATTGGCGACCAGCGGCAGACCGGGCCACCGGCTATCCGGGCCACCGGGCTGAGTATTCCAGTAATGGATATGGATACTGTCTGCCCAATCGACGGGCTTACGGAAATGAATAACAAGTTCGCTCATGGTCGCTTACTGCTGTCTCCTGACCGGATCGGGCTGATCCGGATCGTGCCTGCCTATAGTCGCACAAAGCGCGTTACCCCGGCAGGATGCGCGCGCCAATCCTTCCCGTCAGCCACTGGCTGGTTAATCATGACCATGGTGGTGTTCATGACCTGCGCTAGCGGCGGCTGGGGCTGCTGTCGCCGGCGCCACGTCAACGCCAAACGCGGCAAACACCGGACGCCCATCCACCTGCACCTGGGCGAACAGCTTCTGGTAGCCGGGCATGGCGAAATCGGTCATGAAATCCAGATGCGGCCCGCCGCGTTCCGTAGCTGTTTCGGGTTCCCTGCCGAGCGGATGCAGATGCACGACGGTGCTGCGCTCAAGGTTGAACCCAACCATATGCGCGAACGCACCCATCACCGGTTGCAGTTGACTGAACGGTTGTCCATCAGCGCCCGCCACGCTCAGCCGGACCCGACCCGGCTGGCCTGCCCGGGGTGGCTCGGCGAACTGTAGCGTGAAGCGGTAGCCATCCACGGTCGTGCTGTTGTTTACCACCAGGTCGGGCGCGCCTGGCGGGCCGGCCACACGAAAGCTGGTAATGGCGTATTCCTGTCGCCCGCTTGCCTCCGGCAGCAGATCGATAAAAACCCGGTAGTCGCCTGCCTGGCGTGGTGTGATGGCAAACGTGTAGCTGCCCGGGGTCGCGCCCGGAGCAGGATGCGCATGCTGATAGTCGTTCAGACTGGGATCGATGATCAGCAGATGCAGCTTTTCCGTGTGCACCAGCCGCAGCTCATCCAGCAGCACCGGCTTGCCCTCCTGGTTCAGCAACGACAAGGTCAAGATCGCCGCCTCACCGATCTTGAGCGGCAGGTCAGGGGCAAGAGTAGCGCGAATCGTAGCCAGCGCCGGGGCATGATGAGCACCCTGTTCATGCACATGGCTGGCGACGGCCTCGGCCCAGACCGGGGTCGCGACTGTGGATAGCACGGCAATGGCGAGCCGCACGGCGGTACGGAATCGATATAGCATGGAGTCCATCCTCTTTTGGGTTGCATGGAAGGTATGGACAACGGCACGACCGTTCCCGTCATCGGACACGGGCACTTGTGCTGCGCGCCGCCATTTTTCACGCTGCGAAAAAGATTGTTTTTTAACCAAACCGCAGGTATCGCGGCAAGAGTCGGTTTTTACAAGACGTGTTGCTAACAATGGCCAGACCGCCTGCAGAGTTATCCACAGATTCTGTGGATAAGTCGTCCGAAACAGACCTGCCAAACATCCGTTCTTGACAACGGAAAAAATACCTATATTGTAGTTATTGTGTATATACAATGTTTAACAAAAATCCGTTTATGGGTAAAAGAAAAAAGCAGAAAGATAAGGAAGATACCGTGAAACTGGTGGTACGGATCGAGGCGGATCTGCGCGATGCCTTCATCGAAACCTGCCAGTCGATGGACACCACGGCTTCCCGGGAAGTGCGGCGCTTCATCCGCAAATTCCTCGCTCGCTCGGGCAGCACGGACGCCCGGGGTCCGGCACACGACCATGATGGCTCCGCGGGGCCGCCACCCGACACCTGAACGTGCATTCCATTTTTTGAGGTGCCTAATGATGCTCTCCATGACCCTTCCCCCCTCGCCCAGCGGCGCCCAGGATCAGGAAAAGACCCGGGCTGCCATGGATGCCATGTATGCCTATTTCGCTGCCACCGCGCAAAACCGCCCACAACGGGAACGGCAGCGACTGGCGCATGAGTGGCTCGCCACTGTTCGCCGGTTGCGCAACCCGACCCATTAAGCCGTGATCGCCCTGCCTGGCGATTGCGATTCCCGATTGGTCAAAATCCTGACAGCAGCACGGTCCGCCGTGGCACGCCATCAGGATCGGATGCAGCGATCCTGATGCGTGTGCTGCTGGTCGAAGATGACCCGATGATCGGCGACAGCCTGCGTCAGGGGCTGCGCGCCGAGGGTTTCGCGGTTGACTGGGTCCAGGATGGGCGTGCTGCCGAACAGGCTCTGGACACCCATCCCTATGCGCTGGTGCTACTCGACCTGGGACTGCCGAAGAAGGACGGGCTGGCCGTGCTCAGCGACTGGCGACGGCAGGGCATCACCCTGCCGGTATTGATTCTCACCGCCCGCGACGCCATCTCCGACCGAGTGCGCGGTCTCGATAGCGGCGCCGATGATTATCTGATCAAACCCTTCGATCTCGACGAACTGCTGGCGCGCATGCGTGCACTGCTGCGCCGGCACGCCGGACGTGCGCAAACCGTACTCGACTACGGAGCGCTGCAACTGGACCCGGCCCGCCATACACTGACCTGTCATGGTCAGCCGGTAGTGCTATCGGCGCGCGAGTTCAGCCTGCTGCAGGCCCTGCTCGAACACCCTGGCGCGGTGCTGTCGCGTGAGCAACTGGAAGATCGTCTGTACGGCTGGGGCCAGGAAGTCGAGAGCAACGCCATCGAAGTCCATGTCCACAACCTGCGCCGCAAGCTCGCCCCCGGTCTGATCCGCACCGTGCGCGGCGTCGGCTACCGGCTGGGCGATCCTCCGTGATGATGCATTCGATCCGCCAGCGCCTGCTGTTCGGGCTGCTGGCCGGACTGGGTCTGGTGCTGGCGGCTTCCGGCCATGTCGCCTATCGTCAGGCCCGCACCGAAGTCAACGCCCTGTTCGACTACCAGTTGCAGCAGACAGCGCTGGCCTTGCGCAACCAGAACTGGCTGAGCCTGATGTTCGGCGAGGACGACGGGGATAGCGATCTGTTGCTACAGGTCTGGGATCGTGGCCGCGGCCTGCTCTATGTGTCGCGCAGGTCCGCAGAACTGCCCTTCGCGGCGCAGCCCGGCTTTACTGATCTGGACTGGCGCAAGCAATCCTGGCGGCTGTTCGCCCTGTACGCCGGTGAACGCATCATTCAGGTGGCGCAGCCGGTGCAGGTGCGCCGGCGCATGAGTGCCGATATCGCCCTGCGCAATCTGGCGCCGTTCCTGCTGCTGCTGCCGGGGATGGGTCTGGTGGTCTGGTTCGGGGTCGGCGCTGGATTGCGGCCACTACGCCGCATCGCCGAGGATCTGCGCCAGCGTCGCCCCGATACCCTGGAACCGCTGGCTTCGGGACAGCGCGCACCGCTGGAAATCGTACCGCTCGTTCAGGCCCTGGATGCACTGCTGGCGCGGCTGGCCCAGACCCTGGACAGCCAGCGCCAGTTTATCGCCGATGCCGCCCACGAACTGCGCACGCCGCTGACCGCACTTTATCTGCAGGCCGAACTGGCGCGGCGGGGCACTGATGCCGACCGTGCGGCGGCACTGGAGGCTCTGCGCGCCGGGCTGGAACGCATCCGCCACCTGGTCGAGCAACTGCTGGCCATGGCGCGGCTTGATGCTACGCCACCGCCGGCGGTGCTGGAAACGGTGGAACTGCGCGCGCTGGCGCGGGGCGTGGTCGCCGAGCAGGCCGCCATTGCTGCGGCGCGTGATCTTGATCTGGGATTGCTGCCGGGCGCGACCGTCAGCGTCGCCGGCAACCCGGCTGAACTGCGAACCCTGCTGAGCAATCTGGTCGACAATGCCCTGCGCTACACCCCGGCCGGTGGTCAGATCGACGTAGGCGTTGATTGCGAGGGCGCTGCCGCCGTGCTCAGCGTCCGCGATACCGGGCCGGGCATTGCTCCGGCAGAGCGCGCGCGGGTGTTCGACCGCTTTTATCGCGGCGCGGCCGGCACCAGCGTCCCCGGCAGCGGCCTGGGACTGGCGATCGTGCAACACATCGCCGACCGTCACCAGGCCCGCATCACGCTTGACGATGCCGCGCCGGGTCTGCGGATCACGGTGCGCTTTGCTCAAGCGGCTCAGACCGACGCCTAGCCGAACACATCGACGCGCAGGGTACCCCTGGCCCGCCAGTCAGCCAAGGTCGCCTCGGCCTGCAGCAGGCCATGACGGGCACCGTGCTGACGAATCACCGTGAGCAGCGCCTCTTCGACGGCATTGCCGATCGTGCTGGCCCGCCCGCAGGTGTAGAGCACACCCTGCCGCTCCACCAGCCAGTGCAGAAGTTCGGCGCCGTTTTCGACGATCCGCGCCTGAATGTGGCAACCGTCGTCGGCATCGCGGGAAAACGCGGTATCCAGCCGGGCCAGCACGCCGGCACGCTGCCATTCCTCAAAACACGCCCGATAGAAAAAGTCACCATTCCGATAACGGTTGCCAAACAGCATCCAGACCGGGCCGGCATCCGGCCGGCCAACGCGCTCAGCGATGAAACCGGGGAACGGGGCGACACCGGCACCCGTGGCCACCAGAACCAGCGGCCGGCTCAGGTCATCCGGCGGATTGAAGCCCGGATGATGGCGCAGCTTCGCCGCGATCGACGTGCCCGGCTGCAGCAGGCGGCACAGATAGCCCGAGGCCAGCCCGAAGCGATGGTTGCCGGCGGCATCCTCCCAGCTATGCAACCCCACCGTCAGTTCGATACGCGGCTTATCGCTGCGCGCGGAACTACCGATCGAATAGCAGCGCGCAGCTTCGCTCTCCGCCGGGTTGAACAGCAGCAGATCACCGGGCCGGAACTCCGGGTGCGCGCCGACCACCTCAAAGGCCAGCCGCCAGGTTTCGCGGGTATCGCCCCGCGCCGGATCGTCGAGCCGCTCGCGCTCCACCAGGGTCACGGTCAGCGACTGGTCAATATCCGGTGTCTCTACCGCACCCAGGCGCTGCCCCAAGGTGCGCGCATTCTCTTCCAGCCACTGTCGCCAGACAGCGCCAGGCTCACCGTCGGCACGCTGCCATGCGCTCACTTCGCGGGCACCGTATTTCAGCAGCGCCTCGCGCACCTGCCGGCCGCCGCCGCAGAACGTCGGATAGTGCGCATCACCCAGCGCCAGCAGGCTAAAGCCCATCCCGCTCAGATCCGCATCGCCCAGACGCGCCAGAAAAGGACGGGCCGTATCGGGCACATCGCCATCGCCAGTCGTTGAGACGATCAGCAGGTTGTGGCGAAAACCGGCCAGCTCACGCGGATCCAGCGCCGCCAGCGAAGCACAGCTCACCGCTTCACCGGCACTGCGCAAGGCCTGCGCGGTCGCCTCGGCCAGCCGCGCAGCCGTACCGGTCTGGCTGGCGAAGGCCACCAGAATCGAAGCGTTGTGATCACCCGAGCGCTGCCCGGCCAGCCGCACCCGGCGCAGCCAGGAATATAAACCGGTGCCGCTCAGCGTCAGCAGGCCCAGCGCCGCCAGCAGGGCCAGCGCCCCTGAACCGGCACCGCCCCAGGTACCCTCGTGCAGTTCCTTGACCCAGTTGCGGCCGGCGGGCAGCAGCTCGGGCGGGTTATCGCCGTGGATCAGATACTGCACCGGACCCTGCGCCCCACGTCCCTGCAGCAGCACCACCTGGCCACGCAGCACGCGCGCCTTGTCCACCGCATTCAGCTCACCCTGCGTCGCGGCGATTTCAATGGCCCGGGCCAGAGAAGGCGCCGGCAGTACCGGGTTGGGTGGTGGCAGCGCCGGTCCACCGATATGCAGCGCCATCAGCAATCCGGTCACCGGCGGCAACGCCAGCAGCGGCAGCGCCAGCCAGCCCAGGCCACCATGCCAGCCGAGCAGGGTATTACGCAGCCGCGGCCAGCCCAGCAGCAGGCCGATGACCAGCAGGGCTACCATGGCATAGGTGGCAATCTCGACTACGAAACCGGCGCCCACCAGCAGGTTTTTATGCAGATCAAGGGCAAAGACAAACGGATCGAAGGACGGCTCGGCGTTCAGCGGCGCATGGCTGTCCAAATCAAAGCGGCCACTGACGCCCGCAGCGGGCGCGCGCACTTCAAGGCTGCGCCCATCCGCCGCTACCGTCAGCCGGTTGGCGCTGCCCTGGGGATCAATGGCCCGCAGCGCGCTGACTACGGTTTGCGGCGCTACCGCCACCGCCTCCGGCTGCAGGATCGGCTTCAAAGCCAGCACCGCTCCGGATAGCAGGATCAGCAGCAGAACCGGCGCCAGCAGCAGGGCCAGCCAGCGGTGAACCATCGTCAATCCCCGTTTCTGTAGCATGCCCATCAACATCGGACTTTTCCTCCCGAGATATGCAACGCAGCGCGGGGAATCGCAGTCCCCGCTCTTTAAGGTCCATCATCCTGTTCCCTGAGCGGGTTAAACGCGGTTATCCGGATGTAAAACTCGGTAAAAGCCGGTAAAGGCGCTTGGCCGGTTTCCGGGCATTGCTATCATCAGCACTGTTACAACTGCGGAGTAACGCGCATAACCATGACCACCGTGCTGCTGGTTGACGACGATATTGAGCTGAGCGGCATGCTCAAGGAGTATCTGGAACGGGAAGGCTTCGCCGCGACGACGGTCGGCGATGGCGAAAGCGGCGTTACCGAGGCCCTGTCCGGGCGCTATGCGATCGTGGTGCTCGATGTGATGATGCCGTACCTTAACGGCATCGAAGCGCTGCGCCGCATCCGCATGCACAGCCGCATCCCGGTGCTGATGCTCACCGCCAAGGGTGAGGACATCGATCGTATCGTCGGCCTGGAACTGGGCGCCGATGACTATGTACCCAAGCCCTGCACACCGCGCGAACTGGTCGCACGCCTGCGTGCGATCCTGCGGCGCGGCAGTGCTGCGCTGGCAGCACCCGTGTTGACCGAGCCGCTCGTGGTTGGCCCGCTGACGCTGTGGCCGGCACAGCGCCGCGCTGAATGGGCTGGGCGAGCACTGGAACTGACCAGCACCGAGTTCAACCTGCTGCAAACCCTGCTGCGCCATGCCGGACGGGTGGTCAGCAAGGCGGAACTGTCCGAACAGGGCCTGGGCCGGCCATTGGCGCGCTTTGATCGCAGTATCGACGTGCACATGAGCAGCATCCGCCAGAAACTGGACATGCACAGCGCTGACCGTGCCTGGATTCAGACGGTGCGCGGCATTGGCTATCAGTTCGTTCTGGATGTGCGCCATGAATGAGCCACTGGCCGGCACAGCACACGCTCGGGCGGCACGCTGGCAATGGCCGATACGATCTGCCCTGCGCCGACTGGCGACGCTGGCCCGGCCCATCCTGAAGGCGCTGAACGGGGGGCGGCTGTTCTGGAAATTTCTGCTCGCCTTCTGGCTGACCTTGTTATTGGTGGGGGTTGGCGTGGGTACGGCGGTGTGGCTGCGCCAGCAGGCCGTGGTCGAATACCAGCAGGACCTGGCCGATGGCCCGCGGATTCTGTTCATGCTGGATTCGACCGTGGCCACCCTGCGCCACGGTGGCCTGGGCGCGCTGCGTGAATTGCTGAATGCCTGGCAGCAGCGCAGCGGCGCCCATGTGTTCGTGGTCGATGACGCCGGGCAGGAATTGCTCGGGCGTGCGGTGCCGACTGGAACGCTGGCTCTGGCCCGCCGGCGCGTGGATGAGCACACACTGCCGGGGAGTGCCCGTGAGATGACGGTCGGCGGTCGGCAGTATCTGTTTTTCGTCCCGGCCCGGGGCAGCACGCTCGACAACCGGCTGGCTTATCCGGCATCGCCGCTGTTACCGATTGGCATGGGTCTGCTGGCCAGCCTGATCTGCAGCGCTCTGCTGGCCTGGTATCTGTCCCGGCCCCTGCGCCATCTGCGTGAAGCGTTCGCGGCCCTGGCCGCTGGCCAGTTCGACACCCGGGTGGGACTGCGCATGCGGGGCCGCCGTGATGAGATCGCCGATCTCGGCCGCGATTTCGATCACATGGCCGAGCATCTGCAGAGCCTGATCGGTTCGCAGCGCCGCCTGCTGCATATCGTCTCGCACGAACTGCGCTCGCCACTGGCGCGCCTGCATGCGGCCATTGGCCTGGCTCGCCAGCAGCCGGAACAGCGTGAAGCATCGCTGGAGCGCATCGAGCGTGAGGCCGGCCGCCTGGATACCCTGGTGGGTGAACTGCTGACGCTGTCGCGGCTGGAAGCGGGTGTCAGCGGTCCGCTCGATCAGTATGTCGACCTGGTGGAACTGGTGGAAGGCATCGCCGAGGATGCCCGCTTCGAGGCCGAAGCCAGCGGGCGGGCGCTGTGCTTTTGCGGCGCGGGTGAGGCAGTGGTCAAGGCGCGCGCCGAGTTGTTGTATCGGGCGATCGAAAACGTAGTGCGCAATGCGGTCAAGTACACCGCACCAGGCACCACAGTCGAGGTGACGGTCGAACCACTGCCCGCTGCGGGATGGCTGGGCATCACGGTCGATGATCGCGGTCCCGGCATCCCGGAACATGAGCTGGAAGCGGTGTTCGAGCCGTTCTATCGCAGCGAAACCAGCCCGGCGACGCGCGGTTTCGGTCTCGGGCTGGCCATTGCCCGGCGGGCCATTCTCGCCCACGGCGGCACCATCCAGGCGTGCAATCGCCCGGATGGCGGCCTGCGGGTTGCCATCCGGCTGGCGTTGCCGCTGATCGAGAAAGCGTGATTCCCAGCAGCAGCGGCCCTGTCCAGCAGCGCCAGCCGCTGCGTCAGTATTAGCGGATGCGCCGCCACAACAGGGCGTGGCTGACGATGTACTGATACTTGCGGGCGTGCTCGCGGATCAGCAGCGGTTCCTCATCCTCGCGCAGCAGTTCAAAGCCCTCGGCGACCAGTAGCGCCTTGAGTGCTGCCGCGCTGCTGACCGGCTGCCCATCGCGCAGACAGCCACCCAGCCAGGCATCCGGCGGAGTGAACTGTTCCAGCCAGCTGTACGGCGAGAACAGCGCCAGCAAACCGCCGGGCCGTACCAGACCGCGTGGACCGCCAAGCCGGCCGAGCAGCGCTTTCGGGCTGGGCAGACGGCACAGCAGATTGGCCAGCAGCACCGCATCGAAATCAACCAGTTCCGCCGGCAGCGAACAGGCATCGGCCTGACGGAAGGCGACCCGTGTCCGGTCGATGGCCGGGTCGATCATCGCATTCACGGTCGCACCCAGTTGGCCCTCGTCCTTGCGGAAATAGCGCAGTTCGCCTTCGCGGCGCAGCACGTTGGCGGCGTCAATGAAGGCACGACTGAGATCAACGCCCAGCACCTCGCCATAGCCGCGCGCCAGTTCAAAACTGGAGCGGCCCACCGCACAGCCGATGTCCAGGGCGCGGCCGGTCGGTGCATCGTATTCGCGGGCGGCATCAAGCAGCCAGCGCGCGCAGCGCAGCGGAAATTCGACTGCGGCGCGTGGCCCAAAGGCATAGGGCATCTGCTCGGCGGGCGCACCGTAGTGCAGCAGCAGATATTCATTAAGCACCTGCGGATCCTCGTAAACCTGACCCGCCGCGCCGGCCTGATCAAGCCGCACCGCGCCGCCATCACCCGCGCTTTGCACCCAGCGGAACCCGGCGTGCTGGTAAAAATGCGGGCGGAAGTGGAAACGCGCCCAGATGCTGGCCTCGTCACCGGTCGAGACCCAGGAGCCGCCGAGCATCATCTGGTGCTGACCGTCATAGCAGGGTGAGCTGAAATCGTCGTAATAGGGATGGACCCGGGCGCCGGGCAGCGGATTGAAATGATCCTCCAGCCATTGCCAGACGTTACCAAACACGTCGTGGAAACCGGCCCCGGCAGGTGCACCGGCATGCACCGGACAGGAGGACCCGTGCGCCAGATTCAGATTCCAGCCGTACTCATGCCCCAGGGTAACGCCATCGCATTGCATCACCGGATCGGCGACAACGCCCAGGCTGCGCGCCCGGCGCTGCTGATCGCCGCGCAGCGCCTGATGCTCGGCTTCGCTGGGCAGGCGATAGGGCACCCCTTCCTGAGCGCTGCGCCAGGCGCAATAGGCCCGGGCCTCGTGATAGTTGACCTCGACCGGCCAATCCCAGGGCATATCGATGACTTCGAACAGGGTGCGCAGCTTGAAGCGGTGCAGGCCGGCCGGACCATCCGGCACCCAGAAGGTCGGCCACTTGATATTGCGAAAGCCGCGCCATTCCCAGCCGGTCTCCGACCAGCAGGCGCGCTCACGGTAACCGCCAGCGACCACGAAGGCGTGAAATTCGCCATTGCTGACCAGATAGCGGCTGGCCTGAAACGGCTGCAGCGTCGTCTCGCGCTGACCGTATTCGTTATCCCAACCGTAGGAGGGCCAATTGACCGGCTTGCCCAGGGTCACGGTCTGGGCGAGCACGGCAAGGGCAGCGTTGTCGGGAAAGTCCCGGCCAGGCTGCGGCGGGAAAACCGTGGCCGGACGTGCCGCCGATGGATGCAGGGCCGGCCAGGCGGTGGGCCGCTGCACCTGCTCCAGCGGCAATTCATGGATCAGCATCGCCGAGGTTTCCAGATGGATGCGCTCATGCTCAAAGCCCATGAACAGCGCCCACAGAGGCTGATCCTGGGTGATCGGCGCATGACCAGCGGCCAGTCCGGGATGGGTTTCGATCACGCCGCGCACGGTGCGATAGACCTGCTGGCGGTAGGCATGCACCGCGCCAATCTCCGGCCAGAGCATCTCGTTCTTGGACATGTCGTCCCAGCGCATTTCATCGACGCCGGTTTCGAACAGCCGTTCAAAGTCGACATTCAGCGGCTGCTCGATCAGGCCGGCGACGCGCAGCTTGTTGATGTACAGCGCCGGCGGATGCCCGTAGTAGAAGATCATCGGATGGCGCAGATGATGATAGGGCGGGCGAAAAAAAGCTTCCTCGCCGCGCAGGCCGGCGAACAGGATTTCGGTTAATGTCCAAGTATTGTCGAAATAATCCAGAACCTGTTCGCGACTGCAGGTCGCCAGATCGGGCAACGGCAGCGCGGTAAACGTGCCATCAGCCTGGCGACCAGGGCAATCATCCGGCATACATCCCGTCCACCAGGCAGCCGGACGAGCGCCTACCAGCTCGATAAACGGCTTACCACGCAGATTTTTCCGCCAGAACTCAGCGGTGTGTTCCCCCATCTTGCTCGCAACTGACATAACCATGCTCCCTCTTCATCGATCGGCGTCGGTAACGGCTGGCGGCCGCTCCACATATTGTACAAGGTCTATACATTACATGAAAACCGGACCTTTGGAAGAACGATTTCGCGCCAGGGTTCCCATGCTGCCTGCGATCAGCGAACAGGATGGTGCTCAGTACCCGCTGCTGCTTCGGGTGGCGCATCCGCTTCGGGCAGCGCATCCGTTTCAGTCGATGCCGCTGCTTCGGGCAGCGCATCCGTTTCAGTCGATGCCGCTGCTTCGGGCAGCGCATCCGTTTCAGTCGATGCCACCGTTTCGGGTGGCGCTTCGGCCGGGGTCGCGGGCAACCCGTGAGTGTTCAGCAAGGCCCGGGCCTCGCCAAGATGCCAGGCGACACTGTCCAGATCACTGTGCGACTTGTGCACCCAGGCATCGCCCCAGTAGAAATTGCAACTGGTCTCGGCGCGCAGCAGATGCCAATGCGCCTCATCCAGCACCCGAGCCAGTTCCGGATCGCGATCACGCGCGCGCGCCGCCGTTTTGACCACGGCGTGGAATTCGCGGCTGAGATCATGGACGCGCACCATGGTGTCGCGCTGCGCCCAGGAACCTTGCCACTGGTGAAAATCCCAGCCATGGTGGGCATCGGTGTTCCAGGCACCACGCCGTACCGTCACCTGCCCATGCGCACCAAAGCGATCCAGATACTCGTTGATGAAGGTCGGGCGCATATTCGAATGGCCGGCGCGAATTTCATGCAGCGCCTCGTGATAGAAATAGGTCCAGAAATTGGATTTCTCGCTGACATTGCGAAACCAGCCGCCGTTATCGCCATCGGTGGCAGTCGTCACCAGCGGCGGAAAATCACACCACTTGGTGCGCTCGTGCAGCTCGTGATAGAACCAGCCGTAATCCATGCCGGAAAGCTGCGCATCGGACAGTTCGCGATCGCGGACGATGATCACCATCTGCTCGCCGCCGTATTCGGCGATATGCGGCCGATAGCGCAGCTCCTGCCAATCCATATCGTCAACCGGATCAACATATTCGCAATCGACCATCACATAGCGATAGCCGGCGCGCTTCAGGTGCGGAATCAGACGCATGTCAAAACCCATTTCCGGCGGCCAGAAGCCATTGAAACGGTTGCGCCAGAACAGGTGGCGGGCAATGGCCTGCCAGCGGCGGATCTGCTCATCCCAGTCGGCTTCCGGAATCAGCGCCATGACCGGATGGTAATAACCGGTGCCGAGAATCTCGAACAGGCTTTCATTTTGCAGATGCCAGAGCACCTTGCCGCAATCGACGATCCCGTACACGCGCTCCTGAAAGGCCGGATTGGACAAGGTCTCCAGCAGCGTCCCGGACAGGGACAGATGCACACGGGCAATATCCTGATAATCCCAGAGCGCTCGTGGCATGCGATCGTAGGCGAACAGGATTTCCCGCGCCTCCCATTCGTGATGGTCAAGCAGATAATCGAGATTGCTCGGCGGCTGGTGCATATTCAGCACCAAAGCGTGATAAATCTCCTGCATCGCGCGTCTCCTCGTAATGGTGATTTGTTCTGTGGACGATAGCGCATGGCCGTGAATTCCCCGCTTTATCGCGAGGGTTTGAGCTGTTAATCATATCAGGGCAGGCGCGTCCCGGCGGTCTTTCGCGCGGTTCAGGTCGCCAACGGGCGGCGCGTCAACTGCACGTGCAGCGGCGTGTTGATGTGCATGCCCTGCTGCGGCATGGCCACGGTGATGCCGTGCTCGCGGAACAGATCCCAGATTTCCAGACGCACATCACTGGAAATGTTGCGGATGCCATTCTGGGCGTCACGAATCCAGAAGCGCAGTTCCAGCAGCAGAAAGCCCTCGCCGAAGTCCAGCAGCAGCGCGCGCGGCGCCGGATCCGCCAGCACCCGTGCCGGTCGACCGGCCGCCTCCACCAGCAGGTCCAGCGCATGGCGCACATCGGTATCGTAGGGAATGCGCACCTGCACCTTGAGTCGCGCCAGATCATTGCGGTGCGACCAGTTGACCACCTGATGGGTGATCAGCTCTTCGTTGGGAATCAGATACTCGGTGCCGTCACGGGTTTCCACCGACACATAGCGCGCACCCAGCGAGGCCACCCAACCATAGGTTTCGCCAATCTGAATGATATCGCCCGGCTTGATCGACTTGTCCATCAGCAGCATCACGCCGCTGATCAGATTAGAGGTGATTTTCTGCAGGCCAAACCCGATCCCAACTCCGATCGCGCCACCAAACAGGGCCAGTGCAGTGAAATCGATACCGGCACCGGCCAACGACGCGACCACCGCCAGGGTAATCAGCCCGCCCTTGAGCAGCTTGCCAAACAGCACCCGCACCGAAGGCGTCAGGTTCGGCGCATGCTCCAGACGCTGCTCCAGCGCCCGTGACAGCAGCACCGCCGCCCACAGCATGACCCCGAAATAGAACACGCTCTTGAGCACGGTCAGCAGCGACAGACGTACCTGACCGATGTTGATCGCCAGCCGGTCGAGCACGGCCAGACTCGGTTCCAGCAGGCCCAGAATGGCCAGCGTAGCGACGCTGTAAGCAGTGATCACCAGCGCCCGCGCCCACACCGGCTCGCGCACCAGCACCGCAAACAGACGAATGGCGATCCAGGCTGCCAGCAGATGAATGCCAATGCGAATCCAGTGATTCGGCCAGCCAAAGCGCACCGCCACCGACCCGGCAATGCCCAGGCCAATGATCCACAGCAGCGGAAACAGCAGCGTAGCCAGCACCCGCAGCGCCTGCTGGCCATACACGCTGGCAATACGGGCCTGGATACGCCGGAGCAGCCACGGGTGAATGAAATCGTAGATCCACCAGGCGGCGCAGCCGCTGCCGATCAGCGCCGGCATCTGCATGGCGGTGTAGACAATATGCTCTGGAGTCAGCAGCTTAGCGCTCAGCCAGCCCCAGATCATCCGCAGCCAGGTGACAATAAAACCGCTCTCGAAAAAGGGCGTTTCCATAAGCCGTGCTCAGGCCACGCCACGCCGGATACCGGCACCGTCCACCATACCCCACCCCGCTCCGCCCTGCTTTTGCATCACGCACGCTCGCTCCAGCATTGATGACCCGCGTATCAGCCCGAACCGGCAACGCCTTTTTAGGTTCAGTATCACCTATCCTTAAAACTGACATGTAAAAACCACGTCCTGGCGATCCCCAACCCTCCGACAGCGATCCACCCACAGGTCAACACGGCCCATGGCAAACACACTTCTTGAGCAGTTCCTGCGCGCGGCCGGCCTTCAACACCTGCGCAGACTGTTCCTCACGACCGGCCTGTTGCTCACGGCAGCGGTCGGTGCAGCTGAATCGCCTACCGGTCCGGTCTACAGCTTTGGCGTGGTACCGCAGCAGTCAGCGACCGAACTGGCGCGGACCTGGGTGCCGCTGATCAACCTGCTGCAGGCGAAAAGCGGCCTGCAACTGCGCTTTGCCACCGCTCCCGATATTCCCAGCTTCGAGCGACGGCTGGCAGCGGGCGACTACGATTTCGCCTACATGAATCCCTATCACTACACCGTGTTTCACCGCCAGCCCGGTTATCAGGTCTTCGCCAGAGAAAAGGACCGCCTGCTCAAGGGCATCGTCGTGGTGCGCAAGGATTCACCCTACCAGGCACTCGCCGATCTGCGTGACCAGACCGTGGTCTTCCCGGCGCCGGCATCCTTCGCCGCCACCGTACTGGTGCGGGCCAGTTTCGCCGGACAGCATATCGCCATCACGCCGAAATTCGTTTCCTCCCATGATTCGGTCTATTTCAACGTGGCGCGAGGCTTCTACCCGGCTGGCGGCGGCGTGATCCGCACCTTCGAGAACCTCGAACCGGCGACCCGTGACCAGATGCGCATTCTCTGGACCAGCCAGGGCTACACACCGCACGCAATCGCCGCCCACCCGCGTCTTGCCGCCGGGACGGTCAAACGGCTGCAGGAAGCGATGCTGGCGCTGGACAATGACCCGGACGGGCGGGCGGTCCTCGAAGGCATCGGCTTCAAGGGCATCGTCACCGCCGGGGATGCCGACTATGACGCAGTGCGCAACCTGCACCTCGAACTGCTCGAACCGCCGACCGAAAACTAGGGCACCAGGACCGATGTCGTTCCGGCTCAAAACGATTCTCGGCGTTGCCGCCATCGAAGCAGTGCTGCTCACTTTGCTGGTGTGGAGCGGATTACGCTTTATCGAGCATTCGGCCGAGCAGGAATTCACCCAGCGGGCGCAGGCAACCGCCAGGGCGTTCGCAGTCACGACCAAGAATGCGCTGATCGCCAGCGATCTGGCGGCGCTGCAAAGTTTCGTCCAGGAAGCCCTGAGCTATCCGGGTGTGCTGTACGCGCGGGTGCGCGATGCCCAAGGCCGCGAACTGGCCAGCGCCGGCACACCGGCCATGCTGACGCAGCCATTCAACGCCGATCACCACTTTGCCGACACTGCCGATGGCGTATTTGATGCAGCGGGCGCAATCAGCGAGGCGGGCATGCCCTTTGGGCGGGTCGAGCTGGGTCTTTCGGCACAGGCTCTGCAGGCCCTGGAAAGCGAGGCCCGGCACTACGGCATTGGTCTGGCGCTGCTGGAAATGGTGCTGGTCGCCCTGTTCTCGCTGGCGCTGGGCGTGTACCTGACCCGGCAGTTGCACAACATCGCCACGGGTTCGCAGCGCCTTGCCGCTGGCGAACTGGGCTATCAGATACCGGTTCAGGGCGACGATGAGCTGGCCGAAACCGCGCGCAGCTTCAACCTGATGTCGGCGCGGGTGCGCGAGGCCTACGCGGAACTGGCCGAGCGGGAAACGCATTGGCGACGGATTTTGGAGAACATCCAGGACGGTATCCTCATCCTGGACCACGCCGGCCACATTACCGAATGCAGCCCGGCAGCGGCCACTCTCTTCGCCTGCCCAGCCGGGCAGTTGCGCGGCATCGGGGTTTCGCAGCTGTTCAGTGCCACGAGCTGGAACACGGTACGTGCCATGCTGGAAGCACCCGATCCGGCGCAGACCAGCACGCTGTGCGAGACCGAGGGCCAGCGGCTGGACGGCAGCTGTTTTCCGCTGGAAATCCACCTCACACCGCTGGATGGCGATCAGGACAGTGTCCTGATGGTGGTGCGCGACATCAGCGCCCGGATCGCCGCAGAGGCCGATCTGCGACTGCGCAACCGCATCATCGAGGACAGCAGCAACGGCGTAGTGATCGCCGACGCCACCCGGCCCGATCAACCCATTCTCTATGTCAATCGGGCCTTTACCCGCATCACCGGCTACAGCGCTGCCGAAGTTCTGGGCCGTAACTGCCGATTCCTGCAGGGACCGAACACCGAGCGCGACATGCTCGATGCACTGCGCCGGGCTCTGCGCGAGTGCAGCGATGTGCAGGTCATCCTGCGCAATTACACCAAGGACGGCCGCGAGTTCTGGAACGAGCTGTCGATCAGCCCGATCCGCAACGGGCGCGGCGAGGTCACGCACTTCGTAGCCTTGCAAAACGACATCAGCGATCGGATCGCGGCCCAGCGCCAGCTGGTCGCCCGCGAGAACTACCTGCGCCGGGTGCTCAACTCCACCCATGACGCTATCATCGTCATCGACGCGCAGGGCCTGATTGAGTCGTTCAACACCGGCGCCGAAGTCATGTTCGGTTACAGCGCCGCCGAGATGATCGGCCAGAATGTATCGCTGCTGGTGCCCGAACCGCACCGGACGCAGCACGACCACTACCTGCGCCGCTATCGCGAGGGCGGAAATGCCGTCATACTCGGTATCGAGCGCGAATTCGAAGCCCAGCGCAAGGACGGCAGCTCCTTCTCGATGGCGCTGCGGGTCAACGAGATGCAGGAAGAAGGTCAGCTCCGCTTCATCGGCGTCATCCATGACATCAGCGTGCGTAAGTGTGCCGAGGATGTCCTGCGCGAGGCCAAGGAGGCAGCCGAAGCCGCCGCTGAGGCTAAGACCCAGTTCCTGGCCAACATGAGCCATGAGATTCGCACGCCGATGCATGGCGTACTCGGCGCCCTGGAGATGCTGCGCGATTCGCCGCTGAGCACTGTGCAGCAGCGCTATCTCAATACCGCCAGCACTTCAGCCGAAATTCTGCTGACGCTGATCGACGAGATTCTGGACTTTTCCCGCCTCGAAGCCGGCAAGCTGCATATCGAAAACCTGGATTTCGAGCTGCGCCGCACCGTCGAGGATGTCACCGCCATGCTCGGCCAGCACGCCCACGCCAAGCATATCGAGCTGGCCTGCTTTATCGCCCCGGACACGCCGGACCTGCTGCAGGGCGACCCGATCCGCCTGCGTCAAGTGCTGACCAATCTGATCGGCAATGCCGTCAAATTCACTGAGAAGGGTGAAGTGGTGGTGAATGTCACCGTCGAGCCGGAGATCCCGTTGACACGGGGCGTCATGCTGCGCTTCGAGGTCCGCGACACCGGCATCGGCATTGCCATCGACAAGCAGCCGCTGCTGTTTGAGCCCTTTGTCCAGGCTGATGGCTCGACCAGCCGCCGTTTCGGGGGCAGCGGTCTGGGCCTGAGTATCGCCCGGCGCCTGGTCGAACTGATGGGCGGCACCATTGGCCTGGACAGTGCGCCGGGGCGCGGTTCGCGTTTCTGGTTCCGCCTGCCATTCGCCGTCGCCACACCGAAAGAAGCTCGGTTGCGTGCCGATTTCTCCGGCCAGCGCATCCTGATCGTCGATGACAATGCCACCAACCGCATCATCCTGCACCGCTACCTGACCGCCTGGCAGGTCCAGCCGGGCAGCGCCGCCGGTGGCGAGGAAGCGCTGGCAAAGCTGCAGGATGCTGCCAGCGCCGGCCGGCCTTACCATGTGGCGCTACTCGATTGCAATATGCCCGACATGGATGGTCTGCGCCTGGCCCGCTGCATCAAGACTGACCCGGCGCTGACCGCAACCCGGGTGCTGATGCTCAGCTCCTCCAGCCAGGAGACTGCGGTCATTGCCGAACTGGGCATCGATATCTGGCTGGATAAACCGGTACGCCAGCTGGACCTGCACGATGCCATCGCCACCGTGCTCAACAGGGATAACCACCACCGCGCCCCTGTGGAACCGGTCTCACGCCGTCACGATGAAGGGCCGCGCTTTGCCGGCGAACGGGTGCTGCTGGTTGAGGACAATCCGATCAGCCAGGAACTCGGCCGGATGATGCTGCGTCAGCGCAACCTGCGCGTCAATATCGCCAACAATGGCCTTGAGGCCATCGCTGCCGCGCGTCAGCAGCCTTATGCAGTGATCTTCATGGACGTGCAGATGCCGGAGATGGACGGCTACGCAGCGACCCGGGAGATTCGAGCGCGTGAGGCTGCCACCGGGCAGGCGCGGGTGCCGATCATCGCCCTCACTGCTCACGCCCTGCCCAGCGACCAGAAAAAATGCCTGGACGCAGGCATGGACGATTACCTGACCAAACCCTATAGCGGCAGTTCACTCGCCGCCATGGTGGCCCGCTGGCTGACGCGGCCCGCCGGACAGGTGCCGAGTGAGTTCGATCCGGCCAAGCTGACGGAAGTGAAGAAGCTGATGGGCGTGCATTTCAGCGCACTGCTGACCAAGTTCATCAGCACCCTCGATACACAGTTGCAGCAGGCGCAGGCCGCGCGCGCCAGCAGCAATCGCGAGCGACTGCTTGATGCCGTGCATAGTCTGAAGAACACCGCCGGCGATATCGGCGCGGCGCATCTGCACGCGGTGGCGACTACTCTGGAAACACGACTCAAGCAGGGCGAATTTCCCAGCGGGGATCTGGCTACACTGGACACTGTAGCACGGGCAGCGATGGCGGCTGCTACACGACAACTGGAACAGGAAATCACGAAATGACGGATCAGCCGATGGTGGAAGAACGCAAAATCTATTACGAGCGTATCCTGATCATCGACGATGAGGAAATCACCCGCATGATGCTGCGGCGGGTGCTGGAGGAAAGCGGCTACTGGGTGCTGGAGGCGACCAACGGCCAGCAGGGACTGCAGACCTGCCTATTGGAAAATCCCGATGCGGTGCTCATGGATGTACGCATGCCGGTCATGAACGGCTTCGAGGCCTGCCAGGCAATCCGCCAGGAGCCGGCCATCTCCCGCGTTCCGATCCTGATGCTGACCAGCCTTGACGATGTAGTAGCCGTGCAACTGGCTTTCGATGCCGGAGCGACTGATTTCGTCACCAAGCCGATCAACTGGGCACTGCTGGCGCAGCGGGTCCGCTACGCGCTACGGGCACGGGAGATCGAGCGGCAGATGCGTGAAAATGAGGAGCAACTGGCCCGTGCCCAGCGCATCGCCCGCCTCGGCTACTGGCGCTACGAGATCGCCGTCGACTGGCTTAACCTGTCGCTGGAACTATGTCATCTCCTGGAGATCGACACGGTGCGCGGCATGACCGGCAGCGAGATGCGCGAGCATGTCCTGGAGGAAGATCTGCCGCTGCTGGAGCGCTTCATCGCCGCTTTCCTGCAGGAATATGCCGATGAAAGTGAAACCGAGATCCGCATCCGCATCGGGAGCGGCCGGGTGCTCACCCTGTTTCTCTCCGCCAACCTGATGTATGACAAAAACAATCAGGTGAACGTCATTTTTGGCGTGGCGCAGGATGTCACCGAACGCCGCGCCACCGAAGCGCGACTGAGCTATTTTGCTCATTTCGACCCGCTCACCGGCCTACCCAACCGGGTGCTGTTCCGCGATCGCCTGATCCAGGTGATCAACGCCGCCCAGCGCGACGACCGGCGCTTCGCGATCATCCATCTCAACCTTGACCAGTTCCAGAAGGTCAACGCCTCGCTGGGCAATACCAACGCCGATCTGGTGCTGCAACGGCTGGTCGAGCGGCTCAAGGGCCGGCTGCGCGAGCGTGACTCCCTGTCGCGCTTTGGCGGGGATCACTTCGAGGCGATTCTGACTGATATCCGCAGCGAGCATGAGGCAGCCATAGTCGCCCAGCGACTGCTGAGCGCCTTTGACGTCCCGCTGCAATGCGCAGAGTGGGAAGTGCGGGTCTCGGCGACTCTGGGCATCGCCGTCTATCCCAACGATGGTACCGATATCGAAACGCTGCTGCTGCACGCCGCTACCGCCTACACCCGTGCTCTGGAACTCGGCGGCGCCCGCTACCAGTTCTACACCGCCGATCTGCACCATCAGGCAGTCGAGCGACTGAACCGGGAAGCGGCCCTGAGCCGGGCGCTGGAGCGCGATGAATTCATTCTCTACTTCCAGCCACGTTTCGATCTGCGCGAGCGGCGCGTGACCGGCGCCGAAGCCCTGATCCGCTGGCAGCATCCCGAGTGGGGCCTGCAGATGCCTGATCACTTCATCGGTATCCTGGAGGACAATGGCCTGATCATCGAGGTTGGCGAATGGGTGCTGCGTCAGGCCTGCCGGGCCTTTCGTGACCTGCCGCTGGCGGTCTCGATCAACCTGTCGCCGCGGCAGTTCCAGAGCCCGGATCTGGCCGAGCGGATGCTGCGCATTGTTCAGGAAGAGCATTTCCCGGCTGAACGGCTGGAACTGGAACTGACCGAGCGCCTGTTCATGCACGACGAGCAGCAGGCGGCCCTGACCCTGACCGCACTGCGCGAGAGCGGTATTCAGGTATCCATTGACGACTATGGCACCGGCTACTGTTCGCTGCAGTACCTGAAGCGGCTGCCGGTCAATCTGCTCAAGATCGACCGCTCCTTTATCCGCTGCCTGACCGATGACCGCGCCGACCAGGCCATTGTCCGCTCCACCATCGAACTGTGCCACACGCTGAACGTCGAGGTGGTAGCTGAGGGCGTCGAGGACCGCGCTACTCTGGATGCGCTGCAGCATCTTGGCTGTGATGCGATCCAGGGCTACTACCTGTCGCGTCCGGTGCCGCTGGAGCGGCTGCTCGAATGGCTCGACAGTGTGAAACTGGGTAGCCATTTCGCCCTGGATGCGCCCAACGGTCCGCCGCTAGCAGAGCAGGCCTGATTGCGACAGGCGTTGCAGGCAGGCACATCCTTATGCGGGCGGCGCAACCGAAACACCCAGCGGCAGGCCGAGCAGTGCCAGCACCTGCTCCGCCGCGCGCACCCCCCGATAGTTCGCCTCCTCGAAAATCGAGTAGCCGCTCAGATCAGCGTGAGCCAGAAACACCCGGTCCAGCGCGGCCTGCGTCAACTGCTGGCGGGCCGCGCCCCAGACAAAGCCGGGCCGGGGTCGCACCATGGCGTGCCCCCAGCGCATCACATCCAGACGGGTCACCCAGTGGCGAATATCCGGATAGGGACGCTCCAACTCGCTCAGGATGGTTTCGGCCCAGACCGCCCAGGGCGTGCTCAGCAGGCGCTGCCGTTCCTGTTCCGGCGGACCATCGGCCAGGGCGTGATACCAGGTGAACACGGTCCCGTTCTGATGCGCGGCCAACTGCTGATGGTTGGCGACCACATAGCCCAGTGCGCTGCTGTCCTGGAGCACGTTATCCCAGCTCAGCGGCGCACCATGCCGCTCGACGGGAAAGCCACGCAGGCTCAGGTTGGCCACCAGCCAGGGCGCATATTGAAACTCGCCGATCGCCGCGTGCAGCGCCACTGGCAGTTCGCGCAGCACCTGCGGCGCTTGAAACAGCGGCGCTGCCCAGATCACCGCCTGTGCCAGCCAGCGCTCGCTGCGCGACTCACCGGGCCGATAGACATCCACCCGCACCGCCCGATCCAGCGCTGAGACGGCAAACGCCAGTGCGCCGGTGTGCAGATGCGGCGCCAATCGCTCGCGCAGTCGCTGCACCAGCCAGCCATTTCCCGCCGGCCATGTCAGCACATCATCGTCATCAGCATCACGGGCCCGGGCATCGCGGCTGGCAAAATAGTGAATACCCATCCAGGCCGAAGTATCGCTGGCATGACAGCCGTAGTCATCACGGCAGGCATAATCGACGTAGCCCTGCAGCGGCAGCGAATCCAGCCCGTTCTGCAACAGAAAATCGCGCATCGACACGCGGTCCAGCGCCAGCAGGTCCGGATCACGGGCGCTAAAGTCGATCGGAATGGCAAATGCCTTACGGCCATCGGCCCCGCGCCGCTGCTGAAACTGCTCCATCAGCGCCTGAAAATGGCGGTACTGCTGCAGATCGCGTCCGCTGATCCCCACCTGTGGCCATAAACCCTCCTGCCACAGGCCATGGGCGAACAGCCGCTCCCGCGGCGCAAAGCTGATAGAGCGCTCATCGTAGACCGGTACGGCGGCCTGGGGATCGCCCTGCAGCACCCCGAAATCGGCCAGCAGTTCGCGCACCGCGCGACTTTCCCGGGTAGGAAACGGCAGATAGTGTGCACCCCAGGGATAGGCGCTGATCGCGTTGCTGCCGCTGCGGGCATTGCCGCCGACCTCGCGCTCCAGCTCCAGGAGCACGAAATCGTGAAAACCGGCCCTGTGCAACGCCCAGCCCGCCGACAGCCCAGCGATGCCACCCCCGACGATCACCACCGGTGCCTTGCGAGTCAGCTCCGGTTCTGGAAACTGCTGGTCACGCAGGCGATGCCCCAGCGCCTGGTCAGCACCGACGATGGCGCCAGGCGGTAGCGCCGGCACGGCGGCGGCATGCCGCCATCCACTCCGGATCGCACCGGCAGCGGTCGCCATGCCGCCGAGCGCAGCCAGAAAATGACGGCGCTTCAAGGGTTCCACCGGTCTGCATCTACTGGACCCGGCACTAACATCCGGAACAGCTTCGCGTCTACTATTGCCATATTAAACTCTCAATAATTGACTGATATTAACCGGTGTTGGGTGGACCGCTTCCGGCCCACCGATTCCGCCTGATCCTCAAGGACCGAAGGAGCCCCGCATCAATGACACGCGAAATCCCGCGCGAGCAAGCCGAAACCGAAGCCCTGTCTCCGATCGGAGCGCAGCCCGAGATAGTGGACAACCGGGGCCGCGCCCTGGTGCACGAACTGCACGTGCAGCGCATGGAACTGGAAATCCAGAAGGAAGAGCTGCGCCGGGTCAGCGCCGAGCTTGAGCAGTCGCGCAACCAGTTCTCGCTGTTGTTCCATCAGGCGCCGATCGGCTATCTGGTGCTCAACGAAATCGGCCTGATCTACGAGGTCAACGAGACCTTCTGCCGCATGGTCGAGCGCGCGCGCAGCCGCCTGCTGGGCAATTCCTTCGCCCATTGTCTGGAGCGCAACAGCCAGGAACCGTTTCTCGGCCGCTATCCGGGCTTTTTCCGCAAACCCGCCGGCAAGAGCCTGGAAGCGATGGTCCGCCGTGAGCGCGGCGCCGCCTTTTACGCTCATCTCGAAGGCACCACCATCCGCACCGCTCTCGGCAGCCGGCCGGTCGATGGCACGCCGCTGCTGCTGCTGGCGGTGACCGACATCAGCGAGCGCAAGTGGGCCGAGGAAAAGCGCCTGCAACTGGAGCGGCAGATGCAGCAGACCCAGCGCCTGGAGAGCCTCGGCGTGCTGGCTGGCGGGATCGCTCACGATTTCAACAACCTGCTGGCTATCATCCTCGGCAATGCCAATCTGGCGATGGAGGAACTGCCGGCCGATTCACCGGCTCGCGACAGTCTGCACGCCATCGAAGCCACCTCGCTGCGCGCCGCCGAGTTGTGCCGACAGATGCTCGCTTACTCCGGCAAGGGCTGGTTCGCCATCGAGACCATGGACCTGAACGCACTGATCGACGAGATGGTCGCCCTGCTCAAGGCCTCCATCGCCAAGAAAACCACGCTCAACCTGGCTCTGGATGCGGATCTGCCGGCGCTGCGCGGCGATCCGAGCCAGATCCGCCAGGTGGTGATGAATCTGGTGATCAATGCTGCCGAGGCGATCGGCGACGAGGGCGGCGTGGTGACGATTGCCACCGGTGCGCTCAAATGCACCCATGAAGAGCTGAGCGATGCCTACCTGAACGAAACCCTGAATGGCGGCCTGTATGCCTGGCTGGAAATCGCCGACAGCGGCTGTGGCATGGACGCGGATACCCAGCGGCGCATCTTCGAACCCTTTTTTACCACCAAGTTTACCGGGCGCGGTCTGGGCCTGTCGGCGGTGCTGGGCATCGTGCGCGGCCATCACGGCGCGTTGCGGGTGCGCAGCGTACTTGGCCAAGGCACCACGATTCGCGTCTTTCTGCCGGCGCTGCAAACCGCACAGACCGAAACTGGCGCCGTCGCCGAGATCGCGCATGCCGACTGGCGCGGCACGGGCACCATCCTGCTGGTCGATGACGAGGAATCGGTGCGCGTCATGGTCGGCCGCATGCTGGAACGGCTCGGCTTTCAGGTGCTGACCGCCGCCAATGGCCGCGAGGCGCTGTATCTCTATCAGGCGCGGCGCGCGCGCATCGTCATGGTGCTGCTTGACCTGACCATGCCGGTCATGGATGGCGAGGAAGCCTTTACCGCGCTGCGCCGCATCAATCCGCAGTTGCGCGTGGTGCTGTCGAGCGGCTTTACCGAAAGCGAGATCGCGCCGCGCTTTGCCGGGCTCGGTCTGGCCGGCTTCCTGCAAAAACCCTATGCCCTGTACGATCTGGCCCGTTGCCTGCACCGGGTACTCAACAGCCCACTGCCGACCTGATCAGCCGCCGAGCGCCTCGCGCAGCCGCGCCAGCCCAATCGGCTTGGTCAGGGTTTGTACCGAGCGTAATCCGTTGAACTCGGCCAGCGCCCGCGCATCGCGGGCATAATCGGGACTGTAGCCGGTGATGATGATCAGGTGCGCAGCATACTGCTGCTCCATCAGCCATAGCACCAGCTCGTTACCATCCATCTCCGGCATCACCATGTCCATGACGATGGTGGTAGGCCGCAGGGCGTGATAGGCCTCCTGAAAGGCGCGGCCTTGGGTCGTCACCCGCACCTCGTAACCCAGACCCACCGCCACCTTGCGCACCAGTTCGCCAAATTCCGGCTCATCGTCAATCACCAGCAGTCGTTTTTCGCTCATCGCCCTGTCCTTCTCGCTTTATTTCTGGAATCGCTACGGGATCAGTCAATCAATACATACAGGACTTTCAATACATACAGGACTTTCGCTTACCTGACTTTTTCCGTCATACCCGCGAAAGCGGGTATCCATTCTTTTCAACACGCTACTGGATTCCCGCATACGCGGGAATGACGAAAAGCGAAAGTCCCGACATATTTGATACGGCAGCGCCCGGCCCCACTTATCGCGCCGCCGGTCATGATGTCCATAACCGGCAGCGGCCCGGCTCAGCGGCCAGATCACTGATCGTGTCATTCTGGCCAGCCTGCAGGTGTTGGCTACAGGGCCGCCCGGCTACCCCGCTGATTGCTCGGTCGCATGCAGTTTGAGGACGACATGCTTCAGGCCCGGATCCTCGGCATCGCCATGCACGGTAAAGCCCAGCGCCTGATCCAGTTGCAGCATGCGCCGATTCTCGGTCAGCACCTCGCCATAGACTTCCTGGATGCCACGGGCCCGCGCGTAGTGAATAATGCGCCGCATCAGCAGGTTGCCCAGCCCTAGGCGCATGAAGGCGCGGTCAATCAGGATCGAATACTCGGCGCGCTCGTTGTTAGGGTCGGCGCTGAGATTGACGATCCCGTAAACCTCGGCCTGGCCGGGCAGACCGGGACCGACCGCGACCAGCGCCATTTCCCGATGGTAGTCGATCTGGGTCAGCGGCGCGGCCATCTCATGCGACAGTTCGCGGATGGGCTGGAAGAAGCGCAGCCGCAGATCCTCCGATGAAGCGCGCGCCACCAGATCGCGCAACGGCGGCTCGTCCTCGGGCAGCACCGGCCGCAACAGCAGTTCGCGGCCATCGGACAGGTGCAGGCTTTCCTCAAGATCCTTCGGATAGGGGCGGATCGCCAGCCGCTGTACCGGCATGCCCGGCAACAGCGGCGCCAGGCGCACCCGGGCATCCAAAGCCAGCACCCCATGGGGGCCGGCGCGCAGCGGATTGATGCTCAACTCGGCCAGCGCGTCCAGATCAATCACCATCTGCGCCACCTTGACCAGGGTCAGCGCCAGGGCTTTGAGATCGGCGCGCCGCAACAGGGTGTAGCGCAGCCGCTGATAGATGCGGGTCTGGGCCATGATCTCGCGCGCCAGATGCATGTTGAGCGGCGGCAGGCCATAGGCCAGATCGTTGATGATCTCGGCCTCGGTGCCGCCATGGCCGAAGTAGATCACCGGTCCAAAGTGCTCGCCGGCGCGCACGCCAAGCGTCATTTCATAGGCGCCATCGCGCGGCACCATCGGTTGCAGGATGAAGCCGTTGAAGCGCGCCGCCGGTGCCGTGCTGCGCAACTGCATCAGCATGGCCACTGCCGCCTGACGCACCGCCTCGGCACCGCGCAGATGGCCGACAATGCCGCCGACTTCCTCGCGGCTGACCACGTCGGGGGAAATGATTTTCAGCGCCAGTGGCCGGTCGATCTGGGCGGCAAGGGTCGCGGCCTCGCCGGGGGAATGCGCCAGATAGGTCTCCAGCACCGGAATGCCGTAGGCGGCCAGCAACTGCATCGCCTCATGGGTATTGAGCTGGCGGCGGCCGGCGGCCAGGGCGGCGTTGATCACCGCGCGCGCAGCCGCCACGTCGGGGGTGAATTCCTCAGGCAGCGAGGGCGGCGTTTCCATCAGCAGGGCCTGATTGCGCTTGTACTGGACAATGCGCATAAACGCTTGCACCGCGGCATCGGCGGTTTCATAGGTCGGCACCTGGCGCTGCACCAGCTTGCGACGGGCCTCGGCGCCGGTGCGCGGCCCGGGGAAACTGGCGATGATGCAGCGCGGGCTATTGGCGAGACGCTCGATCAGCGCATCGGCGACCGCGCTGGTTTCGCTGAGCGCATTGGGGGTCTTGATCACCAGCACGCCATCGACACCGGGATCAGCCAGCAGCAGGTCCAGCGCCTGACCATAGGCACGGGCGTCGGCGCGATCACCCAGATCAACCGGATTGGGCGCGACGCTGGATTCAACCTGCCGTTCCAGACCACGCTGAGTGCCCTCGGACAGTTGCGCCAGCCGGCCACCAAAGCGCTGCAGGGTATCGGTGGCCAGCCGGCTCATGCTGGCGCTATTGCTGAGAATCACCAGACGATCGCTGTTGACGCGCTTGGCGGCCTTGAGCACCTCGACCATCTGCAGCAGTTCGTCGCTGTCCTCGACGCGCAGCAGGCCGGCACGGCGAAAGGCAGTGGCGTACACCGCATCATCCGGCTCAGCGGGATAGCCGCGCGGCTTGAGAACGATCACCGGCTTGGTGCGCGCTACGCGCCGCGCCGCCGACATGAACTTGCGCGCATCGGGGATATGCTCCAGATACAGCAGGATGGCGCGGGTGCGATAGTCGCCGGCCAGATAATCGAGAATATCGGCTACGTCGATATCGAGGCTGTCGCCGAGGTGAACCAGATGACTGAAGCCAAAGCCGTAGTGGTTGCCGATATCCAGCGCGGTCTGGGCGATGGTGCCCGATTCGCTGATCAGGGCGACATCGCCGGGCAGCAGGGCCTGCCGGTTGAGGCTGACATTGAGTTTATGACCGGGGACATTGAGCGCCTGCGAGCCGGGGCCAAGCACCCGCAGCAGGTACGGACGGGCGGCGTCGAGAATCGCCTGATGCAGGGCGGCGCGTTCGCTGGCCGGCATGCCGCGCGCCTCGTTGATCAGCACCGCCGCGCGCGCACCGCGTTCGCCAAGCTGCGTGATCAGGGCCGGCACCTCGCGCAGCGGCCGGGTGATGATCGCCAGCGACGGCGGCAGCGGCAGGCTGGCCACGTCGCGATAGGCAATAGCGCCTTCCAGTGCCCAGCGCTTGGCGTCGACCGGCATGATCGGCCCCTGAAAGCCGCTGCTCATCAGGTTGCGGGAGATGATCGCCTCAGCTTCGCCACCGCCGCAGATCAGGGCGATGCTCTTGGGATGAAACAGGTATTCAAAGTTGCGAATGGTCATGATGAATCAGTCTGGATCGGGGGAAGAGTACGGAGCTCATATGCGGCAGTCAGGATCAAGGCATCACCTGCCGCCATTCGTGTTCGTAGTAGCGCACCAGAATCTGGTTATTCAGGCGGTTGATCTCGGCATCGACCGGCGCCATGTCCGGCGGAAACAGCAACAGGCCGGACATGATCTCCGCAGTCAGGAAGCGCAGGCCGGGCGGATAGTGCAGCGGCGCCTGCCAGGGCTCGCGCCCGGCCAGAGCATAGCCCCACTCGCCAAAGGCCGGTACATAGGCATGATAGGGCGTCACCTGCAAACCGGCGCTTTCCAGAGTGCG
>RXIX01000017.1 GCA_003989075.1 Candidatus Competibacteraceae bacterium | reverse complement strand
CGGGTCCGGCGAAAGCGGTGGCAGCGCCGGTTCCATTGCCCCGCCCAGCACCACGATGGCTTCGGCACTCGGCAGTTGCGCGGCTGGCAGCGCCGGGTAGCGCTGCTCCAGCCCGCCCTGCAGCCAATCGGCGAACACCGGCAGCGACCATAGCCACAGCCAGCCCAGCGCCGCTGCCAGCAGGCCGATACTCCAGCGCCGCGCCCGGCCCAGCAGCAGCAAGGCCAGCGCCAGCAGCAGCAGAGTCAGCGCCAGATTCAGCGGATAGACCAGTTGCGCCAGCAGCTTATCCAGCAGCAGCATGCTAACCGCGCCGCGCCGGCGGCAGGTCGGTGCAGACGCCCTCGAATACCTCAGCGGCCAGACCAATCGACTCACCCAGCGTCGGGTGCGGGTGAATGGTCAGGCCAATGTCAGCGGCATCCGCGCCCATCTCAATGGCCAGCGCTACTTCGCCGATCAGGTCGCCAGCGTGGGTGCCGACGATGCCACCACCCACCACGCGCTGCGTATCGGCATCGAAAATCAGCTTGGTGAAGCCCTCGTCGCGGCCATTGGCGATGGCCCGCCCGGAGGCCGCCCAGGGAAAGCGGCTCACGCCCACCCGCAAACCCTGTGCCTTGGCTTCGGCCTCGCTGAGTCCCACCCAGGCCACTTCCGGATCGGTATAGGCCACGCCGGGAATCACCTTGGCATCGAAGAAACGCTTGTGCCCGGCGGCGACCTCGGCGGCAACATGGCCTTCATGCACCGCCTTATGCGCCAGCATCGGCTGACCGACGATATCGCCGATGGCGAAGATATGCGGCACGTTGCTGCGCATCTGCCGATCGACGCTGATAAAGCCGCGTTCGCTGACCGCGACGCCGGCCCGTTCCGCGCCAATCTTCAGGCCATTAGGACTGCGCCCGGCGGCCTGCAAAATCAGGTCATAACGCTGGGCTTCGGCGGGTGCGTTGTCGCCGGCGAAACTGACCCACAGGCCATCGGGCCGGGCCTCGACCGCGACCGTTTTGGTTTTGAGCATGATGCGCTCGAAGCGCCGCGCGTTGACCTTCTGCCAGACCTTGACCAGATCGCGATCCGGGCCGGGCATCAGCGTGTCGAGCATTTCCACGACGTCGATGCGCGCGCCCAGGGTCGAATACACCGTGGCCATTTCCAGGCCGATGATGCCGCCACCGATCACCAGCAGCCGCTCGGGAATGCTGGGCAGGGCCAGCGCGCCGGTGGAATCGACGATGCGCGGATCATCGGGCAGGAACGGCAGGTGCACCGCCTGACTGCCGGCGGCAATGATGCACTGTTCAAAGTGGATCACGGTGCTCATGCCACTCTTGTCCTGACCGCTGCCGGTGGTCTGTTCGACTTCGACATGGTGTGCGTCGAGGAAATGACCATAACCGCGCACCACCTCGACCTTGCGCGCCTTGGCCATGCCGGCCAGCCCGCCGGTCAGTTTGCCGATCACCTGGTTCTTGTGGGCACGCAGCCGCTCCAGGTCGATAGTGGGTGGGCCAAAGCTGACGCCAAGATCGGCAAAATGCGCTGCTTCGTCGATCACCGCCGCGACATGCAGCAGCGCCTTGGAGGGAATGCAGCCCACGTTCAGGCAGACGCCACCGAGGGTCGGGTAGCGCTCGACCAGCACGGTTTTCAAACCCAGATCAGCAGCGCGAAATGCGGCTGAGTAGCCGCCTGGCCCGGCGCCCAGCACCAGCAGTTCGCAACTGAGATCAGCGACCTTTGATCCTGCAGCGTTTCCTGCAGCCGGGCGCGGGGCACTGACGCTGCCTGTCTGCGCGGGCGGGCGCGGGGCACTGACGCTGCCGGCATCCGCAGCGGGCGCTGGCGCAGCAGCGGGCATGGCCACCTCCAGCGACAGGATCAGATCGCCCTGCGAAACCTTGTCGCCAACCTTGACCCGGACCTCGCGCACCGTGCCGGCCTGTGGCGCGGGCACTTCCAGACTGGCCTTGTCGCTTTCCAGCACGATCAGCGGATCTTCGGCAGCGAGCGTGTCGCCGGGCTTGACCAGCACTTCGATAATGGCGACATCCTGGAAATCGCCGATATCGGGAACCCTGACATCCATGAGACTCATTGTGGGCGATCTCCGCTCAGAGCAGCACGCGGCGGAAATCCGCCAGCAATTGCGCCAGGTAAACGTTAAACCGGGTGGCCAGCGCGCCATCGATGACGCGGTGATCGGCACTCAGCGACAGCGGCACGCTCAGGCGTGGCACGAACTGTGCGCCATCCCAGACCGGCTTCATCATCGATTTGCCGACGCCGAGAATCGCGACTTCCGGAGCGTTGATGATCGGCGAGAAATAGCTGCCACCGATGCCACCCAGCGAGGAAATGGTGAAGCAGGCGCCCTGCATGTCGCCAGGACCGAGCTTGCCATCGCGGGCCTTTTTTGCCAGTTCGCCAGTCTCGCGGGCGATGTCGAACAGTCCCTTCTGATCGGCATTTTTTACCACCGGCACCACCAGGCCGCTGGGCGTGTCGGCGGCGAAGGCGATGTGGTAATAGCGCTTGCGCACCAGGTTTTCGCCATCCAGGGAACTGTTGAAATCCGGGAACTGTTGCAGAGCGCGCACGCAGGCCTTGATCAGGAAGGCCAGCAGGGTCAGTTTGGCGCCGCTGCCTTTCTCGTTTTCGCGGTTGAGCTGCAGGCGAAAGGCTTCCAGATCGGTGATGTCGGCGTCTTCGTGATAGGTCACCGCCGGAATCATCACCCAGTTGCGCGCCAGGTTGGCGGCGGACAGTTTGCGGATCCGTGTCAGCGGCTGGATCTCGACTTCGCCGAATTTGGCGAAATCGACCACCGGCCAGGGCAGCAGATCAAGACCGCCTGCGCTTGAAGTTGCCGCAGGCGCGCTGACGCTGGCCGCGCCGCTCATCACCTGCTTGACGAAGGCCTGCACGTCTTCCTTGAGCAGGCGATTCTTGGGGCCGGAACCGGTTTTCAGACGATTCAGGTCAACGCCCAGTTCACGGGCGAAACGCCGCACCGCTGGACTGGCATGCACCTTGGTGAAGCTGGCCGCAGACTCGACTTCGACCGGTGCTGGCGGCGGCGTCTTGGGCACCGGTGGCTGCGGCGGCGTAATGCCTTCCGGCTTGGGCGTCTTTGGGCCGAGCGTGACGGCGCTGAGCGCGTCGGGCAACTGGCGCTTGGTCGGTGCCGATGCGCTCGTCGTCAGCAGCAGGATCAGATCGCCTTGCGAAAGTTTGTCACCGACCTTGACCTCGATGCTTTGCACCACGCCGGCGAACGGCGCTGGCACGTCCATGCTGGCCTTGTCGCTTTCCAGAGTGATCAGCGAGGTATCGGGTTCGACCCGGTCGCCGGGCGCAACCAGGATGTCCGTGACCGGTATGCCCTTGAAATCGCCGATGTCTGGCACGCGCACCTCGCGCGTTTCGCCCAGTGGGGCGGCAGCGGTCGCGGGTGTGGTAGATGCCGGCTCTGGCGCGGCGACGCTTTCCGCGACGTTCAGATACAGGATCAGATCGCCCTGCGAGAGCTTATCGCCGACCTTGACCTTGACTTCGCGCACTGTGCCGGCCAGCGGCGCCGGCACTTCCATGGTCGCCTTATCGCTTTCCAGCAGCAGCAGCGGGCTATCCGCTTCGACGCTGTCACCGGCGGCCACCAGGACATCGATAACATCGACGTTCTTGAAATCGCCAATATCCGGCACATGGATTTCTTTGATGATGCTCACGCGCAATTCTCCTCGGTTGACCACGCGCCTGCTTAAACGTACAGCGGGTTGGGCTTGTTCGGGTCGATGCCGTAGCGGGCGAGTGCCTCGGCGACACGGCTGGCCGGCAGTACACCTTCATCGGCCAGGGCCTTCAGCGCGGCCAGCGTCACATAGTGGCGGTCAACCTCGAAGTGCCGGCGCAGCTTGGTGCGGGTGTCGCTGCGGCCAAAGCCGTCGGTACCCAGGGTCAGGTAGTGGCGTCCCGGCAGCAGCGGGCGCAACTGTTCGGCGTAGAGCTTGATGTAATCGGTGGCGGCGACCACCGGTCCCGGATGGTCGTCCAGGCAGTTTTCCACATAGCTGCGCCGTGGTGGTTCGCCCGGATGCAGCAGGTTCCAGCGCGCTACGTCCTGACCTTCGCGCGCCAGCAGGTTGATGCCCGGTGCCGACCAGATGTCGGCGGTCACGCCCCAGTCCTCGTGCAGCAGATCGGCGGCGGCGATCACCTCGCGCAGAATCGCGCCGCAGCCGAGCAGTTGCACCCGTGGCCCGGCGCCGCTGCCGTGCTGGAACCGGTACAGACCCTTGAGAATGCCTTCCTGCACGCCCTCCGGCATGGCCGGATGGTGGTAGTTCTCGTTCAGCGTAGTGATGTAGTAGAAGACGTTTTCCTGCTCCTGGAACATGCGCCGCAGGCCGTCCTGAATGATCACTGCCAGTTCATAGGCGAAGGTCGGATCGTAGGACACGCAGTTGGGAATGAACTGGGCGAACAGTTGGCTATGACCGTCCTGATGCTGCAGGCCCTCGCCGGCCAGCGTGGTGCGCCCGGAGGTGCCGCCGATCAGGAAGCCGCGCGCCTGGATATCACCCGCCGCCCAGGCTAGATCGCCGATGCGCTGGAAGCCGAACATCGAGTAGTAGATGTAGAACGGCACCATGTTGACGCCGTGGTTGCTGTAGGCGGTGCCGGCAGCGATCCATGACGACATGGCGCCGGCTTCGTTGATGCCTTCCTGCAGAATCTGCCCCTTGAGATCTTCCTTGTAGAACATGAGCTGATCGGCATCCTGCGGCTCGTACAACTGGCCGCGCGGGGAGTAAATGCCGATCTGGCGGAACATGCCTTCCATGCCAAAGGTGCGCGCTTCGTCGGCGACGATCGGCACGACATGGCGGCCAATACTCTTATCGCGTGCCACCTGGGTGAGGATGCGCACGAAGGCCATGGTGGTGGACATGTCGCGCTCGCCGCTGTCCTGCAACAGGGCGTCGAACGCGGCCAGCGGTGGCGCGGGCAGGGGCGTGGCTTCGCGGCGGCGCTGTGGCAGATAGCCGCCCAATGCCGCGCGCCGGGCCTGCAGGTATTGAATCTCCGGGCTGTCTGCCGCGGGCTTGAAGAACGGCGCCGCGTACAACTGTTCATCGGAAATCGGGATGTGAAAGCGGTCGCGGAAGTCGCGCAGCGCCTGCTCGCCCATCTTCTTCTGCGAGTGGGTGATGTTCTTGCCTTCGCCCGCGACGCCCATGCCGTAGCCCTTGACGGTCTTGGCCAGGATCACGGTTGGCTGGCCGACATGTTTAACCGCTTCGGCATAGGCGGCATAGATCTTGTGCGGATCATGGCCGCCGCGGTTCAGCCGCCAGATGTCCTCGTCGGACAGGTGGCTGACCATCTGCCTGAGTTCAGGATACTTGCCAAAGAAGTGCTCGCGGGTATAGGCGCCGCCCTTGGCCTTGAAGTTCTGGTATTCACCATCGACGCATTCTTCCATGAGCTTGCGCAGCAGACCTTTCTTGTCGGCAGCAAGCAGCGGATCCCAGTACGAGCCCCACAGCACCTTGATCACGTTCCAGCCGGTGCCGCGGAAATCACCTTCCAGTTCCTGAATGATCTTGCCGTTGCCGCGCACCGGGCCGTCAAGGCGTTGCAGGTTGCAGTTAATGACGAAGATCAGGTTGTCGAGATTTTCACGGGCGGCGAGGGCAATCGCGCCGAGTGATTCGGGTTCATCCATTTCACCGTCGCCGCAGAAGCACCAGACCTTGCGGCCCGCAGTGTTGGCGATGCCGCGGTTGTGCAGATACTTCATGAACCGCGCCTGGTAAATCGCCTGGATCGGCCCAAGGCCCATGGAGACGGTGGGGAATTGCCAGAAATCCGGCATCAGCCAGGGATGCGGGTAGGAGCTGAGGCCGTTGCCATCGACTTCCTGGCGGAAATTGTCCAGTTGCGCCTCGCTCAGGCGGCCTTCCAGATAAGCGCGGGCATAGATGCCGGGCGCGGAATGGCCCTGGATGAACACCAGATCGCCGCCGTGCCGGTCATCCGGGGCGTGCCAGAAGTGATTGAAACCAACATCGTACAGCGTGGCGCTGGAGGCAAAGCTGGCGATATGGCCGCCCAGTTCGGCGGTCTGGCGATTGGCCTTGATGACCATGGCCAGGGCATTCCAGCGAATCAGGGAACGGATGCGCCATTCCATGCCCGGATCGCCAGGGGTGTAGTCCTCCTGCTCGACCGGAATGGTGTTGATGTAGGGCGTGTTGGCGCTGTAGGGCATGTGGACGCCGGCGGCGCGGGCCTTGTCCTGCAACTGGCCGAGCAGGTAATAGGCGCGTTGCAGACCTTCCGCTTCAAGCACCGCATCGAGGGCGTCGAGCCATTCCTGGGTTTCCTGGGGGTCCTGGTCGCGGTCATTCTCGATCGTCATGGAGGCTTCCGTGGTGGTGAGGGGTGGTGGCGTATGTTCTGGCACTGGCGGGACCTGGGACGGGACGCATGGCAGTCGTGGTCGCTGGCCTGCGGTCCTGGATGCCGGAATCAGAGTCTTCAAACTATAGACGGGTCCTATACAAATACATTCAACGTCAGACCTGTCCGGGCGTTGTGCCGTGCGGGACGGAGCGGGCGGTGTTAAGCTGAACAAAAGCCAGACCTGGGGGGAAGCAGCATGCGGCGCTTGCGTATCAATCACTTGACGGTATACCAGTTCCCCAGTTTGGTGACCTTGCAGCCCCATCGCCTGCTGCTGCGACCGCGCGAGGATCACGACTTGCGCATCGAGTCCTCGACGCTGACGATCAGCCCCGCCCATCGCACCCGCTGGCAGCGCGATATGTTCGACAATTCGCTGGTGGTGGCGTGTTTTCTGGAGCCAACGCGGCGGCTGGCCATCGATAGCACGGTGCTGATCCGGCATTACGACGAGATGCCGCTGGATTTCATCGTCGAAGACTATGCGCTGCATTATCCATTTCAATACCTCCATGAGGAGCGTATTGATCTGGCGCCTTTCCAGCAGCCGGTCTATCCCGAGGCGCTCGCGGTCCTGCGCGATTGGCTGGCGAGTCTGGGTCTGCCCGGTGGCCGGATGGAGACCTACGTTCTGCTGGATCGGCTCAATCGCAGCATTAACCGGGATTTTCGCTATGTGGTCCGCGAGGAGCCCGGTGTGCAGTCACCGGCGCAAACCCTGGCCCGGCGCAGCGGTTCCTGCCGCGATTATGCCACGCTGTTTATCGAGGCCTGCCGCGCGCTGGGTCTGGCCAGCCGCTTTGTCAGTGGCTATTCCTATGTGCCGGCGACCGGGCCCGGCGCTGCCTCGACCCATGCCTGGGCACAGGTCTATCTGCCGGGTCCTGGCTGGAAGGGCTTTGATCCGACTGCCGGTGAGATTACCGGCAGTCGCTATATTCCCGTCGCGGTGGCCCGCCATCCGGAAACGGTGCCGCCGGTCGCGGGCAGTTTCATCGGTCCCCGGGATCTCTCGCCCAGCCTCAGCGTCGATGTTCAGGTGACAGCGATCAGCGCGTCCTGAACGGCGATCAACGCATAAACCACCTCCGGGTGTCGGGCGTCTGATCCTGGCGCAGCCGAATCTGATGGCAGCCAGTCAGGCCGTGTGCATGGCATGGCTTTGCAAGCCAGCATCCCCCGGTGGCGTTCAAAAGCCGCTGCATCCCTTATCCCCGTCGTGCAGCCCGTAAACCCGGATTTAGACCATATTGCACTGCAATATTTTGAATTATCTGGCTATTTTTAAAAAATTAGGGTGTTTATTCTAATTTTTATATTTACCCTGCTAATTATGGCGTGACCTGTCCATAGCCTTTTGAAAAAGCTCAATAAGCTGTTGGCTTGCAGGTCGCGTGGCCATACCGGAACCCGGCTGTCCTGTCTTGTAAAAACGGGTCGTCAATGGGCCGGGATCACGAATCGGAAGGCAAAGCCCCGTAAATGGCATTGGTCCGCGGTCGGCTCGTCGCCTGCTAACCCATCTAACATCAGGATTACGCTCATGCCCAGCTATACCGCCCCTGTGCGCGACATGCAGTTCATCCTGCAGGAACTGCTCAAGATCGACCGCTATAACGATGTGATTCCGGGCTTCGCCGAAGCGACCCCGGACACCGTCGCGGCGATCCTCGAAGGTGCTGCCCAGCTTAGCCAGGAAGTGCTGCAACCGTTGAACCGGGTTGGCGACCGCGAAGGCTGCCGCCTGGAAAAGGGCAAGGTCACCACCCCGGCCGGCTTCAAGGCGGCCTATGATGCGGTGGTCGAAGGTGGCTGGATCGGCCTGACCGGTGATCCCGAGCGTGGTGGCCAGGGCCTGCCCTATGTGCTCGGTCTGGCGGTTAACGAAATGCTGTCCTCGGCCAACATGGCCTTTGCCATGTACCCGGGTCTGACCAGCGGCGCCATGGAGGCAATCGAGATCGGTGGCACCGAAGAACAGAAGGCCCTGTATCTGCCGCGAATGATTGCCGGCCAGTGGACCGGTACCATGAACCTGACCGAGCCGCACTGTGGTACTGATCTGGGCCTGCTGCGCACCAAGGCCGAGCCGCAGTCCGATGGCAGCTATCGCGTCACCGGCACCAAGATCTTCATTTCCGCCGGCGAGCATGACCTGGCCGAGAACATCATTCATCTGGTGCTGGCCAAGATTCCCGGGGGGCCCGAGGGCGTCAAGGGCATCAGTCTGTTCATCGTGCCCAAGTTCCTGGTCAATCCCGACGGCAGCCTCGGCGACCGTAACGCGGTCAGTTGCGGCTCGCTGGAAGAGAAGATGGGTATCCACGGCAACGCCACCTGCGTCATGAACTATGACGGCGCAATCGGCTACCTGATCGGCGAGCAGCACAAGGGCCTGCGTACCATGTTCATCATGATGAACGCGGCGCGGCTGGGTGTAGCGGTGCAGGGTCTGAGTCAGGCCGAGGTGGCCTATCAGAACGCGGTTGCCTATTGCCGCGATCGCATCCAGGGTCGCGCGCTGAGCGGCGTCAAGGCGCCCGACAAGGCCGCCGATCCGATCATCGTCCATCCCGATATCCGCCGCATGCTGATGACCACGCGCGTGTTCCAGGAAGGCGCGCGGGCGCTGGCCTACTGGGCCGGCCTGCAGGTGGACATCATCCGCAAGCATCCCGATCCGGAAACCCGCCAGAAGGCCGATGATCTGCTCGGGCTGCTCACCCCGGTGATGAAGGCCTATTTCACCGATATGGGCTTTAATTCGGCCAATCTGTGCCTGCAATGCTTCGGCGGCCACGGCTACATCGCCGAGTGGGGCATGGAACAGTTCGTGCGTGATGCCCGTATCGCCCAGATCTACGAAGGCGCCAACGGCATCCAGGCCCTGGATCTGGTCGGCCGCAAGCTGCCTGCCAACAAGGGCCGCGCCATTCAGTTGTTCTTTGCTCTGGTCGGCGGTTTCTGCGAGAAGTATGAAGACAACGCCGCGCTGTCGCCCTTTATCAAGCCGCTGACCGAGGCGCTGGAACGGCTGGTCGAGGCTACGCAGTGGC
Source organism: Candidatus Competibacteraceae bacterium (assembly GCA_003989075.1). GTDB lineage: Bacteria > Pseudomonadota > Gammaproteobacteria > Competibacterales > Competibacteraceae > RXIX01. Next base: position 30,703 of record RXIX01000017.1, on the reverse strand, counting down.
TGATGCGCCACGCTATCGCCAACCCGGACAATGGCGGCGCGGCATCGACCGACTATCTGTACATAATGGCGCTGGTCACCCTGGGTTATCAGTGGGCGCAGGTGGCGCGCATCTGCGAGAACCAGCTCTCCAACCCGGATGACGACAGCTTCGACCGCGCCTTCTACCAGCACAAGCTGGTGTGCGCCGAGTTCTTCATGCAGAAAGTGCTGCCGGAAACCGCCGCGCATCTGGCCAAGATCCAGGCCGGTGCCGACACGCTGATGACCCTGCCCGCCGAGGCGTTCTAAGCGACTGTCCCTGGCCCCCGCGCCCCTCGCCGCTTGGCAGAGGGGCGCGGGGGCCAGGCTGTTTGTGCAACCCACGGTGTTGAGTCGCCGCCGTAAGTATTTGTCGTCATCATCCATGATGCCGCCAAATGCTCATTGAGACTCAACCAGCCGACTCTAACGAGTAAACGATCGTGAATGAAGCGAAAGCGAGACACCTACGGATGCTTCATCAGTCTGTAGCTCTGTCGTCAAAAGCGATGCTGCCCGATGCGGTGAATGGGCGAACCCTTCGACAGGCTCAGGGCGAACGCTGCGACTGAACGACTTCACGTTTCCCGGCGAGATGACCTTTACAGGCGAAAGCCTGAGCGCGTAAGCGCAGCCCACCCCCGGCTGGGTGGCTTCACGGCCAAATGCCGGGGACTGATTTTAAGCGCCGCTGGCCGACCAGCTCCGCGCCGATTCGCATCGCAAAAGGCTGGCGAATCGAGTCGCTACGCATCCGCTCAAGCCGGCGGGGGTCGCCCGTCATCCATGACGGGCTTCGAGGAAACCGGATCAGGGCGACTGCGCTACACTTCAGTGTCCGGTTCACCCCTTTCCCTGACCGTGAGGTTCCAAGCAATGCGTACGTCCACCCTGACCCTGATGACGGTCGCGCTCAGCGCCACCCTGGCCGGCTGCGCCACGCCTTCGATGCAGCAGCAGGTCTCCCAGCAGGAACACATGCTCTCGGCCGCCGGTTTCAATACCCGGCTGGCGGACACGCCGCGCAAGATGTCGCAACTGCAGCAGTTGCCGCCCTACAAGATCATCGTGCGCAACCGCAATGGCCAGCCCTTCTACGCCTATGCTGATCCCCAGTATTGCCAGTGCCTGCTGGTAGGCAACGAGCGCGCCTATCAAAACTACCGCCGGCTGGCCATCGAGCAGAACATCGCCAACGAGCAATACATCGCCGCGCAGATGAACGAGGAAACGGCGATGGACTGGAGCGTCTGGGGACCGGTGTGGTGAGGGTGAGCAGCGCCATTCCGATCCAGCCCGTCGCTCTCATCCCCGGCACCTTTCCCGCCACGTCCTGAATAGGGTATCCGCGCATGGCGCCCGCCCGCTGTCACCTGGGCTGCCCGGTGTGGAGCAATCGCGACTGGGTCGGCACGCTGTTCGCTCCGGGCAGCCGGCCGGAGAGTTTTCTGCGCCAGTATTCAGCAGTGTTCGATACCGTCGAGGGCAATAACTGCTTTTACGGCCTGCCGCGCGTGGAAAGCGTGCGGCGCTGGTGTGAGGATGCCGCGCCCGGTTTCCGCTTCTGCTTCAAGTTTCCGCGCCTGATCAGTCATGAACGGCGGCTGCGTGACGTGACCGCGGACACCACCGAGTTCATGCGGCGGCTGGAACCGCTGGCGGTTGCGGATCGGCTCGGGCCGGCTTTCCTGCAGTTGCCGCCACAGTTCGGTCCTGATGCAGTACCGACTCTGGCGGCTTATCTGGCGACATTGCCAGCAGAGTTTGCCTGCGCCGTCGAAGTGCGCCACCCGGCCTTTTTCGCCAAGGGCGAGGCGGAGCGGCAGTTGAACCGGCTGCTGTTCGAGCGCGGCATCGACCGGGTGATGCTGGATAGCCGCGCCCTGTTCAGCGCCGCGCCCAGCGATGCCGAGACCCGCGCCGCGCAGGGCAGGAAACCACGTCTGCCGGTGCATGCCATCAGCCTCGGGCCGCGCCCATTCATCCGCTACATCGGCCATCCCGATATCGCGGCCAATGCACCCTTTCTGGCCCCGTGGCTGGAGAAGCTGGCGCTGTGGCTGGATGAAGGCCGCGAGCCTTACGTCTTCATTCACACGCCAAACAATCGCCAGGCGCCACAACTGGCGCGCTTTTTCCACGAACGGCTGCGGACACTGCGCCCTGAGCTTGGCCCGCTGCCGCCAGCGCCGTCGCACCCTGAATCCTGAGGAAGCCCCGCCATGAACAACAGTGAACCGCCACGCCGCAAGCCACCGCGCAAACGCGCTACTGCGCCGCCGGCCGCGCTACCGCCTACACCTGAGCCCACGCCCAATGTGCCGGCGCCGGTGCCTGAATCCCCTTCGCTGGTTGGGCGTCTGACCCGGCTGCCGGGGGCGATGGCCGATACCGTCACCGATACCCTGCGCAAGGTCGGTCAGGTCACGGAAACGCCGTGGCGGGTTGGCAAGGCGCTGCTGCTCAGCCCCGAGCAGGCCGAGGCCATGCGCCATGCCGGTGAGTACGTCCGTGATCTGCGGCTGGTCGCGGGCCTGACCCTGGACGATCTCAACGCCGCGCTGGAACTGAAGGATCATTCCCTGTTGGCGGCGGTGGAAAAGGGGACGGCGGCGCTGTCCTTTGATCTGATTCTGCGTTTGGCGGCGGTGCTGGCCCGGCGCGATCCGGTGCCGGTGGTGCTGCAACTGGCGCGGGTGTACCGGCCTGATCTGTGGCGGATTCTCGAAGACTGGGGTGTGGGCCGCTTGTCGCTGCAGTTCGAGCGCGAGCGCCAGTTCGTCAACATCTACCGCCGCCACGATCAGGCGCGTGACTTGTCCGATGCCGGTTTTGCCGAAGTGCTGGCCTTCACGCAGCAGGCGTTCGAGATGGCGCTGCGGCTGGTGGCCGCGCAGGAAGGACTCGCCGGGGCGGAGAATGACAACGGTGAGGATGCGGATGTGTAATCCCGCCGTTCTGGCCATGCGAGCCGGAATGACGGGAGGTTTCGTGACCGGCGCGGTGCGCGCCGTCCGTCAGTGCTTGCCGATCAACTCGATCGGATAACCGTCGGGATCCTCGACAAAGGCGATGATCGTGGTGCCGGCATTCATGGGTCCGGCCGGGCGCAGGATCTTGCCGCCACGCTCGGCAATGCTGGCGGTGGCCTGATAAACGTCATCGACTTCCAGCGCGATGTGGCCATAGCCGGTGCCGAGTTCGTAGCGGTCAACGCCCCAGTTATAGGTCAGCTCGATGACGCTGCCGCTGGCTTCGTCGTTATAACCGAGAAAGGCCAGGGTGAACTGGCCATCGGGATAATCCTTGCGGCGTAACAGCCGCATGCCCAGAACTTCGGTGTAAAAGGCGATCGAGCGATCCAGGTCGCCGACGCGCAGCATGGTGTGCAGGATACGCATGGTAGTGTCCTCGGGTTAGCCAGACAGCGGATGCTGTTTCAGGGTGGCGGTGCGTGCGTGCCGCGATGGCGGTTGGACCAGCTGTCGCGGCGTTCGACCTGGACGCCGTTATCGCTACGGGTCCAGTTAGTTACGGCCTGATTGGCGCTATCCAGGCCGCGCTGAATTTCACTGCCGACCGCCGAGCTGGTGCGCCCGACCCATTCGGTGAAGCGGCCAGCCTCGCGCTGCACGCTGGTGGCGGCCTGATTGGCGTCTTCATGAAAGCGGCTGAGTGGATCGCGCGGTGGCTCGGGTTTAGGCGGGTTTGTGCGCAGGGGCGCGGGTGCCGGGGCGGCGGTGGCGACGCGCGGTGGTGCCGGCTGGCTGCGGCTGACCAGTTCGATGGGCGGCTGTTGTGGACTGGGTGTGGCCCGCTGGCTGCGGCTGACCAGTTCGATGGGTGGCTGCGCTACGGCGGGACGCGGACGACCGACCAGCTCAATCGGCGGCAAGTGCGTGGCCGGTACGTTTGCAACTGGCGGGCGGGCGGGTGCCGGGGCGGGTTTGCGGGCCGGCGGGATGCTGGCGATCCGCGGTGTGGGTGTTCTGGCAACCGGTGGTTCCGGGGAGGGTGTAGGTGTAGTGCGCGCAACCGGTGCGGCGGGTTTGCTGACCGGTCGGGGCGCGGCAATCCGCGGTTCAGGCGCAGGCGGTACGGGCTGGGCGCGTTCGGGCGCTGGGCGGCGCTCGCTTGTGCTGGGCGTGACGACGAGCGGTGGCTTTGCGGGGACGCGGGTTACTACGGTTGTTTCCGGTGCGGCCCTGGGACGTGGTGTGGTGCGGGCTGGCGCTTCGGGCACGCGTTCCGCTTCGGGCGCGGGGCGTGGATTGACGTTTACCACGGCAGTTTCCGGTGCAGTCGGTGCGGTCCTGGGACGCGGTGTAGTGCGGGCTGGCGCTTCGGGTGCGGGGCGTGCGGGCGCTGCCGTCAGGCCAGGGACTGGTGCTGGAGTCGTGCGGGTGTTCCGGGCTGGAGTGCGCGCCGGTGCCGTGACAACCGTAGGCGCAGGGGCTGGCGTTTCCGCGTCCGCGTCCGCGTCCGGTTCCGTTGCGCTATCCACGGGGGGGGCATTGACCACAGCGGGCGCTGCATCCGGTGCCGTCTGCGTAACGGCTTGCACCGGCGGTTCCGGTTCCGCTGTGGCATTGGCCTTGACCGGAGGCGTAGCGGTGACTGCCGGCTCCGGGGGCGCGACGGGTTCCGCTGCCGGTTGCGGATTCAGCGGTGGTGCAGGGGACTTAGCGACGACCGCTGGCTCCGGTTTTTCCTGCGGTGCGACGGGTATTGATGCCGCGTGGTGGGTTGCGGGCACGCCCAGCGGCTGGGGCGGCTCGAACGGTCCGGGCCGAATCACCGCCCAGGCCAGCGCGCCGGCCATGCCCAGCAGGGCAATCAGCCCGGCACCGCGGCGGCGCAGGAGGGCGCGCGGCTCATGGGCGGCGGCAGTCGGACGGGCGCGGCGCCGATACGGGGGCGGCACCGGCAGATCCTCAGGCAGGTTCAGCGCCGGTTCGGCGCGCACGGGTGCCGGCACGGGCAGCAGTTCGGTGTGCAGATCCCGCAGGGCCTGACGAATCAGGGCACCGTCAGCCGGCCGCTCGGCGGGGTCGCTGGCCAGCAGATCTTCGATCAGTCGCACCAGTTGCGCACTGGCCGCGCCCGGCGTCGCGATCCAGCGCCCGGTGGCCTGTTGCAGCAACGCACGTTCCGCCTCATTCAGACCGCCCAGTTGCGCCCGCTGCCGGGCCACGCCCTCCTGACCCTCGCGGGCCAGTACCTGGCCGAGCCGGCGCTGCGCAGCGGTACTCGGTTCGCCGGTGAGCAGAATGAACAGCAGCAGCCCAAGCGCGTAGTAATCGGCGCGAAAATCCACCTCATAGGCATAGCCGCTGGCATCCTGATCCACCGGCAGCACCTGCTCGGGGGCCATGGTGGCGGGCGTGCCGATAAACGAGCGGGTGCTGTCACCATCCTCACGGCGCAGCGAGCCAAAATCAGCCAGCTTGAGCAGCGCGCCCTCCTCGCCGACCAGGATGTTGCTGAACTTGAGATCACGATAGACAAAGCCGGCGGCATGGATCACCTCCAGACCGGCCAGAATCTGCCCGGCCCAGTCCAGGATCTGCTCCAGGTCCGGGGTGTGCGTGTCCAGAAACTGGCCCAGATGGCCCTGCATCCGTTCCAGCGCCAGCACCGGCTGGCCATCGGCCTGGCCATGGTCGACCAGGGTGACGATGTGGCGGGCGCGCGCGGCATCCAGGCTTTGCAGAAAATCGATTTCGCGCTGCAGATGCTCGCGCCAGTGGCCGCGCAGGGTCGGATCGGCCTGGGCCATGGCCTCGGTATTGATGAACTTGAGCGCAACGGCGCGGCCCGCCGGGTCAGTGGCTGCCCAGACCTGGCCATAGCTGCCGGCGCCCGCTGACAGCAGCGCGTCGAGGCAGTAGGTCTGACGGTTGAGGGTTATGTAGTCGCCGCTGCGCATGGCGCGTCCTCCAGTCCGTTTGTCGTCCGCGAGGTGGGACGGGGAATCCAGTAAGTCAGTAAACTAAGGGGGCATGGCTCGGTCAAGATTTTTGACTTTACCTACTATCATCCCGCGTGCAACCCATACCATACCTGAATCATGCGCCGCGCGGCCGCCGTTATCGCTGGATCGGCGTGGCCCTGCTTGCCCTGCTGCTGCCGCTGGCCAGCGTGGCGCTGCTGTGGACCCAGCTGGCGGCGCTCTATCAGCGTCCGGCAGTCTGGGCGGCGCCTGCTGCGTCGGCGGCGCTGCCAACGGCTCTGGCCGGCGTAGCGGTGACCATTCCTGATGCGGGTGGTTTTCAGATCTTCAGCCGCGCTGAGGGTCGTCTGTTGGTGCTCGGTCCACATCGCCTGCTGGGTCGGCAGGAACTGTCGCTCTGCGCGCAGCGGGCTGGCCCGGATGAAGGCGCGACCCTGCTGCCGCTGTGGATTGGCTGGGACTGGCGCCAGGCCGTGGCAACCACTCAGAGCCAGGGTGGGAAATTGCGCAATCCGCTGCTCGACGATGGGCCCAGCGGCGTGGATGTGCCGGCCTTGCGCCTCGATGCCGAAGTGGTCGCCGGCACGGCGCTGCGCCTGTCGTTGCAGGACCCGCGTCCGTTGCGCATCCTGGCCGATGGTGTGCTGATGGCGTCCGGCGCGCTATTGCAGGTGCAGCAGGATCTGTGGCTGCTGTGGCGGGCCGCCAGTGGATCGGACAATGCGCCCTGGAATCAGGCGCTGCGGCTGCGGCGGCAGGCCGATCGTTCCTGTCCGGTCGGGCGCCTGCTGGTCGAGGTGTACGACGCGCTGCCGGTGGCCCCGGGCGATGGCCGACTGCGCACCGTGTTCTGGTATGCCAACGATATGCCGGTGCAGGAACTGCGCCTGTCACCCGGGCGCTATGCTGCAGCCGCGCCGCAGCCGCGCCGCGAGGATGCCGATCTGTTCGCGCGTGCCCTGAGCGCTGGACTGCTGCGCCCTGGCGCCGATGGCCGTTTGGCGGTAGCGCCCGCTGATCTGAGCCTGCGTCAGCGCGAGGCCGGGCGTGATCCAACCCTGCTGGTCCGCGGCGATACGGTCGATTGGCTGAACGGCCCCTGGGACAATTCTGCCCGTTATCTGCATCAGGCGCTGTGGTTCAGTGCCTCGGGCCGCTATCTGCGCCGGCAGGTGGACACGTTCAATGCCCGGCAGTTGCTGGCGGCGGTGCGCTGGAAGGCTGCGCCGGATCTCGGGGGGGACTGGCAGGCCGACTGGGGTGGTGCGCCCTTGACCCTGACTGGCAGCATGCCGTTGCTGGCCGGGCGGCTGTTTCCGGAGATTCCACAGGGCTGGCAGCCGTGGCGGCGGGTGCTGCGCTGGCCGGCGCTGGAAGGGCGGCCGCTGGTGCATTTTCAATTGCGCCTGGATCGCCCGGCCCGGTCCGCCGAGACCCTCGATGTGCTGATCCTGGGCGAGAGGCCACAGGTGAGCGGCGCAAGCGTGCTGGCTCAGGTGCCACGCTGCCTGACACCGCGTTGTGAGGGATCCAGAACCGTGGCCCAGGCGCTGCGTCTGGCGCTGCCTGAAGGTGCGGTGCGGGTGGATTTTTCCTTCGCGCCGCTCCCAGCCGATACCTTTCCCGATCTGTACCGCAATGAATTTGCCCACATCGTACACGAGGACGGGCAATGGCTGTGGCGTAATGCACCGGCTGCGGGTGGTGGTGATGACTCGCGTTCGCCGCTGGCCGAAGTGACTTTGCGCGCTGCCGATGGCCAGGTCCTGCTGGCGCAGGGCCAACCCACCGCACTGGCCTGGTCCCTGGGACTGGCGACCCTGGTCGGACTGGATCCGGCCCAGGGTGGCGCGCTGGGCGCGGTGCTGGGTCGGCTTGGCGGGCAGGGTGTGATGACGGTCGATGCCCGCCTGACCCTGGAGCCGCGCCTGCAGGCGGCGGCGCAACAGGTGCTGCGGGCGCGCTGGCCGCGTGGCAGTCTGTTCGATGGTGTGGCGGCTGCGGAAGCGCCGCTGGCGTCCCTGGTGATGCTGGATGCCGAGCGTGGCGATATTCTTGCGGTGGCCGGTTATCCGGAGCCGCCGCGCGCAGTGACCTGGAGCGATCTGTACAGCTTTGCCGTAGGTCAGCCGCAGCGCAGTCCGCTGCGCGTCTGGGCCTGGCAACATGATGGTGGCAGCGGTCATGCGCCCGGCGCGGTGTTCAGTCTGGTGGATGCGCTGCTGCTGGAACAGGAGGCGGCGCGGCATCCGCAACGGGCGGCGCTGGCGGACGGGCTGTCTGGCGCACCCGATCTGGTGGCAGCGCTGCGCGGCGATTTTCCCGACTGGTGGGTCGACGCGGTGCAGCGCACCGACGCGACGCTGAGCGAGATGGCGCTGGCGGATGGTCTGTCCGGCGCGCGGGCACTGACCCCGACGGCGCTGTTCGCAGCCCGGCCACTGCTGGCGCTGGCTGCCGCGCTCGGCTTTGGCAGTGGGCGTGATCTCGATGCCGGCCTGCTGCCCGGGGGTCTGCTGGAAAATGGCGATATGCTGCGCGCCAGCGCCGCGCTGTTGGACCTGGGTCAAGGCGCTGCGGCGTTGCGGCAACGGGTGCTGGGTCTGGAAGGGGTGCAGGTGACACCCCTGCAATTGGCTGAGGTAGCGGTGGTCATCGCCAGCGGCTGGCGGGTTTATCCCCGGCTGCTGGCTTCGCTCAACGGTCGGGCGGCTGCCGATGCACCGGTGCTGGCCTTTCCCATCGCCCTGGAACGCATCCGGGCCGGTTTGCGGCAGGATGCACCCGAGGGTGTGGCCGCGTTTGCTGGCGCGGATTGGGCGACGCTGCGGCCCTTTCTGTTTCTGAAAGCGGCCACGCTGGCGCCCGATGCGCCGGAGATGGCGGGGGCAGGCGGTGGTACGAGCTGGCTGGCGGGCTGGCTGGAACCGGGTGCGCTACCCGGCGAGGCGCGCCGCCTGGCCTTTGCCTGCCGGGTTGGCCCGGTGCGTGAACAGGCTGGCGCGAGCTGTGCGGCTCTGCTGGCGGATTGGCTGGCGGCCCTGCGCGATGGGGCGGCGGCGGGTGGCAAAGTGCGCTGACAGTGAAGGAACGGTATCGGTGAATCCATCAACTCTGGCGAGGTGGAGCGGTCGCGGCCTGCGTCTGCTGGCCTGGCTGCTGCCGTTGCTGGCGTTGCTGTGGACTGCTGGCCGTGCCCCGGACTGGCTGGAGCCGGATACGCTGCGCATCGCCCTGGCGCCGGGACAGGAGCGCCTGCTGGGCCGGGCGACCCTGCAGGCACCGCAGGCTGACGAGGAGCATGTGCGGCTGCGTCGCGCTGCCGACGGTGCCTGGTGGCTGGCGAATGTCGCTGCACAAAAGCAGGTGCTGTGGCAGCCGGCGCGCGGCGGCGATCACCAGCCAACCCGCGAGTGGCCCTTGCAGCCGGGGGCAACCTTTGCCATGGGACGCCACCTGCTGACCGTGCTCATGGTCGCGCCGGGCGAACTGTTGCTGGGCGAGGCGGCCCGGCGCTGGCGTTATGACGGGGTGCGCCTGTATCTGGACGGGCGTTCGCTGCCGGAATGCTATCCGGGTTGGCGCGAGCGTGTGCGGCGGCGGCTGGCCGGGCTGGGTCTGCGCTGGCTGGTGCAGCGGCCCTTGCGCCTGGGCGGTGGGGTATGGTGCGCCGACCGACTCGGTCTGGCCGATGTGCCGGTCGATACGGCGGTAATCGCCGCACAGGGTGATGGTTTCGTCCTGCGGCCGGGCTTGGCCGGGCGTCCGGAGGGCACGCCGGTGACGGTGGCGGCAGGAACGCCGCAGGCGGAATCGCTGTGGTTGCGCACGGTGCCGCTGACAGTCGGTGATCGCCTGATCATTGGCCGCACCGGCTACCGGGTGGCGGCTATCGCGCCGGATCTGGAGCTGGCGGTCACCGGGCGCGCACAGCGCTGGCCGGCGGATGCACCACCGCCGGCGACTCATGCAGCGGTCAGCGTGCGCTGGCAGCCGCTGGTCTGGTTATGGCCGCAGGCCGGTGATCTGTGGCTGCTGCTCGGACCGCTGGGCCTGGGTCTGGGCGCGGCGCTGCTGGCCTGGCGCGGCCGGGCTGGTGTGGCTGGATTGGCTTTGGCTGGGCTATGTCTGGGCCTGTATCTGGAGCGGATGGCGGTGCCGGTGCTCTGGCCTTATCTGCTGGCCTGGGCGGCGCTCGGTGTATGGCTGTGGCGGGTGCGCTCGCCATGGAGCGCGACTCTGTTAAGCCTGCTGGCGCTGCTGTGGGGGGCCGGGCTGTTGACTCTGCTGCAACTGGGTACGGGTGCGGCGGAATCGGGCTGGCCGCGCTACGGTGCGGCGGTGGCGGCGCTGGGCGGCGGCTTTGGCTGGCTGTGCTGGGGGGTGTCGCAGAATGGGCGGGGCCGCTTGCAGGGCGTGAGTGCCGCACAGGCACGGCTGGGTCTGCGTGCACTTGGCATGACGGCGCTGCTGTTGCTGCTGGCGCAGGTGATCTGGGGCGATGAGACCGGCTGGGCCGGCTTGCAGCCAGTAGAATTGACTCAGTTGGCGCTGGTGAGCGCGGCGGCCTATGCCCTGACCCTGCAGGTGCGTTGCAGTGGTGGGCCGGTGTCGCTGTGGCTGCGTTATCTGGGGCCGCTGGTGCTGCTGGTGGCGGTGAGCGGCTTTGCCCTGGTGTTTCTGCGCGATTTTTCGCCGCTGGTGTTGCTGCTGCCGGGTGTGCTGCTGCTGGCGGTTGCCTATCAGAATCTGTATCCCCAGGCGGCGCGGCGCTGGCTGGGGCGGGGCGTGGTAGCGGTACTGGCGCTGATGCTGGTGCTGGCGGTGGTGCTGGTGCAGCGCTGGCCGCAGTGGGTGCCGGCGGCCTGGCAAAGTGAACGGATTCGCGCCTGGGTTGCGCCGCAACAGTATCCCCATGCCAGCTACCAATTGCGGCGGGCACTGGAAGAGATCCGGATTGGCGGTTGGCGCGGCGCGGTATGGAAAGAAGCGGTCAATGGCCGGGCGATGGCGATTCCGGCCGTGGAGAGTGATTTTACTCCGGCATTTTTCCTCAATCGCTACGGTGGCCGGGCTGGCCTGCTGCTGATGGGGCTTCAGGCGCTGTTCATTGTTGCGCTGCTCACCATGGCCCACCGAACCCTGGATGGCCGGCGGCGCGGCGATCCGTGCTTGACCCTGCGTATCGGGTTCACCTATTTCACTCTATATGGCGGTGCGGCGCTGATGGCTGCGCACCTGCTGGTTTCGTGGGGAACCAACCTGGGATTCCTGCCGGTGATGGGTCAGCCGATGTCACTGTTATCGGCCGGTGGTAGTCATCTGGTGCTGTTCGTGTTGCCAATCGTGGCGCTGGCGGTGGCCAGCGAGGAAGAGCGTGATGCCAAGCTATCCTGATGCGCTGCTCGCATCTGACTATGTGGTATGCGCGACCCTGTGCAAGGTCGCGGATGTCTTCAATGCCGATTTTCTCTGGGAGCGCGGCCGCAAGGATCCGGAGGGCATATGCCTGGCCGAAGCACTCAAGCGCCACCCGCGCACCACCCGGGCCCGGACGCGGCAGGAGATTCGCTTCAGCCATGTCGTGGTGCGGGTTCCCGAACGCGATTATCTGCGCGATGACCGGCTGGAGGAGGGCTTCGGGCGGCGCACCCTGCTGAGTGAGCTGCAGCGGCTGCATCAGTCGGAACTGAGTCACTATCTGGCCGAGGATGCCTGCGTGCGCTATCGGATCGAGCCGGATGCACAGTTGCGCCCGGGTGAGGTGCAGTTCCTGTTTGGCCGGGCCATCTATCTGCCGGCGGATGATGAATCGCCGGCGTTTCGCATCCAGGCCGCTGCCCAGGCCAATGGCGAGGAACACTGGCGCACCGTCGGCATGATCTATCCCGGTCAGCGTCTGACCCTGCTGAATGGCGACCGGCGCACCAGCACCTTTGCCGTGAGCGGCTGGCCGTTCATGGCTGGGGAATCGGTGCTGCTGCTGTTGCGCGCCGAGTTACCCTTGCGCGTTGATGGTGTGGCGGAGCCCGGCGGCAGTCTCAGCCTGGAATGCGGTGGCAATGGCGAAGTCACGGTGCGCGATCGCCGCACCCGGGTGATGCGCCTGCGCATTGCGGCGCTGGCGCTGGAGCTGCAGCGGGCGCGCAGCCTGCGCGAGCAGCTGCCATTGGCCGCTGCCGCCGGGGAAGCCCGTCTGCTGTCCGATGAGTCGGAGAATGCCTATCCGTTGATCGATCACTGGGGACGGCGCGAGCCGGTGCTGGGTATTCCGATTGCCTTTGAGGAAGCGCCGGCGATGCCTGAATGGTCGGTGCCGGCACCGGAACAGCCGCAGCCGGTCCCGCTCACCCCGGCACCAGCCGAGGAGCTGGAACTCGAACCGGAACCGGAACCGGAACCCGATGCGGGTACCTGGCTGCCCCGGCAGGCGCCGGTTTATCTGCATGTGGTCGGCATTGCTCTGCAGCGCTTGTCGGCCTATGCGGCGGCAGGCATTCGCGACTGGCGCATTCATTTCAACCGCGATGGCGGTCTGGTGCCGGGGCGGCATCCCGATGCCGTGGCCTGCCTGCGCATCGACAGTGCCGATCAGGTGTTCGGCGACAGTGATGGTGGCAGCGCGCCGCTGAGCTTGCCCGGCTCATGGCAGCCCCTTCCGGGATTGGCAATGGAGCTATGCGCCGCACCGGTGCCGCTGGCCGGGCATTATCTGGGCTGGGTGCGCCTGCCGGCGCCGCTGGCCTTGCCGGTGTTGCGCGACCGGGCATTCAGTTTTGGGCGCGGTGCGGAAGCGGACATCGCGCCACGTCTGCTGGCCGATCCGCGGGCGCTGCGCTGGGGTGAGGAAGATCCGGTGCGGGCGACCGGCATCAATGCCGAGTATCTGGGCCTGTCACGGCGCCATTTGTCCCTGCAGGTGCGCCGCGATGACTGGTGGGTGCAACTGGAAAGCCAGAACATGCCGGTCTATCGGCTGAGCGCGACGGGCGAGCCGCTTGGCGTGCTGGCGCCGCAGGCGGAAACCACGACTACCGCCCAGTCGGGCGAACTGCTGGTGGTGGGGGGCTATGTGCTGGCGCTGGGCGCCATCCCGGGTGCCTGATCGGACCTGATTGAGGTCGCAGGTCGGCTGGGAACCAGTCCCCGCCAACCCTGTGGCAACGCATGGCTGATGATCCGGGTGCGCGTGCTGGCTGGAAATCGTCTCAGGGTTTCTTGCTCTGCAGCGGCTGGTGCTTCATGCGCGCAGCGTCGAACAGGGCCGAGGCGATGACTTCGGCGCTGGCAATGGCGAAATTGAGATTCTGGCCGACCTTCAGGCCCATGGTGGCGATGCCGATAACCGTGCCATCGCTCAGAATCACCGGTCCGCCGCTGTTGCCCGGGCTGATCGGTGCGGAAATCTGCAGGTAACGCACACCGTCCATTTCGCGCAGGCCGCTGATGATCCCGGTCGAGAAGGTCCCCTCCAGGCCATAGGGGTTGCCAATCACGAACACCTCCAGGCCGATCAGATCCGGGCTATAGGTTTCGTTCAGAATGAAACTATCCGACCCCCGCAGCGATGTGGTCAGCAGCGCCAGATCGGGATTCTTGCCCCGGCGGCGCACTTCGGCGGTTGATTCGCGCTCGCCGCAGCGTACCGCCAGATTCTGCGCGTTTTCGATCACATGGTTGTTGGTCAGCACCAGCCCATCGGCTGAGACCAGCAGGCCGCTGCCCAGATCGGCCAGCTTGCCATTGCGAAAGGTCACAATCAGACAGGTGCGCGGCAGGCTGCGCCGGTAAATCTGCTGGCCGGAATTGCCCGGTGGGGCGGATGTGCCGACGGGTATGGCCGCCGGGCGCTCGCCGTTGCCCGGTGGGGTGGCCAGTTGCGTCAGGCCGCGCTTGAGTGCGCCAAGCAGATTCGCGCTGTTTGCGGGTGGATCTGTAGTGTTGGTGCTGGGCGTGGCCGGCGTAACTGGTGCGGGCGTGGCCGGGTTGGCGGTGACCGGATTTTCACCCGGCTGCATCAGGCGCAGCGCCTGCAGCGCGCCGATGCGCACCGTGTCGCGCGTATCACCGGTGGCGCGCTGGCGCAGGTGCTCGGCCAGTTGCGCCGGATCAGCGGCGAAGCGGTAGGCATTGGCGAAGGCGCCAGTAGCGCGCTGTGTGTCGCCGGCCTGCGCGTAGACCTCGCCCAGCGCCAGCCAGGCCGCGCTCTGTTCCGGCGCCAGCGACAGGGCATAGACCAGCAGGCGCTCGGCCTCGCGCCAGCGCTGCAGACGCGCATAGGCACTGCCGAGCGCAACGGCGATATTGGCATCGGTGGGGTCGGCGATGAAGGCCTGCCGGAAGCGGTTCATCGCCTCCTTGGCATTGCCACGCGCCATCTGGCTTTCGCCCTGCTGCAGTAAAGGCCGCGCCTGATTGGCGTCGCCATCCTGTGGCCGTCGCAGATTGCCGAGCTGTTCGCGGAAGGTCAGCACGCCGCTGGCGTCGTTGCTGGCCGCGTAGGTGATCATCTGCTGGACGTGATAATCGATCGTTTCGTACTGGCCGGCGAGGGCCGGCGTGCCAATGAGCGCCAGCAGCAGCGCGACGGGGACAGGGAAGCGCATCGGCATCTCTCAGGGCCGGCGGGCGCCGGAAGGCGGATTCAGGGGCTGGATATCCGGATTGACCGGAATCGGCGGCACAATCACCGCCAGCGCCGGCAACTGGTACAGGCGCAGGGTTTCCAGGGCGGCGTTGCGCAGCGGCTCGGCGGTTTCCGTCTCGGCGATGCTGCGCAGGATTTCCTCGGCGCGCATGGGGTTCTGTGCGTAGCGGTAGGTGTTGGCCAATGCGCCCCGGGCGCGGCGCTGGTCGTTCTGCAAACCATAGACCTGGGCGAGCTGGAACCAGGCAACCGCGCGGCTGGGGTCCAGTGACAGGGCGATCTGCAGGGCGCGCTCGGCATCGCTCAGTTGCCCGAGCTTGCGATAGCTCAGGCCCAGATAGCTGAAGGCATCGAGATTGCCCGGATCATCGCGGCTGGCTTGCAGGAAGGCGCTGAGCGCGGCACCGGTATTGTCGTCCTGCGCCAGCGCCTCCTGGCCCCGGCGCAGCGCGGCGCGGGCCGCCTCGGCATCGGTCGCGGCCGGTTTGGGATTCTGTTCCAGCATCCGCTGCATGGTGTCTACGCCCTGGGCGTTGCCGTCGGCGGCCAGTTCGATCATCTGCTGGACAAAGAAACGATTGCGCTCGCTGTCCTGCGCCACTGCCAGTGGCGCGACCAGCAGCAGAAGCGCCAGACACCCGCCGCAGGTGAATCGCGTGTGCATGCTCGCTTTCACCCGTTACTTACAGATTCTTGATGCTGTCGTATTGCCGTTCCAGACTGAGGCGGCGGTTTTCGGCCTGAGTGGTGCTGAGCTTGCCGCTGTCAAGTTCGGTTTCGAACTGCTGGATATTGCGCGTCAACTGCTGTTGCTGGCGACGCAGCGCGGCGGTGTGCTGCTCGGTGGTGCTTTTGGAGCGGCGCAACTGCTCGATACGCTGGGCCAGTTCCTGGTTGCGGGCTTTGAGCGTAGCAAGCTGGCGCTGCTGCGCGGCGACCTCGTCGGCTTTCATCTGCCGCTCACCTTCCAGGGCGGCGCTTTCGCTGCGCAGCGCGCGCAGTTCATCCAGGGTCTGATCGCGCTGTTGCTGCAGATCCTGCTGGCGCTGTTCGTAATCGCCAGCGGCCAGGCCGCGTATGCCGCCGGCCAGGCCGCCACTGTGCGGGTCATTGCTGGGATCGGTGGCGCAGCCCGCCAGGGCCAGTGCGCCAAGAAAGAAACCGAGAATACGTGCGGTGGTCATGGCTTCAACCTCCTGTAGCGGGTGGCAAGGGTGGCCAAACGGACAGGCCGCGGGCGTTAGATCGACATGCTGTCGTAGATTTTCTGCAGCTTGACCACGTTCTGGTCGGATTGCTCGCGGGTGTCCTTGAGCTGGACCAGATCGGTTTGTATTTGCTGGGTATAGCGATCATCCGGCCCGCGCTTTTGCTGGGTTTCCTGCTGCACTTCGCGGGTATCGGCCAGTTGGCGTTCGGTCAGGCGGCTGATTTCCTGCGCCCGGGCCAGCTGTTTTTCTACGCTGGCCTTTTGTTCCACGAGGCGCTCACGCGTGGCGCGGCCGGCGCGGTATTCCTGCGCCAGGCGCTGCGATTGCTCATCCAATTGGGCGATTTCATAGGCCAGTTCACGGTTCTGGTCGGTGGCCTCGGCGATGAAGTCGCGGTTGCGGGCGATTTCCGCGACCAGGAAATCTTCCTCATTGGCGTACTGAGCCTTGCGCTCGGCGACCGAGCTGCCAACCGCGTAGCCAATCAGGCCGCCGGCTGCGGCGCCCACCAGCGCCCGGGCAGCCTTGTTGCCACCACCGGTGGCCGCACCGATCAAGGCGCCGATCAATGCGCCGGCCACCGCGCCTTCGGTAGCGGTTTGCTGCTGATCCGAGGTCTGCTGATCGCTGCTTGCAGTGTCGTCATTGGGTACGGTGGCGCAGCCGGGCAGCAGTGCGGTGCTCACGAGGAGAATCAAGAACGTTTTTATGGGATGACGGAAGGACATTGGCGTCTCCTGACCAGGCCTGAGCAGATTTAGGATTTAATAAGTCGTTAGTTAGACCACAGTGTGGCGGTCCAGGTTGGGGAAATCAACGCGGCGCAACGGGTTGGTTGAGCGGGTTATTGGTCACGGGCGCGGCGGGTTGTTGCAGGGTGGCTGGCGTTTGCACCAGAACCACTGGCGCATGGGGTGTGCATTGGGTGATGACGGTAGTGATGGCGGTGGTGAGCGAGCCAAGGGCAATGATTAGCGTAGCGTAGGTTTTGAGTTTTTCGTGGCGGTCGTAGGGTGGTGCGGGCGGTACCGGCAATGGCAAGGGTGGTGGTGACGCGGGCACGGCCTGAATTGGTGCGGGCGGTACCGGCAATGGCAATGATAATGGCAAGGGTGGTGGTGACGCGGGCGCGGCCTGGATTGGTGCGGGCGGTACCGGCAATGGCAAGGGTGGTGGTGACGCGGGCGCGGCCTGGATTGGCGCGGGTGTCTGGATTGGCGCGGGCCTGGGTGGCGGCGGACTGGATGGGGAACGCTCGCTATGATGGCGCTCGTCGATAATGTTCACGCCAAAGTGGCGCGCCAGCATTGCCAGATCCTGCCGCAATCCTTCGCCACGGGCGCGAATCTTCCACAGATCATGATAACGATACAGCTCGGCCAGCAGCAGCGAGCGGCTTTCAGGCGGCTCGTGCAGCCGGAAGATGGCGCCATCGCCGCCGGAGCTGACCACGGTTAGCGCCGCATCGCCAAGCAGGCCGAAATGCCCTTGGCTGAGCGTGGCGGTAAAGACGCACTTGCGGATTTCATCGGGCAGGCTGTCGAGCTGCATCAGGAATTCGGCGCGCGCCAGGTCGAAGCGAATGGCACCGCGCGGACTGGCGGGCTGGTTATAGAACAAAAACCAGTCATCGCCGATCACCCGCTCCTGTGCATCAAGCGCAAAACAGGCCAGGTCGAGATCAGCGGGGGCATGGTTCCAGCACAGACGCAGTCGCAGTTTGCCGGCGCTGGCGAGCGGCGCATTGGCGCCCTTGATGAGTTCTTTCATGGCGGTGGCGGGCACGGCTGCGGAATCCCGGTATGTCCTTGAAATGAGCCATGCGGATGATTATACAACGCCGCTGGTTCAGTGCGGTCCGGCCAGTGGCAGTTGCAGACTGGCGGCATTCCATTGGCCAGGCGCGCGCCGATTCAGTGCCTCGCGCAGTCGTTCCAGCAGTTGCGGCCCACTCAGCTTGAGCGCGGCCACCGGTGTGCGTGGCTTGCGGGTTTCCTTGAGATCATTGCGTCCCATCAGGCGCAACGGCTGGCGGGTCGCGACCAGGATGAATGCTTCCTTGCCGGGTGGTGGTTCCGGCAGGTAGTTGAAACGCTTGCTGGTCATGGGCGGAAAGCTCACCGCCTCGTTGGCGCGCACCGGGTAATTGGTCAGCAGTTGCGTGGTATTGCCCGAGGTGCCGATTGCGTAAAGATTCAGATAACTGTCGGCGCTGCTGTTCAGGTCGAACGTAACCGGCTGTCCAATGTGCAGCGGCGGCGGCGTGCTCTCCTGCAGCGTGACCGTGAATTCAGCGCGGGGATTGCTCATGCTAAGCGGATCGGCGGCTGCCGGTGGCGGTGTTTCCGGTGCGGGCGTGGCGCAGCCTGTCACCAGCAGCATCAGCATCAGGATCAGCGGCAGGAGCAGCAGAACAGGCCAGTGGACAACAGGATTCTTAGACATGGTTTCAATGTTCGCGGTGGCACGGCGATTGGGCTAAGTGAGGAATGCCGGCAGGTATTGGTTTATTCCATTGTAACAAGCGCCCCGCTGCCGTGGGGTCAGGTGTGGATCAAGCTTGATATTCTCAAATCCTGGGCGCAAAACCGTTGCGCAATGGCTTTTATGAACATCTGGGAGGCATGAAAAATGGTGGGATCAGGTGCTTGGGGCCGCGTGGCGGGCCGGAAAATTGTCTGGCTGGGTATCATCTGCTGTCTGGTGCTGCTGGCGGCTGGTCGCGTCCAGGCCCAGCAGGATTCGCGCCCGGAGTTGCTGGTGTACTGCGGTATTACCATGGTGCGCCCGATGACCGAGATCGCCCGGGTGATTGAACAGCGCGAGACCGTGCGCGTCACCATCAGCCAGGGCGGTTCCGAGGACCTCTACCAGAGCCTGCGCAAGAGCCAGGTTGGCGATTTGTATCTGCCAGGCGAACCCGATTATCGCGCCCGCCATCTTGCCGAAGGCCTGCTGGGCGAATTCAAAGTGGTTGGCTATAACCAGGCGGCGCTGATGGTGCGCAAGGGCAACCCGCATCAGATCAAGGCCGATGTGCGCGAATTGCTGCGCAAGGATCTGGCCGTGGTGATCGGCAGCCCGGAAAGCGGCAGCATCGGTCAGGAAACCAAGCGCATTCTTGATCTCGTGGGCCTTTACGCCCAGGTTCAGGACGTGGCCGCTTTTCTGGCCCCCGACTCACGCACGCTCAACGCTGCCCTGCGCAAGGGCGAGGCCGATCTGATTCTGAACTGGCGTGCGACCGGCTTTTTCCCCGATAACATCGAGGTGATCGACGTGCTGGATCTCGACCCGGCCTTGGCCAAGCCACAGCCGTTGTTATTGAACCTGCTGACCTTCTCCACTCAGCCGGATCTGGCGCGTCGCTTCATGCACTATGCCGCGTCGGCTGAGGGCCAGGCGATCTTTCGCAAGTACGGATTCCTCGATAACAGCCACAGCCCTGCCAACGACTGAACCCGGCAACCATCATGATACACCGTATCGGTTCCGCCGATTCGTCGCCGCGCGACGCAGCGCATCCGCGCTATGAAGCGGAATCCTCGTGGCTATTCCTGGGTTTGCTCGGCAGTTTCTTCATTGGTTTCCTGTTGATTATCAGCTCGAATCACCTGTTTTCGCGTCTGATTGACGAACTCGGGCAAAAGAGCGCCAACGAGCGTGCCCGACTGTTCATCGGCGAGGAAATTACCTCATCCATCCAGGGCATCGAGCTGGAGCTGTACCGTATGGTCACCACACTTGGGGTGATGGGACAGCGGCGTATCCAGGCGCAAATCGAGCAGCGTCTGGACAAGCTGCGCGGCGATCTGCAGGTGTTGCGCGAAGGCGGCACAGTGCAACGCATGGTACAGCTCAATCTGGAAGGTCAGGATCAAATGCTGCGCGAGGTCTTCTACACACCACCGCCCGGCGACGAACGCTATGTGATGGAACTGATCGAGCTGGCGCCCTATCTTGACCAGATTCAAAACAAGAGTACCGAATTGATGGTCATGTTGGCTGAGCGCGAGCAGTTCCGTACCGCCCAGAACAACAGCGGCCTGCTCGACAGCGAACAGCGCATCAAGGGCTATCTGAAGCGCGTGCCGCCGCTGTTCGTGCGTCTGAATGAAAACGCTAACCGGCTGTTCTTCGAAAGCCAGAACCATCTGTCCGATCTGGAAGCACAGCTTGCCGAGCAGCGCCAGCGCTACCGGACCACGGAGCAGGCCCTGGCGGTGCTGGTGGTGGTGCTGGTGATGTTGACTGGTTTCATGTTCGCCCTGCAGATCAACCGCTCCAACCGCAAGCTGCACCGGGCCTGGGATGCAATGCGCGCTGCCAAGGAGGAGGCCGAGCGCGCCAGTCGTGCCAAGTCGGATTTTGTTTCGCGTATGAGTCATGAGCTGCGCACGCCGCTGAACGCGATTCTCGGTCTGGCGCAACTGTTTGATATCCATGGACTGAATCCGGCCCAGGCCGAGCATATCGAAGAGATCAATAAGGCTGGCCAGCATCTGCTGGAGCTGATTAATCAGGTGCTGGATCTGGCCAAGATCGAAGCCGGTCGGCTAACGCTGGAGCGCATCGAATTCGATCTGCGGGCGTTGATCGATAGCGTGGTCGGCATGGTGGCCGAGCGCGCCCGTGTTCAGGGTATTGCACTGCGGGTGGTGGTTGATCCGGGCCTGCCGGCGCGCTGGCGCGGCGATCCAACCCGGGTGCAGCAGATTTTCATTAACCTGCTTGGCAATGCCCTGAAGTTTACCGAGCGTGGTGAGGTCGGGCTGCGCGTGGAGGCGCTCACGCCGGGTCCGGGGGTGCGCTGCACGGTGCATGATACGGGCATCGGTATGGATGCGGCGACGGTACAGCGCTTGTTTACGCCCTTCGTTCAGGCCGATGAATCGACTACCCGGCGCTTTGGCGGCACGGGCCTGGGGCTGATGATCTGCAAGGAACTGGTCGAAGCCATGGGTGGGGTCATCCAGGTTGAGAGCCAGCCCGGCCAGGGCAGCCGGTTTAGCCTGCGGTTGGCACTGGAAGCACTGGACAGCGTGGATGGTGTGGATAGCGTGGATAGCGTATCCGCGCCACCGCTGGCGATTGTCGCGCCGACCACGCCGGCGCCGCTGCTGTCCGGCCATGTGCTGCTGGTCGAGGATAACCGGGTTAATCAGGTCGTCGCCTGCGGTATGCTTAAAAAGCTGGGTTTGACGGTTACGGTGGCGGGTAACGGCTGTGAAGCCCTGCAGCGACTGGAGCAGGAGCGCTACGATCTGGTGCTGATGGATGTGCAGATGCCGGAAATGGATGGTTACACCGCAACCCAGCAGTGGCGCGCCCGCGAACAGCACGAGGGGCGTTTGCGCTTGCCGGTAATTGCCATGACCGCCAATGTCCTCAACGAGGATCGTGAACGTTGCCTGGCGTGCGGTATGGATGATTACCTGTTCAAGCCGGTCAAGCTCAGCGCATTCGAGCAGATGCTGCGCCGCTGGTTGCCGGCCCCGGTTTAAAAGCCGCTGATAAAAGCCGCTCAGTTGTGCGGTACGCTGCTTAGGCCGTTGGGCTGACTGGCGAACCAGGCTGCCAGATCGTCCAGATCGCGCGGTGACAGGAACAGCACGATGCCTTTCATGACTTCGTTGCGGCGTGTCCCGGACTGATAATCGGCCAGTGCCTTGCGCAGATAATCCTCGTATTGACCGGCCAGACGCGGGTAGGTGGTAACCGGGCCATTGCCATCAATACCGTGGCAGGCGGTGCAGGTGCCGCTCTTGGCCTTGCCGGCATCGGCGTTGCCGCGCACCGGCGCCGGTGGCTCGCTGCCGCGCAGACTGGCGAGAAACGCGGTCACATCCTGCATGTCCTGCGCGTTCAGCGGAAAGGAATTGGTGTGCATGACCGGGTGCTGGCGCTCACCGTTCTGGTAGGCATTCAGGGCCGTTAGTAAATACTCGGCATGCTGACCGGCGAGCCGCGGCGCGTGATAGGGTGGATTGCTGCTTTGGATATAGCCAGGAGCGGTGTGACAACTGGCGCAGCCTGAGAACTTGGTCTTGCCGGCGACGGGATCGCCCGCAGCGAGTGCTGTACTGGCCAGGGCGACGCCCATGCCAAGCGCGACCAGCGACCGCAGTACCGAACGCAACATTGTGTCATCCTCGTGAAGAGCCTGTATCCAGGCGCAACAGTAACCGCCTCGCTGCCTGGCCGCAATCCCCGCATGCCGTCTGCAGGTATCGACCCCGGCGGGCGCATTGCGCCTATTCTGAGCACCATCCATATCGTCCACGGGAGTTGTGTGAACATGACCATGAAACTACGCGCCGCCCGCGATCGCGGCCGCTCGAATTACGGCTGGCTGGACAGTGCCCACAGCTTTTCCTTTGCCGATTATCACGATCCTGCACACATGGGTTTTGGGCCCCTGCGGGTAATCAATGATGACCGTGTGGTGCCTGGCGCCGGTTTTGGCACCCACGGCCATCGCGACATGGAAATCATTTCCTATGTCCTGGAGGGCGCGCTGGCGCACCGCGACAGTCTGGGCAATGGTTCGGTGATCCGGCCCGGTGAGGTGCAACGGATGAGCGCCGGTACCGGCATTCAGCACAGCGAGTTCAATCATTCGCAGCATGAGCCGCTGCATTTCCTGCAAATCTGGATTATCCCGGACCGCAAAGGCTATGCGCCCGCGTATGAGCAGATCTATTTTGATGCCGCCGGGAAGCGTGGCCGTCTGCAACGGGTGGCGTCGGGCGATGGCCGCGAAGGTTCGGTATCGCTGCATCAGGATGTGAATCTGTACGCTACGCTGCTGGATGGCGCGGATGCGGTGAATTTTGAACTGGCAGCCGGACGACTGGCCTGGATTCAGGTGGCGCGCGGGGCCTTGCAGGTCAACGGTCAGCAACTGCAGCCTGGCGATGGCCTGGCACTTGATGAGCCGGGCCCTATTCGCCTGGATGGCGCCCAGGCTGCCGAAGTGCTGCTGTTCGATATGACCGCGTCGTTGAGTCCCCGGCTTCAACGTGCCGGGGACTGATTTTAAGCACCGCTGGCCGCCCTGCTACACGCCAGCTTGCATCGGCGAGATGCCTTGCAATCTGAGTCGCTACGCAATGGCTTAAACCAGCGGGGTCGTTCGTCATCCATGACTCACTTCATGGAAGGCGGCCTGAGCTTACGATTGGCCATTCTTTCCATCCTGAACGGCGGGGTCTGCCGCGCGCCGGGTCAGCGTGCTACCGAACATGTTTGCCGTCTCTTTGCGGTTGCAGCCGGCCTGTGCCCGTTTGGCGGATGCAGGCTGATTCCCGCCACGCAGGCCACGATTTGTCTTAGAATTTCCGCGAACCGGGCGGTCCTGCCATCGTTCCAATCCTATTGTTCCCGTTTCGCGGAGTATTTCCATGCCTGACTATCGTTCCCGCACCACTACCCACGGTCGCAATATGGCGGGCGCCCGCGCTTTATGGCGGGCCACCGGCGTCAAGGAAGGCGATTTTGGCAAGCCGATCATCGCCATTGCCAATTCCTTTACCCAGTTCGTTCCTGGCCATGTCCATCTTAAGGATCTTGGCCAACTGGTCGCGCGCGAGATCGAAGCCGCCGGTGGCATCGCCAAGGAATTCAACACCATCGCTGTTGACGACGGCATCGCCATGGGCCATGGCGGCATGCTGTATTCACTGCCCTCGCGTGAACTGATTGCCGACAGCGTGGAATACATGGTCAACGCCCACTGCGCCGATGCGCTGGTGTGCATCTCCAACTGCGACAAGATCACCCCCGGCATGCTGATGGCCGCTCTGCGCCTCAACATCCCGGCGATCTTCGTTTCCGGCGGGCCGATGGAAGCCGGCAAAACCCGTCTGGCCGGTCAGGAGGTCAAGCTTGATCTGGTCGATGCCATGGTCAGCGCCGCCGATGACCGCATCAGTGATGCCGATGTTGCCCAGGTGGAACGCTCCGCCTGCCCGACCTGTGGCTCCTGCTCGGGCATGTTCACCGCCAATTCGATGAACTGCCTCACCGAAGCGCTCGGCCTGAGCCTGCCCGGCAATGGTTCCCTGCTCGCCACCCATGCCGACCGTCGCGAACTGTTTCTGGAAGCGGGCCGGCGCATTGTCGCCCTTGCCCAGCGCTATTACGAACAGGGCGATGAATCGGTGCTGCCACGCGGCATCGCGACCTTCGCTGCGTTCGAGAATGCGATGAGCCTGGATATCGCCATGGGCGGTTCCACCAACACCGTGCTGCACCTGCTGGCAGCGGCGCGTGAGGGCAGCGTGGACTTTAGCATGCGCGATATCGACCGGTTGTCGCGGCAGGTGCCGAATCTATGCAAGGTAGCGCCGGCGACGCAGAAATATCACATGGAAGACGTGCATCGCGCTGGCGGTGTCATGGCCATTCTCGGCGAACTGGATCGCGCCGGGCTGCTGCATCGTGCCGCGCGCACCGTGCATAGCGAAACTTTGGCCGAGGCGCTGGATCGCTGGGATATCGCCCGTGCCAGCGCTGACGACGCGGCGCGCCTGCGTTATGCGGCCGGTCCCGCCGGCATTCCCACCCAGGAAGCGTTCAGCCAGAGCACCCGCTGGCCGAGTTTGGATCTGGATCGCGACAGCGGCTGTATTCGCGATCGGGCCCACGCCTATTCCCAGGAAGGCGGGCTGGCGGTGCTTTATGGCAACCTGGCTGCCGACGGCTGCATCGTCAAGACCGCCGGCGTTGACGAAAGCATCTGGCGCTTTGCCGGACCGGCGCGGGTGGTGGAAAGTCAGGAAGATGCCGTAGCGGCTATTCTAAAAGGGCATATCCAGCCGGGCGATGTGGTGCTGATCCGCTACGAAGGGCCCAAGGGTGGACCGGGCATGCAGGAAATGCTCTATCCGACCAGTTATCTGAAATCCAAGGGCTTGGGCAAGGCTTGCGCGCTGATCACCGATGGCCGTTTCTCCGGTGGCACATCGGGATTGTCCATCGGTCATGTGTCGCCGGAAGCCGCCGAGGGTGGGTTGATTGCCCTGGTTGAGGAAGGCGATCCCATCGAGATCGATATTCCCCAGCGCCGCATCCATCTGGCGGTCAGCGATGAGGTGTTGCAGCAGCGGCGTGCAGCGATGCAGGCCCGTGGTGTGCAGGCCTGGAAGCCGCTGGACCGGCAGCGCAGCGTCTCGCCAGCACTGCGCGCCTATGCCGCCATGACCACCAGCGCCGCGCATGGCGCGGTGCGCGACGTCAGCCAGATCGAGCGCTGAATATACTGCATGGCTATGCGCCGGAGCGGGGATCGGGAGCCCATCCCGGCATCTGATCCGGCGCCGGCCACGGGTCCAACCGCGAGCATTTTAAACCGATAAGGAGATGCGCATGGCTCAGGTTGATGCGCAGGACAGTCAGCGACTCAGACTGGTCAACCACCTGAAGCTGATCGAGGATCTGTGGCAGAAGCTGTACTACGTCAAGTGGAACGCCAAGTCGTTCACGATGCTGGCGCGTCTGGCGCAGGACATGGTGCAGAACGTTCAGGGTCGCAAGGAAGAGCGCCTGCTCAATCTGGTGACTCAGCTTGAGCAGCATATCCGCGTCTGCGCCGCATCGGTTGGCATTCCGGCGGAACCGGATCGCCAACGGCTGACCGCCCTGATCGAGGCCCTGCGCAGTTTGCTGGCGGCGCTGACCGGCGACCTGGGCAATGATGAACCGCGCACCCGGCCATTGCTGGCGCCGCTGCCGGAAGTTGTCCTGATCGCCCCCGGTGAACAAGCCTCTCTGGTCGCCAAGCTGGAGGATGTCGGCTACCGGGTACGGCAGATTGCCAAGCTGGAGGATGCCGAAAATCGCCTGCATGAGCGCATGCCGGGCCTGATCCTGATTGATGTGGATTTCCCCGAGGGTTCCGATGCTGCGCTGGGTCTGCTGGCCGGATTGCGTGCTGAAGGCGTTCTGCGGGCACCGGTGGTGTGTCTGGCCGAGCGTAACGACATGGCGGCGCGACTGGACGCGGTGCGCGCGGGCAGCACCGCCTATTTCAGCAAGCCTTTTGATAACGAGGAAATTCTTGCCACGCTGCGTGAACTGCTGCTGCCACAGACCTCACAGGGCTATTACCGGGTGCTGATTGTCAATGATCGGCCGACCGAGGCCTGGGAAATCGCCGGTGCCCTGGAAGAGCAGGGCATCACGCCGCGGGTGCTGATCCAGCCCCTGCAGGTGCTGCAGGATATCTACCGCTTCCGGCCTGATCTGTTGCTGATCGATCTGGATATCAAGGAAATCGCCGGGCCGGATCTGGTGCGGGTGATCGCCCAGAATCGTGAGTGCGAGATTCTGCCGATGATCCTGATGTGCTTTCCAGCGGATCTGGCGCACTACCTGATGAATCTGGAAGTGCCGGGCGCCAGCCTGCTGACCAAGCCGGTGGCAACCAAGTACCTGTGCTGGGAAGTGAAACAGCGTTTGCGCCGGGCGCGGGCGATGCGTGTCAAGCTCAGCGTGCTCACCGACAGCGACGCAGTCAGCGGCCTGTTCAATCGGCGGCGCTTTCTTGCCCTGCTGGAACGGGAACTGGAAGCGCTCGGGCTGCGCGTGCAGTCGGTAGCAGTGCTGTTCATCATGCTCGACAATCTGCGCGCGATTCGCGATTCCTCGGGAGTTTCAACCGCCGATGAAGTGGTTGGCCAGGCGGCCGGGCGTCTGCGGCAGATTCTACATGCTGATCAGCCGGCGGCGCGTTTCAGTGATGCCATCTTTACCGTCATGGTGCCCAATCTGCTCGGCGATGCCCTGCTCAAGCTGGCGCAACGGGTGCGCGATGTGCTGGAAACCGGATTTTACAGGGTCGGCGAGCACGCTCTGCTGCTACGCACCAGTATTGGCATTGCCGTGGCCATTGACCGCAGCGAGGATTACCTGATGCTGATTCAGCGCGCCGATTCAGCCTGCGGTCTGGCGCGCGAGGGCAAGGGTGAGCGTATTTATCTGCAGAAGAACGTTGCCGAAACCAAGCGCGATCACGAGGCGTCACTGCGGGCGCGGGTCATGGAAGAAGCGCAGGAAATATTCGACCACGAGCGCATGTGGCTGGTGTTCCAGCCGGTTGCCAGCATGCGCGGCGATGCCAACGAACGCTATGAGGTGTTGCTGCGGCTGCGTAACCGCGAAGGACAGGAAATGGTGCCGGGCAGCGTGTTTGGCGTGGCGTATAACCAGCCGCTGGGCTTGAAGCTGGACCGCTGGGTGATTGAGCACGCTCTGGAGATGCTGCAGGAGCGGCACCTGACCACCACTCTGTTCATCAAGGTGTTGCCGGTAACCTTGCAGGACAAGACCTTCAGCGCCTGGCTGCGCGAGCGCCTGGAACAGGCCGGGGTCGAGGCGCAGCACATTGTGTTCGCCGTGGCCGAATCTACTGCGGAGCGCAGCCTGCGCGACATGTTCAGCTTTCTCGGCGGTATCAAGCTGCTCGGTTGCGGATTTTGTCTGGATCGCTTTGGCCGCGGCGCGGATTCGCTGGGCCTGCTCAAGAACCTCGGCGCCGATTACGTCAAGCTGGACATGTATTTCGTCAACGGTCTGGCCAAGGACGCCAAGAAGCAGGCTCAGCTTAAGGAACTGGTGCAGAATCTGGATGCACTGGGCGCATCGACCATCGTCGGTGGCGTCGAGGATGTGCAGGCCATGCCGGTGCTGTGGTCATTGGGCGTGGACCTGATTCAGGGCTTTTTCCTGCAGCATCCCTACAGCGAAATGAGCTACGACTTCAGCAGCGGGGCGTTTTGAGGATTTGCGCAACGACAATCCCTGTGCGCCCCGCGCCTGTTCCTCATAGCAGCGCCGCATAGCCCTCGCGATAAGTCGGATAGCGGAACTGAAAGCCACTGGCACGCAAGCGGGCATTGCTGCAGCGCTTGCTGGCGCGCATCCGCAACGCCGGATCGGCGCGCTGTTCGGCACCGGGTTTGCTGACGGCCTGACCCTTGCGGAGCGGCGGCGCCACACCCAGCCGCTGCGCCAGCCAGTCCAGCACCTCATCCAGAGGCGCTGGTTCATCATCCACGGCGATATACAGCGGCGCGGGATCATCCAGAAACAGCAGATGCTCCAGAACCCGGGCGCAGTCATCGCGGTGAATGCGATTGGTATACAGCGGCGGGCCCGCCGGACAGGTCGCGGAACCCTCGCGCACGCTGTCGATCAGACGGGTGCGGCCGGGTCCATAAATACCACCAAAGCGCACCACGATCGCTGGCCAGGGACTGTCCCGGAACAGTGCTTCACCGGCGCGGATACAGCGACCGCTGAATGCCGTGGCTGTGGCCGGTGAGCTTTCATCGATCCATTCGCCCTGATGCTGGTCATAGACCGAGGTGCTGGAAGTGAACAGCAGTCGGCGTGGCTGCTGGCCGGCGGTGCTCAGCGCATGCAGCAGGTTGCCGACGCCATCGACATAGGCGGCCTGATAATGCGCTTCGCTGAAGCCGCTGGCAGCGGCGCTATAAACCACATCATCCAGGGCTGGCGGCAATGTGCGCAGCGTTTCGGGCACGCTCAGATCAGCGGCCAGCGGCTGAATGCCAGCGGGCAAATGCCCCGGCTGGCGGCGCAATCCCCAGACCGTGTGGCCTGCAGCATGCAGCGCCTGACCCAGAGTAGTGCCAATATCGCCGCAACCGGCGATCAGAATGCGAGCCATGTTAAATCCTCAGTCCAGGAATGTTGAACGGTGCACACAGCATATAGGGTGAACGCGACGGCGACGGCTGCGGTAGCCGCGGCTGCAATGGAGCCGGCGGAGTTTGCGCAGCGCGTGCTCGACTGGTTTGACGCGCATGGCCGCACGCAGTTGCCCTGGCAGCAGAATCCGACACCGTATCGGGTCTGGGTGTCGGAGATCATGCTGCAGCAGACTCAGGTGGCTACCGTCATCCCGTACTATCAGCGTTTCATGGCGCGCTTTCCTGATGTCGCCGCGCTGGCCTGTGCTGAACTGGATGAGGTGCTGCGGCTGTGGGCCGGACTGGGCTATTACGCGCGTGCGCGGCATTTGCATCAGGCGGCGCGGCGCGTGTGCGAGCAGTGGGGCGGTGTGCTGCCGCTGGAGAGTGGCGCATTGCAGGCATTGCCGGGCATTGGCCGTTCGACCGCCGGGGCGATTCTGGCGCTGGCCGATGGGCAGCGTCAGCCGATTCTCGATGGTAATGTCAAGCGGCTGCTGGCGCGCTTTGCCGCTGTTGCCGGCTGGCCTGGTCAGCCGCGGGTGCTGGCAGTGTTGTGGGCGCTGGCGGACCGCTATACGCCTGCGCTGCGGGTTGCGGCCTATACGCAGGCGATGATGGATCTGGGTGCGCAGGTCTGTACGCCGCGCCGGCCGTTGTGTGCGGCTTGTCCGTTGCGGGAGAGCTGCGCCGCGCATCATCAGGGACGGGTGGCGGAATTGCCCGCGCCCAGGCCGCGCCGGGAGTTGCCGGTGCGGATGACGCGGATGCTGTTGTTGCAGGCGCAGCCGGGTTGGGTATTGCTGGAGCAGCGCCCGCCGTTGGGCATTTGGGGCGGGCTGTGGAGCTTGCCCGAATGTCCGCTGGATGTGGATATCGTAGCCTGGTGCCAGACGCATTTGGGTCTGCGGGTACGGCTGGAAGCGCCGTGGCCGGTGTTGCGGCATGGTTTCAGTCACTTTTACCTCGACATCACGCCCGTACCGGCCTGGGTGATCGGTCCGGTGGATCAGGTGATGGAAGGGGCTGCGCGGGTTTGGTATAACAGCCGGCGCCGCGATGAACGGGGTGTGGCCGCGCCGGTGCAGCGCCTGCTGGCGGCACTGGCGGATACGGGTCCGCTCTTGAACACTTTCATGCAGGAGTAGGTGATGGCTCGAAGGGTGATGTGCGTCAAGCTGGGGATGGAAGGCGAGGGTCTGGATCGGTTGCCCTATCCGGGTGAACTGGGCAGGCGGATCTTTGAAAACGTGTCGAAGGCGGCCTGGCAGCAGTGGCTGCGGCAGCAGACCATGCTGATCAACGAGTATCGGCTGACACCGTTTGAGCCGAAGGCGCGGCAGTTCCTGGAGCAGCAGATGGAGCAGTTTTTCTTCGGGAGCGGCTCGGCGCTGCCTGAGGGTTATACTCCACCAAAATCGTGAGCGCATGGCTTGACGCACGGCGCGCAAACTGGTTAAATGCGCACCTCTTTTGAGAGCAGTAGTTTGGCCAGGTAGCTCAGTTGGTAGAGCAGCGGACTGAAAATCCGCGTGTCGTTGGTTCGATTCCGACCCTGGCCACCAAATAAATCAGCGCCCAACCCTTATCGGTTGGGCGTTTTCTTTGGGTGTGCCGGAATTTGTGCGGATGACTTTAGGTTTCGCCAGCCGTTCCGCATGTTCAGCCAACTGCTCCGTACTCAAATGGGCATAGCGCAGCACCATCTCCAGGCTGGACCAGCCGCCGAGTTCTTTGAGCACGTTTACCGCTCTCATCGCGCGGTTTGCGCACCTTTCTAAGCTGCCTATTCGGCAGTGAACAAACACAAAGCCTTAAACATTAGCCCAATAAATTTCTGAGCTGCCTATTCGGCAGTGAACTGCGTGAGAGGCACTGTCAGGCATACGCCAGATTTCTGAGCTGCCTATTCGGCAGTGAACTTAGGCAATACCGCCACCCGCCGACCGGAGCTTTCTGAGCTGCCTATTCGGCAGTGAACACTGCGGGAAATGCCCTTCATGAAGGATTCAATTTCTGAGCTGCCTATTCGGCAGTGAACTTCACCGCCCGCTGCCGCTGGACTATGCGCGATTTCTGAGCTGCCTATTCGGCAGTGAACATCATGATTGATGCGTTTTCATACAACGGCAATTTCTGAGCTGCCTATTCGGCAG